>NZ_AP018448.1:1247142-1558928 GCF_030294945.1 Streptomyces graminofaciens | reverse complement strand
CTCCGCGAGCCCGTGGAGTTCCACCGGACCGTCGCCGCGCTGATCGACGCCGGGCACGACACCTTCGTCGAAGCCAGCCCGCACCCGGTGCTGACCGTCTGGATCGAGCGGAGCCTGGAGGCCGCGGACGTCGCCGGACGCGTCACCGGCACCCTGCACACGGACGACGGCGGCCCCGACCGGTTCCTGGCCGCCCTGGCCGGACCTCACGTCCACGGCGTCCCGGTGGACTGGCGGGCCGTGTTCGCGGGCACCGACGCCCGCCCCGTCGAACTCCCCACCTACGCCTTCCAGCGGCAGCGGTACTGGCTGGAGCCCACATCCGCGTCCGCCGACGGCTCCGCGCCCCAAGGCGGTGCGCAGCCGGCCGACACGGCGTTCTGGGACGCGGTCGAGCGGAACGACCTCACCGCCGTCGCCGCCGCGCTGAACCTGCCGGACGAGGACGAGACGGCCCGCACCTCCCTGGGCGGCGTGCTCCCCGCGCTCGCCGACTGGCAGCGCGGCCGCCGCGGCCGCACCACCATCGACGGCTGGCGCTACCGCGTCACCTTCAAGGCCCTGCACCTCGCCCCCGGCACCCCCGCCCTCACCGGCACCTGGTGGGTCGTCGTACCGGACGGCACGGCCACCGGACCGATCACGTCGGGCGTGCTGCGGGCCCTCGAACGGCACGGCGCCACCGCCGTACCCGTCGAGATCGGGAGCGCCGACACCGACCGCGCCGAACTCGCCGCCCGGCTGGGCGCGTCGACCGCCCCGGACGGCGGCGTGCTCTCGCTGCTCGCCCTCGCCGAGGAGCCGTACGCCGACGGGACCGCGCTGCCGACCGGGCTCGCCCTCACCACCACCCTGCTCCAGGCGCTCGGCGACGCCGGGATCAACGCCCCGCTGTGGTCCGCGACCAGCGGCGCGGTCTCCGTCGGACGCTCCGACGCCCTCACCGCACCGGCCCAGGCGACCCTGTGGGGCCTCGGCGCCGTGGCGGGCGTGGAATACCCGGAGCGGTGGGCCGGACTGATCGACCTGCCGGCAGACCTGGACGACCGCTCCGGCGGCCGACTCGCGGCCGTACTGGCCGGCCTCGACGGCGAGGACCAGATCGCCGTCCGGCCCTCGGGCGTCTACGGCCGCAGGCTCGTGAGGGCCCTGCCGGTCGAGGAGACGACCGAGGGCTCCTGGAAGCCCGACGGCACGGTACTGATCACCGGCGGTACCGGCGCCCTCGGCGCCCATGTCGCACGCCGGCTCGCCCGCTCCGGCGCCCGGCACCTGCTGCTCACCGGCCGCCGCGGCCCCGACACGCCCGGCGCCGCCGAACTGGTCGCCGAACTCGCCGACCTCGGCGCCCACGCGGAGGTCGCCGCCTGTGACGCCGCCGACCGGGACGCACTCGCCGCCCTGCTCGCCGGCATCCCCGAGGACCGCCCCCTGCGCGCCGTCGTGCACGCCGCCGGTGTCCTGGACGACGGCGTCCTCGACACCCTCACCCCCGAGCGGGCCGCCGCGGTCCTGCGCCCCAAGATGGACGCCGCCCGCAACCTGGACACCCTCACCCGCGACCTGGACCTGACCGCGTTCGTCCTGTTCTCCTCGCTCGCCGGGACCCTCGGCGGCACCGGACAGGGCAGCTACGCCGCCGCCAACGCCTTCCTCGACGCCCTCGCCGAGCAGCGGCGCTCACTCGGCCTGCCGGCCACCGCCGTGGCCTGGGGCCTGTGGGCGGGCGACAGCGCCGCCAACTCCGCCCGCGAACGGCTCGTACGCAACGGCCTGCCGCCCATGGACCCCGAACTGGCCGTCACCGCCCTCGAACAGGCCCTGGACCGGGCCGAGACCAGGCTGGTGCTCTGCGACTTCGCCTGGGACCGCTTCGCGCCCGCCTACACCGCGCTGCGACCCAGCGTGGTCCTGCGCGAACTGCCCGAGGCCCGCGACATCCTGGCCGCCGCCGGGGCCGACCGGCAGGAAACGGAAGCGGACTCCCTCGCCGGACGCCTCGCGACACTCTCCGCGCAGGAACGGCAGGAGGAACTGATCCGCCTGGTCCGCACCGAGGTCGCCGCCGTCCTCGGTTACGCCGACCCCGCCGACATCGACCCCGACCGGGTCTTCAAGGACCTCGGCTTCGACTCGCTCACCGCCGTCGACCTGCGCAACCGCCTCTCCGAGGTCACCGGACTGCGCCTGTCGGTGACCCTCGTCTTCGACCACCCCACCGTCACCGCCCTGGTGGACCACGTACGGTCCGAACTGGGCGGCACGGCACCGGTACCGGAATCGGTGCCGACGGTGCCCGCCTCCCCGGCCTCCCCGGCCGCTCCGGTCGACGACGACGCCATCGCCGTCGTCGCGATGAGCTGCCGCTACCCCGGTGGTGTCACCACCCCGGAGGAGCTGTGGCGACTGGTCACCTCGGGCGCCGACGCCATCACCGAGTTCCCCACCGGCCGTGGCTGGGACCTCGACGAGCTGTACGACCCCGACCCGGACAAGGTCGGCCGGACATACGCCCGCGAGGGCGGGTTCCTGCACGACGCGGACCACTTCGACCCGGCGTTCTTCGGGATCTCCCCGCGTGAGGCACTGGCGATCGACCCGCAGCAGCGGCTGCTGCTGGAGATCTCCTGGGAGGCGTTCGAACGGGCCGGTATCGACCCGGCGTCGCTGAAGGGCAGCCGGGCCGGGGTGTTCGTCGGCTCCAGCTACCGCGACTACGGCTCCCGCGTCCAGCAGCCCACCGAGGAGATCGAGGGCTACCTGGGCATCGGCAGCGCGGGCAGCGTCGCCTCCGGCCGGATCTCCTACACCTTCGGCCTGGAGGGCCCGGCGGTCACCGTCGACACGGCCTGTTCGTCCTCGCTGGTCGCCGTGCACCTCGCGGCCCAGGCGCTGCGCGCCGGCGAGTGCTCGCTCGCCCTGGCGGGCGGTGTCACGGTGATGTCCACCCCCGGCGCGTTCATCGAGTTCAGCAGGCAGCGCGGCCTCGCCGCCGACGGCCGCTGCAAGCCCTTCGCCGCGGCCGCCGACGGCACCGCCTGGGCCGAGGGCGCCGGCATGGTCGTACTGGAGCGGCTGTCCGACGCACGGCGCAACGGCCACCCGGTGCTCGCCCTGGTCCGGGGCTCGGCGGTCAACCAGGACGGCGCCAGCAACGGGCTCACCGCGCCCAACGGCCCCTCCCAGCAGCGCGTCATCCGCCAGGCCCTCGCGTCGGCCGGACTGAACAGCGCCGACGTCGACGCGGTGGAGGCGCACGGTACGGGCACGCGGCTCGGCGACCCGATCGAGGCGCAGGCGCTGCTGGCGACGTACGGGCAGGACCGTCCGTCGGACCGGCCGTTGCTGCTCGGCTCGCTCAAGTCCAACATGGGGCACGCCCAGGCCGCCGCCGGTATCGCGGGCCTGCAGAAGATGGTGCTGGCCATGCGGCACGGAGTCCTGCCGCGGACCCTGCACGTCGACGCGCCGACCCCGTTCGTCGACTGGTCGGCGGGTGCCGTGTCGCTGCTCACCGAGGACACCCCGTGGCCGGACAACGGCCACCCGCGCCGGGCCGCGATCTCGTCCTTCGGCGTCAGCGGCACGAACGCGCACACGATCCTGGAACACGTGCCGGACGAGTACGTTCCGGACGGTGTGGCGGAGCCGGAGAGCGCCGACGAGACCGCCGGTGCGGGCGACGACGGTGACGGGGTCGTCCTGCCGTGGCTGCTGTCGGCCCGGAGCCGGGTCGCCCTGCGGGCCCAGGCCCAGCGGCTGCTGGAGCACGCCGACGCCCGTCCCGGCCTGCGTCCGGCCGACATCGCGCACACCCTGGCCACCGCCCGCAGCGCCTTCGAGTACCGGGGCGCCGTAGTGGGCGACAGCCGCGAGGCGCTGATCGGCGGCCTGAAGGCGCTCGCCACCGCCGGGAGCGCACCCGGCGTCACCCAGGGCACGGCCGTGGCCGGCAGGACCGCGTTCCTCTTCGCCGGGCAGGGCAGCCAGCGCGCCGGAATGGGCGCCGAACTGTACGCCCGGTACCCGGTCTTCGCGGACGCCTTCGACGCGATCTGCGCCGAACTGGACCCGCTGCTGGACCGGCCGCTGCGCGACGTGGTCTTCGCCCCGGCCGGCTCTGACGCGGCGGCTCTGCTGGACCGCACCGAGTACACGCAACCGGCCCTCTTCGCGGTCGAGGTCGCCCTCTTCCGTCTGGTCGAGCACTGGGGCGTGGTGCCGGACCTGCTGCTCGGCCACTCGATCGGCGAGCTGGCGGCCGCACACGTGGCCGGGGTGCTGTCGGCGCCCGACGCCGCCGCGCTGGTCGCGGCCCGGGGCCGGCTGATGCAGGCACTGCCCGAGGGCGGCGCCATGGTCGCGCTGACCGCGTCCGAGGAGGACGTCGCGGCACTGCTGGCCCCCTACGAGGGCCGGGTCGCGGTGGCCGCCGTCAACGGCCCGGCCTCCGTCGTCGTCTCCGGCGACGAGGACGCCGTCCTCGACATCGCCGAGCAGTGGCGCGGCCGTGGCGGCAAGGCCCGGCGGCTCACCGTCAGCCACGCGTTCCACTCGCCGCACATGGACGCCATGCTCGACGAGTTCCGGCGGGTCGCCGAGAGCCTGGACTTCCGTGCGCCGCGCATTCCGCTGGTCTCCGACGTCACCGGCGAGTTGGCCACCCCCGAACAGCTGGGGTCGCCCGAGTACTGGGTGCGCCACGTCCGGGAGGCGGTGCGCTTCCACGACGGCATGCGGCGGCTCGCCGCCGAAGGCGCCATGACGTATCTCGAACTCGGCCCCGACGGCTCGCTCACCGCCATGGGACGCGACTGCCTCGCCGACGACAGCCCCTCCGGGTTCGAGGACCCGGCGGACCCGTCCGCCGCGGGTGCCCTCGTGCCGCTGCTGCGCAAGGACCGCACCGAGACCCGCGCCGTCACCGACGCCCTCGCCCACCTGTACGTCCGGGGCACGGCCGTGGACTGGCCCACGGTCATGGACACCGACGCCACCGGCACGGCCCGCCAGGTCGACCTGCCCACCTACGCCTTCCAGCGCGAGCGCTACTGGCTGGAGGCCACCGCGGCGGCCGGCGGGATGGCCGCCGCCGGGCTCCTCCCGGCCGACCACCCGCTGCTCGGCGCCGCCGTCCCGCTCGCCGACACCGACGGCGTCCTGTTCACCAGCAGGCTCTCGGTGCGCACCCACCCGTGGCTGGCCGACCACGGCGTCTACGGCACCGCCCTCCTCCCCGCCACCGCCCTGCTCGAGCTGGCGGTCCGGGCGGGCGACCAGGTCGGCTACGGCCAGGTCGAGGAACTCACCCTGGAGGCACCGCTGGTGATCCCCGCCCGAGGCGCGGTGGTGCTGCAACTCTCCGTCGGCGCCCCGGACGCCTCCGGCGCCCGGCCGGTCAGCGTGCACACCCGCCCGGAGGACACGGACGACGCGGCATGGACGTGCCACGCCCGGGGGCTGCTGATCCCCACCACCGAGGCGACGGAACCGGCCGAGTCCATGATCTGGCCGCCGACCGGCGCGGAGCCGGTGGAACTCGACGGACTGTACGAGCGGTTCGCCGAGGGCGGCTTCGGATACGGGCCCGCCTTCCAGGGACTGCGCGAGGTGTGGCGGCTCGGCGACGAGGTGTACGCGGAGGCGAGCCTGCCGTCCGAACAGCAGGCCGAGGCCGCGAAGTTCGGGCTGCATCCCGCGCTCCTCGACAGCGCCCTGCACTCGCTGATCTTCGGCGTGCTCGAAGGCACCACCCAGGGATGGCTGCCGTTCTCCTGGAACGGCATACGGCTGCACGCCTCCGGCGCCCGCGCCCTGCGCATCCGGCTGACGCCCGCGGGCAACAACGCCGTGTCCGTGCGGGCCACCGACACCGCCGGGCAACCGGTCGCCTCCATCCGGTCCCTGGTGCTCCGCCCGGTCAACCCCGACCAGGTACGCGCCGCCCGGACCGCACACCACGACGACCTGTACCGCGTCGAATGGCCCGTACTGCCCCAGCCGGCCGCCGCCGACCCCGACGGCTGGGCCGTCATCGGCGCCGAGGCACCCGACTGGGCGGCCCATGGCATCACCCGCTCCGCCACCGACCTCGAAGCACTGTCCCGCGAGATCGCCGAGGGAGCCGGGGCAATCGCCCCGCCCGCGGTCGTCCTCGCCCACGTCCCCGCCGCACCGGCCGGACAGGGGCAGGCCGACGCCGTACGGCACGTCACCGGCCGCACCCTCGCCCTCGTACGGGACTGGCTCGCCGACGACACGTTCGCCGACGCCAAGCTGGTGCTGGTCACCCGGGGCGGCGTGCCGTCGACCGCCGACGGCGACGCGCCGGACCTGACCCACGCCGCCGTGTGGGGGCTGGTGCGGTCCGCGCAGACCGAGAACCCGGGGCGCTTCGTCCTCGCCGACCTCGACGACGCCTCACGGGACGGTCTTGTCGCCGCCGTCGCCAGTGGCGAACCCCAACTCGCGCTGCGCGAGAGCCGGGCGCACATCGCCCGACTGGCCCGCGTGCCCGCCGCCGAGCAGCAGGCGACCCCCGACTGGGGGCGCCCCGGCACGGTCCTGATCACCGGCGGCACCGGCGCCATCGGCTCCGTACTCGCCCGTCACCTCGTGGCCGAGCACGGCGTGAAGCGCCTGCTGCTCACCAGCCGCCGGGGGCCCGCCGCCGAGGGCGCCGCCGACCTGGTCGTCGACCTCGCCGCGCTCGGCGCCCACGCGGAGGTCGTGGCCTGCGACGCCGCCGACCGGGAGGCACTGGCCCGGCTGCTGGACTCGCTGCCCGAGGCCCACCCGCTGACCGCCGTGGTGCACGCCGCGGGAACGATCGCGGACGGCGTCGTCGACGCGATGACGCCGGCCCAACTGGACACCGCCCTGCGGCCCAAGGTCGACGCGGCCTGGAACCTCCACGAACTGACCGAGGGCATGGACCTCTCCGCGTTCGTCGTGTTCTCCTCCATCGCCGGCGTCTTCGGCGGCATGGGCCAGGGCAACTACGCGGCGGCCAACTCCTTCCTGGACGCGCTGGCCCACCACCGCCGGACGCTCGGCCTGCCCGCCGCTTCGCTCGCCTGGGGACTGTGGGCCAACAAGGGCGGCATGAGCGGGGGCCTCGACGAGGCCGACTTCCGGCGCATCGCCCGCGGCGGCATCGTCGCCTTCTCCCCGGCCGAGGGCGCGGCCCTGTTCGACACGGCCAACGCCACCGGCGAGCCCGTCGTCCTGCCCCTGCGGCTCGACACCACCGCCCTGGCCGCCCAGAGCGGCACCGGCGGCGTACCGGCCCTGCTGCGCGGCCTCGTACGCCCGCCCGCCCGGCGCAGCGCGGCGGCCGGCGAGGCGGCACCGGACGCGGCCGACACGCTCAGGCGCACCCTGGCCGGCCAGCCCGAGCACCGGCGGACACGCACCCTGCTCGACCTGGTGCGCGGGCACGCCGCCACCGTGCTCGGCTTCCCCGGCCCCGCCTCGGTGGACGCCGAACGCGGGCTGCTGGAGCTCGGCTTCGACTCGCTCACCGCCGTCGAACTGCGCAACCGGCTCGGCGCCGCCACCGGCCTCAGGCTGCCCGCCACCCTGCTCTTCGACCACCCCACATCCGGTGCCATCGCCCGCCAACTGGCCGTCGAACTCGCCCCCGAGGGCACCGAATCCGACCCCGCTTCCGCCGACACCACCGGCCTGGCCGAACTGGGCCTGCTCGAAGGCGCCCTGGACAGCGGCACGGCCGCACCGGAGCTGATCAACCGGCTCCAAGAACTGATCGGCAGGCTGCGCCCGGGAACCGGTGACGCGGCTGAGGACCGCCTGGAGGAGCGGATGGACACGGCCAGCGACGACGAGCTCTTCGAGTTCATCGACAACGAACTCGGGATGTCGTGAACCTCACGCCCACATCCGCGACCCGGCGACTCCCCACGCCCGAGCCCGCCCGCTCGAAGGCCCCGAAGGTGACGGTGCACAGTGACTGACGGCACGCTGAACGACGACAAGCTCCGCGACTACCTCAAGCGGGTCGCGACCGACCTGCACCGCACCCGGCGGCGGCTGCAGGAAGTGGAGGCCCAGCAGCAGGAACCCGTGGCAATCGTCGGCATGAGCTGCCGGTACCCGGGCGGGGTCGAGTCCCCCGAGGAGCTGTGGCAGCTCGTCGCCTCCGGCACCGACGCGGTCGCCGACTTCCCCGCCGACCGCGGCTGGGACCTCGGCACCCTGCACGACCCGACCCGGGAGCGCCCCGGCACGACGTACGCCGCCGAAGGCGGATTCCTCACCGGCGCCGCCGACTTCGACCCCGGCTTCTTCGGCATCTCGCCCCGGGAGGCCCTCGCCATGGACCCCCAGCAGCGGCTGCTCCTGGAGACCACCTGGGAGGCCTTCGAACGCGCGGGCCTCGACCCGGGCGGGCTGCGCGGCAGCGACACCGGGGTCTTCGTCGGCGTGATGTACCAGGACTATGCCCTGCGGCTGAGCCAGGTCCCCGACGACATCCAGGGATACATCGGCAACGGCAACTCCGACAGCGTCGCATCCGGCCGCCTCTCCTACACCTTCGGCCTGGAGGGCCCGGCGGTGACGGTGGACACCGCCTGCTCGTCCTCCCTCGTCGCCCTCCACCTGGCCGCCCAGGCCCTGCGCCGACGGGAGTGCGGGCTGGCGCTGGCCGGCGGCGCCATGATCATGTCGACGCCGGTGCCGTTCGTCGAGATGAGCCGGCAGGGCGGGCTCGCCGCCGACGGCCGCTGCAAGTCCTTCGCCGCCGGGGCCGACGGCACCGGCTGGGGCGAGGGCGTCGGCATGCTCCTGCTGGAGCGCCTCTCGGACGCCCGCCGCAACGGGCACCCCGTGCTCGCCGTGGTCCGCGGCACCGCCGTCAACCAGGACGGCGCGAGCAGCCGCCTGACCGCCCCCAACGGGCCCGCCCAGCAGCGGGTCATCCGGCGGGCGCTCGCCGACGCCGGGCTCACCCCCGCCGACGTCGACGTGGTCGAGGCGCACGGCACCGGCACCCCGCTCGGCGACCCCATCGAGGCCCAGGCCCTGCTGGCCACCTACGGACAGGACCGGCCCGCCGACCGGCCCCTGCTGCTGGGCTCGCTGAAGTCCAACCTGGGTCACACCCAGGCCGCGGCGGGCGTCGGCGGCATCATCAAGATGGTCATGGCGATGCGCCACGGCACCGTGCCGCCCACCCTGCACGCGGAGCAGCCCACCCCCACGGTCGACTGGTCCTCCGGCGCCGTGGAACTGGTCACCGAGGCCGTGCCCTGGCCGGAGACCGGCGCCCCGCGCCGGGCGTCCGTGTCGTCGTTCGGCATCAGCGGCACCAATGGGCATGTAGTGCTGGAACAGGCGGGTACCGAGCCCGATGCGGCCATCCACGGAGAGGCTCTCCAGGGCGAGGCCGACGAGCCCGACGCCGCCGACGAGCCCAGCCTCCCGACCGCCCTGCCCTGGCCGGTCTCCGCCCGCAGCCGCGAGGCCCTCCGCGCCCAGGCCCGCCGCCTCGCCGCCCACCTCGACACGCACCCCGGACAGCGCCCCCTGGACGTCGGCCACGCCCTGGCCACCACCCGGGCCGCCCTCGAACACCGCGCCGTCGTGATCGCCGCCGACGAGGACGGGCTCCTGCGCGGCCTGCGGGCCCTGGCCGACGACACCCCGGAGCCCGGAGTGCCGCGCGGCACCGGCACCCCCGGCGCCGACACCGCGTTCGTCTTCCCCGGCCAGGGGTCGCAGTGGACCGGCATGGCCGCCGAACTGCTGGACTCCGCCCCGGTCTTCGCGGAGCGGATCGCCGACTGCGAACGCGCCCTCGCCCCCCACACCGACTGGTCCCTGACCGACGTACTGCGCGACGCCCCCGGCACCCCGCCGCTGGACCGCGTCGACGTGGTCCAGCCCGCGCTGTGGGCCGTGATGGTGTCGCTGGCCGCGCTCTGGCGGTCCTACGGCGTCGAGCCGTCCGCCGTCGCCGGGCACAGCCAGGGCGAGATCGCCGCCGCCGTGGTCGCCGGAGCCCTGTCGCTGGAGGACGGCGCCAAGGTCGTCGCGCTGCGCAGCAAGGCGATCGTCGCGCTGGCCGGGGCCGGCGGCATGGCGTCCGTACCGCTGCCGGTCGACGAGGTCCGTGATCTGCTGACCGCCTGGGACGGCCGCCTGTCCGTCGCGGCCGTCAACGGGCCCGCCTCCGTGGTCGTCTCCGGCGACCAGTCGGCGCTGGACGACCTGATCGACCGACTCACCGCCCGCGACCTCCGGGTCCGGCGGATCCCCGTGGACTACGCCTCGCACAGCGCCCACGTCGAGCGCATCCACGACGAACTGCTCCGACTGCTGGCCGACATCGGCCCCCGCCCCTCCGACATCCCCTTCTACTCGACCGTCACCGCCGAACCGCTCGACACCACCGGCCTGGACGCCGGCTACTGGTACCGGAACCTGCGCCGGACCGTCGAGTTCGAGCAGGCCACACGCGCCCTGCTCGCCGCCGGACACCACGTCCTCGTCGAGGTCAGCCCCCACCCTGTGCTCACCGTCCCGATGGAGGAGACCGCCAGGGCGGCCGGGGCCGACGAAGCCGTGGTCATCGGCACGTTGCGCCGCGACGACGGCGGCCGGGCCAGGTTCCTCGCCGCCGTCGGCGAGCTGTACGTCCACGGCGTACGCGTCGACTGGCGGGCCGCCTACGCCGGTTGGCGCACCCACCGGGCCGACCTGCCGACCTACGCGTTCCAGCGCAGCCGGTACTGGCTGGAGGACTCCGCCGCGCCCCAGGGCGACATGGCCTCGGCCGGGCTCGCCGCCGCCGACCACCCGCTGCTCGGCGCGGTCGTCGCCCTCGCCGACGGGGACGGCCTGCTCCTCACCGGCCGCCTCTCCACCCGCACCCACCCCTGGCTCGCCGACCACGCCGTGCGCGACGCCGCCCTGCTGCCCGGCACCGCCTTCCTGGAGCTGGCCGTGCGTGCGGGCGACCAGGTCGGCTGCGGCCAGGTAGAGGAACTCACCCTGGAGGCCCCGCTCGTCCTGCCCCCGGAGGGCGGCGTCGCCGTACAACTCGCCGTCGGCGCCCCGGACCGGGACGGACGGCGACCGCTGAGCCTGCACGCCCGTCCGGAGGGCACCGACGACGTGCCGTGGACGTGCCATGCCCGGGGGCTGCTGGTCCCCACCACCGAGGAGACGGAACCGGGCGAGTCGGCGGCCTGGCCGCCGGCGGGCGCGGAGCCGGTGGAACTGGACGGGCTGTACGAGCGGTTCGCGGAAGGCGGCTTCCGATACGGGCCCGTCTTCCAGGGGCTGCGTGCGGCATGGCGGCTGGGGGAGGAGGTGTTCGCCGAGGCGAGCCTGCCGTCGGAACAGCAGGCCGAGGCCGCGCGGTTCGGGCTGCATCCCGCGCTCCTCGACAGCGCCCTGCACGCGACCGGCCTCGGTGAGGCCGCCGAGGGCCGGATGCCGTTCGCCTGGACCGGTGCCGTCCTCCACGCGCAGGGCGCCACCGGTCTGCGGATGCGGATCACCCCCGCCGGACCGGACACCGTGTCACTGCGGGCCTTCGACCCGGCCGGACGGCCCGTCCTGACCGTCGCCGGCCTCGCCCTGCGGCCGGTCGCCGCCGGGAACTTCACGGCCCCGGCCGCCGGCCGCCACCACGACTCCCTCTTCCGTCTCGACTGGACGCCCGTCCGCGCGGTGCCCGGCCCCACGTCGGCCTCCTGGGCGATCCTGGGCCCCGCCGCCGACACCCTGGAGGTCGCCGGCTACGCGGACCTCACCGCGCTCCGGGACGCCGACGCACCCCTGCCGGACTTCGTCCTCGCCGACCTCGGCGCGGCCCCGGACGACCAGGCCGAGGGGCTCGCCGACACCACCCGCTCCGCGGTGCACGACGCCCTCGCACTTCTCCAGGACTGGCTGGCCGACGACCGGTTCACCGGGGCCCGCCTCGTCCTGGTCACCCGGGGCGCGATCGCGGCCCGGCCCGGCGAGGACGTACCGAACCTGCCGCACAGCGCGGTGTGGGGGCTGGTGCGCTCCGCGCAGACCGAACACCCCGACCGTCTCCACCTCGTCGACCTCGACCCGGACGCCGACCTGTCGGCCGCCCTGGCCGCCGTGCTCACCGCCACCGGCGAGACGCAGTTCGCGGTGCGCGGCACCGAGGTCCTCGTACCGAGGCTGGCCAGGATCCCCGTACAGGACGACCCGGCCCCGACGTTGGACCCCGAGGGCACCGTCCTGATCACCGGAGGCACCGGTCTGCTCGGCGCCCGCGTCGCCCGTCACCTCGTCACCGAACACGGCGTACGGCGTCTGCTGCTGACCAGCCGCAGCGGCCCGGACGCCCCCGGCGCGGACGAGTTGCGCGCCGAACTGGCCGTGCTCGGCGCGGAGTCGAGTGTCGTCGCCTGCGACGCGGCCGACGCGGAGCGGCTCGCCGAGGTCCTGGCCGACGTACCCGCCGGGCACCCCCTGACGGCCGTGGTGCACTCCGCCGGAGTCCTCGACGACGGAGTGGTCTCCTCCCTCACCCCCGAGCGGGTCGACGCCGTCCTACGGCCCAAGACCGACGCGGCCCTCAACCTGCACCGGCTCACCGCCGGTATGAACCTCGCGGCCTTCGTGCTCTTCTCCTCCGCCGCCGGTACCTTCGGCGGCCCCGGGCAGGGCAACTACGCCGCCGCCAACGCCTTCCTGGACGCCCTGGCCCACCACCGCCGGGCACAGGGCCTGGCCGGGCGGTCCATCGCCTGGACGCTGTGGGAGCGGCGCAGCGCCATGACCGGCCACCTCGGCGACGACGAGGTCCGCCGTATCGCCCGCTCGGGCCTGCCGCCCCTGACCGACGAGCAGGGCCTCGCCCTCCTCGACTCCGCGCTCACCGTGGACGAACCGCTCCTGGTGGCCCTCCGGCTGGACACCGCCGCGCTGCGCGCCCGGGCCGCGAGCGAACCCGTACCCCGTCTGCTGCACGGAGTGGTCCGGCTGCCCGCCCGCCGCCAGGCCGCCCTCACCACCGCTGCCGAGGACGACCGGAGCCCGCTGGCGGAACGGCTCGCCGCCCTGGACGCCCCCGCCCGCCGCCGCGAACTCCTCGACCTGGTGCGCGGTCAGGTCGCCGCCGTACTCGGCCACCCGACGCCCGAGGCCGTCGAGGCGGGCCGCGCCTTCCGGGACCTCGGCTTCGACTCGCTGGCCGCCGTCGACCTCCGCAACCGCCTCGGCAACGCCACCGGGCTGCGGCTGCCCGCCACCCTCGTCTTCGACCACCCGACCCCCGAGGTCCTCGCCGCCCACCTCGGCGGCGAACTGCTCGGCGCGGACACCGGCCGCCCGGCGACCGCCGGCCCGGCCGCCACCGGCGGCGGCACGGCGACCGACGAGGACCCGATCGCCGTCGTCGCCATGGGCTGCCGCTACCCCGGCGGAGTCCGCTCGCCCGAGGACCTGTGGGACCTGGTCTCCTCCGGCACCGACGGCATCGCCGCCTTCCCCGCCGACCGGGGCTGGGACCTGGACGCCCTCTACGACCCCGACACCGAACGCCACGGCACCTCCTACGCGCGGGAGGGCGGCTTCCTGTACGACGCCGGGGAGTTCGACGCGGGCTTCTTCGGCATCTCGCCGCGTGAGGCGCTCGCGATGGACCCGCAGCAGCGGCTGCTCCTCGAGACCTCCTGGGAGACGCTGGAGCGCGCGGGCATCGACCCGGCGACGCTGCGCGGCAGCGCGACCGGGGTCTTCGTCGGCGTGATGCACCAGGACTACGCCGCCCGGCTGCTGCCCCACATCCCCGAGGAGGTCGAGGGCTTCCTCGGCGCCGGCAACTCGGGCAGCGTCGTGTCCGGCCGCGTCAGCTACGTCCTGGGCCTGGAGGGCCCGGCGGTGACCGTCGACACGGCGTGCTCGTCCTCGCTGGTCGCCCTGCATCTCGCGGTGCGCGCGCTGCGCTCCGGCGAGTGCGCCCTCGCCCTGGCCGGTGGCGTCACCGTCATGTCCAGCCCCGAACTGTTCGTCGAGTTCAGCCGCCAGCGCGGCCTGGCCGCCGACGGCCGCTCCAAGCCCTTCGCCGCGGCAGCCGACGGCGTCGGCTTCGGCGAGGGCGTCGGCATGGTGCTGCTGGAGCGGTTGTCGGACGCCCGCCGCAACGGCCACCGGGTACTGGCGGTGGTGCGTGGCAGCGCGGTGAACCAGGACGGGGCGAGCAATGGGCTGACCGCGCCGAACGGTCCTTCGCAGCAGCGGGTGATCCGGGCGGCGCTGGCCGACGCCCGGCTGTCGCCCGGTGACGTCGACGCCGTCGAGGCGCACGGCACCGGGACCAGGCTCGGGGACCCGATCGAGGCGCAGGCGGTGCTGGCCACCTACGGCCAGGACCGTGAAGAGCCGCTGTGGTTGGGGTCGTTGAAGTCGAACATCGGGCACACCTCGGCCGCCGCCGGAGTGGGCGGTGTCATCAAGATGGTGGAGGCGATGCGGCACGGGGTGCTGCCCCGGACACTGCACGTGGACGCGCCGACCCCGCAGGTCGACTGGTCCGCGGGTGCCGTGGAGCTGCTGACCGAGGAGCGGTCCTGGCCCGCCGACCCCGACCGGCCCCGCCGCGCCGGAGTCTCCTCCTTCGGCATGAGCGGCACCAACGCCCACGTGGTGCTCGAGCACATCGACGAGAACATCGCGGAGCCGGAGTCCGAGGGACGGGTCCCCGTCCCCTGGGTCCTCTCCGGCCACACCCCCGAGGCACTGCGCGCCCAGGCCGAACGGCTCGCCGACCACGCCGACGCCCACCCCGGCCACGGCGCCGCCGCCATCGGCCTCGCCCTCGCCACCACCCGCACCCGGCACGACCACCGAGCCGTCCTGGTCGGCGACCGCGAGCAACTGACCGCCGGCCTGCGGGCCCTCGCGGCCGACGCACCACTCGCCACCGTCACCCGGGGCACCGCGACCGCCGTCGGCCGCACCGTGTTCGTCTTCCCCGGCCAGGGCGCCCAGTGGACCGGCATGGCACTCGAACTGCTCGACTTCTCACCGGTCTTCGCCGCCCGCATGGCCGCCTGCGAACGCGCCCTCGCCCCGCACGTCGACTGGTCCCTGACCGGGGTTCTGGGCTCCGCCACGGACCTGGAACGGGTGGACGTGGTCCAGCCCGCGCTGTGGGCCGTGATGGTCTCGCTGGCGGAGACCTGGCGGTCGTACGGCGTGGAGCCGGACGCCGTACTGGGCCACAGCCAGGGCGAGATCGCCGCCGCCGTCGTCGCCGGAGCGCTGTCGCTGGAGGACGGCGCCAGGGTCGTCGCCCTGCGCAGCAAGCTGCTGCGGGCCGTCGCCGGGCACGGCGGCATGGCCTCGGTGGCACTGCCCGCCGACCGCACCCGCGAACTGCTGGCTCCCTGGGGCGAGAAGATCTCGGTCGCCGCGGTGAACGGCCCGCGCTCCACCGTGGTCGCCGGCGAGACCGTGGCCCTGGCGGAACTCCTCGCCTCCTGCGAGAAGGACGGCGTACGCGCCCGGCGCATCGAGGTCGACTACGCGTCCCACTCCGCCGGCATGGACCCCCTCCGGGAGGAACTGGTCGGCGTTCTCGCCGACATCACCCCCATCACGGTCGGCACCCGGATGTTCTCCACCCTGGAGGCCGACTGGATCGAGGGGCCCGAACTCACCGCGGACTACTGGTTCCGCAATCTGCGCAACACCGTCGAGTTCGAGCCCGCCGTACGGGCCCTGACCGGCGCCGGATTCACCACCTTCGTCGAGTCGAGCCCGCACCCCGTGCTCGCCCCGGCCGTCCAGGAGGTGCTGGAGGACACCGAGTCCACGGGCGTGGTCGTCGGCTCCCTGCGCCGCGACGACGGAGGCCAGGACCGGCTGCTGCTCTCGCTGGGCGAGGCGCACGTCCAGGGCGTGCCCGTGGACTGGCCCGCGGCCCTCGGCCGCACGAGCAGGGCATCCCGGCAGGCGGCCACGGGATCCCGGCAGGTGGACCTCCCCACGTACGCCTTCCAGCGCACCCGCTACTGGCTCGACGCCCCGGTCCGCACCGGTGACGTGGCCGCCGCCGGGCTGGGCGCCACGGACCACCCGCTGCTGGGTGCCGCCGTCGATCTGGCCGACTCGGGGGAGCAGTTGCTCACCGGGCGGCTGTCGGCCAGGACGCACCCGTGGCTGGCCGACCACGTCGTCTCCGGGACGAACCTGCTGCCCGGCACCGCCTTCCTGGAACTCGCCCTGCGCGCCGCCGACGAGGCCGACAGCGCCCTGGTCGACGAACTGACCCTCCAGGCCCCGCTGATCCTCCCCGAACGGGACGGCGTCCACGTCCAGCTCCGCGTCGGACCGCCCGACGACAGCGGCCGGCGCTCCCTCGGCCTGTACTCCCGGGCCGAGACCGATCCCGGCGCGGACTGGACCCCGCACGCCACCGGAACCCTGGCACCCGGCGACCGCGCCGACGGCCAGCCCGCGCCCGCCGCCTGGCCGCCGGCCGGCACCGAGCCGGTCGACCTGGACGGCGTGTACGACCGCTTCGCCGAGGCCGGTTACCGCTACGGCCCCGCATTCCAGGGGCTGCGCGCCGCCTGGCGCAACGGCACCGATGTCTACGCCGAGGTCGCGCTCGAACGGCAGTCGGACAGCGCCGGCTATCTCGTCCACCCGGCCCTGCTGGACGCCGCCCTCCAGGCGTCCGCCCTGCTCGACGACCGGCCAGGCCCGGCCCGGCTGCCCTTCTCCTGGAACGGCGTCACCGCCCACGCCGCCGGTGCGTCCGCCCTGCGGATCCGGATCGGCCCGGCCGGCCCCGACGCGGTGAGCCTGGACGCCTGGGACCCGACCGGGCAGCCGGTCCTGTCCGCCGACTCACTGGTCCTGCGCCCGCTGGCCGCGAACCTGCTCGCCGCGGCCGTGGCGGGCCGGGACGGGCTGTACCGCCTGGACTGGACCCCCGCCCCCGGCGGCGCCGAGAACACCGCCCCGCTCACCGGCTGGGTGGACTACGACCACTCCGGCTCCGGCGCGCCCACAGCGGTCGTCTGGACCTGCCCCGCCGACATCGGCCCCGACGAGGCCGCCCGCATCCGAAACACCGCCGCCGCCACCCTCGATGTCGTCCAGCGGTGGCCGTCGGACATCCGCTCCGGCGACGCCCCCCTCGTGGTCGTCACCCGGAACGCGGTCGCGACCGGGCCCGGCGGCCACCCGGCCGACCCGGCGCAGGCCGCCGCCTGGGGCCTGGTCCGGGCCGCGCAGACCGAACACCCGGACCGTTTCGTCCTGCTGGACCTGGACGACACCGCCGGGTCGGCGGACTCACTGCCCCGCGTGCTCGGCTGGGCCCTCGCCGCGCGGGAGCCGCAGTTCGCCGTACGCGCCGGAAGCCCCCTCGTGCCCCGGCTGGCCAAGGCAGGCCGGTCCGGGACGCTCACACCGCCGCCCGGCGAAGCGGCCTGGCGGCTGGACACCACCGGGGACGGCAGCCTCGACGGCCTCGCGCTCGTGCCCTCCCCGGAGGCGAGCGCCCCCTTGGCCCCCGGCGAGGTCCGAGTGGCCGTCCGCGCCGCCGGTCTGAACTTCCGGGACATCGCGGTCAGCCTCGGCCTCGCCCCCGACCAGCGGATCCTTGGCAGCGAAGGAGCGGGCACCGTCCTGGAGACCGGCCCAGGAGTGACCGATCTCGCCCCCGGCGACCGGGTGTTCGGCATCTTCGGCGGCGCCTTCGGCCCCGTCGCGGTCGCCGACCGACGAACCCTCGCCCCGATCCCGCCCGGCTGGTCCTACGCCCAGGCCGCCGCTGTGCCCATCGCCTTCCTCACCGCCCACTACGGCCTGTTCGACCTCGGCGGCCTGGAGGCGGGGGAGACGGT
The DNA here is from genome assembly GCF_030294945.1 of Streptomyces graminofaciens. Taxonomy (NCBI): domain Bacteria; kingdom Bacillati; phylum Actinomycetota; class Actinomycetes; order Kitasatosporales; family Streptomycetaceae; genus Streptomyces; species Streptomyces graminofaciens. The sequence continues at coordinate 1,541,055 of NZ_AP018448.1, read as the reverse complement.
CGTGGTGCACTCCGCGGCCGGCGGTGTCGGCATGGCCGCCGTCCAGCTCGCCCGGCACGCCGGGGCCGAGGTGTACGGCACCGCGAGCCCCGGCAAGTGGGACGTCCTGCGCGGCCTCGGCCTCGACGACGCCCACATCGCCTCCTCCCGAACCCTGGACTTCGCCGACCGCTTCCTCGACGCGACCGACGGACGCGGCGCCGATGTCGTACTCGACTGTCTGGCACGGGAGTTCGTCGACGCCTCCCTGCGGCTGCTGCCGCGCGGCGGGCGGTTCCTGGAGATGGGCAAGACCGACATCCGCGACGCCGACTCCGTGGCGGCCGCCCACCCTGGGGTCCGCTACCGGGCGTACGACCTGGCGGAGGCGGGCCCGGAGCGCGTCGCGGAGACGCTCGACCTGATACTCGACCTGTTCCGGCAGGGCGCCCTCACCCCGCTGCCGCTCACCTGCTGGGACGTACGCCGGGCCCCCGAGGCGTTCCGGTACGTCGGCCAGGCCCGGCACACCGGCAAGAACGTGCTCCTGCCGCCCACCACCCTCGACCCCGACGGCACCGCCCTCATCACCGGCGGCACCGGCACCCTCGGCCGACTGGTGGCCCGTCACCTCGTCACCGAACACGGGATACGGCACCTGCTGCTGACCAGCCGCAGCGGGCCGGAGGCCCCGGGCGCGGTCGAGCTGCGCGACGAACTGGCCGCGCTGGGCGCCGAGGTGAGCGTCGTCGCCTGCGACGCCGCCGACCGCGACCGGCTCGCCGAGGTCCTGGCCGGCGTACGGCGTCCGCTGACGGCCGTCGTACACGCCGCCGGACTCCTCGACGACGCCGTGGTCTCCTCCCTCACCGCCGACCAGCTGGAGCGCGTACTGCGCCCGAAGACGGACGCGGCGGTCAACCTGCACGAGCTGACCCGGGACCACGACCCGGCCGCCTTCGTCCTGTTCTCCTCCGCCGCCGCCCTGCTCGGCGGCGGAGGCCAGGCCAACTACGCGGCGGCCAACGCGGCCCTGGACGCGCTCGCCGAGCGCCGCCGCGCCGAGGGCCTGCCGGGACTGTCCATCGGCTGGGGCATGTGGGAGGAACGCAGCGGCATGACCGGCCACCTCGGCGAGGTGGACCTGCGGCGCATGAACCGCAGCGGTGTCACCCCGCTGGCCTCGGCGGAAGGGCTGGCCCTGTTCGACGCGGCCCTCCTCTCCGAGGACGCCTATCTGCTGGCCGCGCGGCTGGACACCGCCGCGTTGCGCGCCGGCGGCGGACAGGACGTACCGGCGCTGCTCAGCGGCCTGGTCCGGGCTCCGCGCCGACGGGCCGCCGCGGCGAACGGCGACGGCGGCGGGGAGGCCGCGGGCCTCGCGGACCGGCTCGCCCGGCTGTCCGAGGCGGACGCCCACCGCGCGCTGCTGGACCTGGTCCGCGGGCACGCGGCGGCCGTCCTCGGCCACCCCTCGCCCGAACTGGTCCAGCCCACCCGGGCGTTCAAGGAACTCGGCTTCGACTCCCTCACCGGCGTCGAGCTGCGCAACCGGCTGTCGTCCGCGACCGGCGTACGGCTGCCCGCGGGCATGGTCTTCGACCACCCGACCCCCGACGTACTGGCCCGCCACCTCGCGACCACCACCGGCCGGCAGCGCCCGGCCAGGGCTGTCGCGCCGCTCGCGGAACTGGACCGGTTCGCGGAACTGGTCGCCGGCCTCGCGCCGGACGCCCCCGACCGGGACCGGCTCTCCCAGCGGCTGCGCGAGGTGCTGGCCCGCCTGGAAGCCACCGAACCCGCCGGACAGAACGGCGGCCAGGTCACCGCGGACCACATCGAGTCCGCCACGCACGACGAGATTTTCGACCTCATCGACAACCAGCTGGGCATCTCGTGACGCCCCGGATCCATGTACGTCCGTTTCCAGGAGAAGGCGAGGATGCACAGTGAGCGACCAGACCGAGCAGAAGCTCCGCGACTACCTCAACCGCGTGACCATCGATCTGCAGCAGACCCGGCGACGGCTGAAGGACGTCGAGGAGCGCAGCCGTGAACCCATCGCCGTCGTCGCGATGAGCTGCCACTTCCCCGGCGGGGTGCACAGCCCCGAGGACCTGTGGAACCTGGTGGCGGACGGCCGCGACACCTACGCCGGGATACCCGCCGACCGGGGCTGGGACACCGCCCGGCTGGCCGGCGACGGCGTACCCGTCACCGGGGCCTTCCTGGACGACGCCGGCGGCTTCGACCCGGACTTCTTCGGCATCTCGCCCCGCGAGGCCCTCGCCATGGACCCGCAGCAGCGGTTGATGCTCCAGAGCTGCTGGGAGGCCGTCGAACGGGGCGGCATCGACCCCGTGTCGCTGCGCGGCAGCCGTACCGGCGTGTTCGCCGCCTCCATCGACCAGGGCTACATGTCCCTGGCCGACGGGGCGCCCGAGGGCGTCCAGGGCTTCCTGATGACCGGCAACGCCATCAGCGTCATGTCCGGGCGCATCTCCTACGTCATGGGCCTGGAAGGGCCGTCCGTCACCGTCGACACCGCCTGCTCCGCCTCGCTCGTCGCCCTGCACCTCGCCGCGCAGTCCCTGCGCAACGACGAGTGCTCGCTCGCGCTCGTCGGCGGCGTCAACGTGATGGCACTGCCGGGCGCCTTCGTGGAGATCTCCCGCCAGGGCGGCCTCGCCGCCGACGGCCGCAGCAAGCCCTTCGCGGCGGCGGCCGACGGCACCGGCTGGGGCGAGGGCGTCGGTGTGCTCCTGGTGGAGCGGCTCTCCGACGCCCGCGCCAACGGCCACCCGGTTCTCGCGGTGCTGCGCGGCAGCGCCATCAACCAGGACGGCGCCAGCAACGGCCTCACCGCGCCCAACGGCCCCTCCCAGCAGCGGGTCATCCGCGCCGCCCTCGCCGACGCCCAGCTCGCGCCGGCCGACGTCGACGCCGTCGAGGCGCACGGCACCGGCACCCGGCTCGGCGACCCCATCGAGGCCGACGCCCTGCTCGCCGCCTACGGCCAGGACCGCGCCGAGGACCAGCCGCTCTGGCTCGGCTCGGTCAAGTCCAACATCGGCCACACCCAGGCCGCGGCCGGCGTCGCCGGCGTCATCAAGGTCATCATGGCGATCCGCCAGGGCGTCCTGCCGCAGACCCTGCACGTCGACGCGCCGACCCCGCACGTGGACTGGAGCTCCGGCGGCGTACGGCTGCTCACCGAGCGACGCGACTGGCCCGAGACCGACCGGCCGCGCCGCGCGGGCGTCTCCTCGTTCGGCATGAGCGGTACGAACGCACACGTCATCATCGAGCAGGCGCCCGAGGTCGAGCAGGCGTCCGCCATCGCGGCGGAGAGCGCCCCGGAGACACAGCCCGCCCTGCCCTGGCTGCTCTCCGGCCGCAGCCCCGAGGCGCTGCGCGACCAGGCCGCCCGTCTCGCCTCCTGGCTCGCCGACCGGCCCGGCCTCCGCCCGGCCGACATCGGCCACTCCCTCGCGGCCTCCCGCTCCGCCTTCGAACACCGGGCCGTCGTCGTGGCCGACCGGCCCGACGGCTTCCTGCGCGGGCTCGCCGCCGTCGCCGCGGGCAGCAGCGCCGCCGAGACCGTCACCGGCCGCACCGGCGCGGGCGACGGCAAGACCGTGTTCGTCTTCCCCGGCCAGGGCTCGCAGTGGGTGGGCATGGCCCGCCGACTCCTGGACGAGTCACCGGTGTTCGCCGCCCGCATGGCCGAGTGCGAACAGGCCCTCGCCCCGCACCTGGACTGGTCGGTGTCGGCGGTGGTGCGCGGGGAGCCGGACGCCGCGCCGCTGGACCGCATCGACGTCGTACAGCCGGTGCTGTTCGCCGTGATGGTCTCGCTCGCCGCCGTGTGGCAGTCGTACGGGGTCGAACCCGACGCCGTCGTGGGCCACTCCCAGGGCGAGATCGCCGCCGCGTACGTCGCCGGCGCCCTGAGCCTCGCCGACGCCGCCCGTATCGTCGCCGTACGCAGCCGCGCCCAACTGGAGTTGTCCGGCACCGGCGGTATGGCATCGGTGGCGCTGCCGGCCGACACCCTGAGGGACCGTCTGCGGGCCTGGGACGGCCGCCTGTCGGTCGCCGCCGTCAACGGCCCGACCTCCGCAGTCGTCGCCGGGGACCCCGAGGCCCTGGACGAGTTCCTCCAGCAGTGCGAGGAGCGCGAGGTGCGGGTCCGGCGGGTCGCAGCCGACGTGGCGGGCCACTCCGCACACATGGACCCGCTGCGCGACCGCATGCTCGACGCCCTCGCCCCCGTCCGGCCGGCCGCCTCCGAGATCCCGTTCTGCTCGACCGTGACCGGCGGCCCGCTCGACACGACCGGACTGGACGCCGCGTACTGGTTCCGCAACATGCGGCAGACCGTCGAGTTCGACGCCGCCGTACGCGACCTCGTCCGGCGCGGCCACTCCGTCTTCGTCGAGATCAGCCCGCACCCCGTGCTCACCGTGCCGACCCAGGACATCCTCGACGACCTCGCCGACCCCGACGCGGCGGTCCCCACCCCGCCGACCCTGGTCACCGGCACCCTGCGCCGCGACGAGGGCGGCCTGCACCGGGTGCTCACCGCCCTCGCCCAGGTGCATGTGCACGGCGTACGGGTGGACTGGGCGGCCGTCTTCGCCGGTCACCGGCCCGAGCGGGTCGAACTGCCCACGTACGCCTTCCAGAACCGGCGCTTCTGGCTGGAGCCGCAGACCCGGCCCGGCGCCGCGACGGAGGTCACCGACCCGGCCGATGCCGCCTTCTGGGCCGCCGTCGAACGCGAGGACGTCGCCGCCGTCGCCGCGACGCTCGGGGTCGAGGCCGCCAGCTGGAGCGACGTCCTGCCCGCCCTCTCCACGTGGCGCCGCAACCGCCGGGACCGGGCCGTCCTCGACGGCTGGCGCTACCACGTCGACTGGCAGCGGCTCACCGCCCGCACCGCCGGACCGTTGCGGGGCCGCTGGCCGGTCCTCGTCCCGGACGGCCACGCCGACGACGAGACGGTCACCCGTGCCGTCGAGGCCCTCCGCGAGCGCGGCGCCGATCCCGAACTCGTCGTCCTGGACCACACCCACACCGACCGGACGCGGCTCACCGACCACCTGCGCGAGCTGCTGGCCGACACACCGGAGACACCGGAGACACCGGAGACGACCGGCACGGAAACCGCCCTGGCCGGAGTCCTCTCCCTGCTGGCCCTCGACGAGCGGCCGCACGACGGTCTGCCCGCCCTGCCCGTGGGCCTGGCGCTCACCACCGCGCTCGTCCAGGCGCTGGACGACCTCGGGGTCCGCACCACGCTGTGGTGTGTCACCACGGGCGCGGTCCCGGTGCACCCCTCCGACCCGGTGCCCCACCCGGTCCAGGCCCTCACCTGGGGCTTCGGCCGCACGGCGGCGCTCGAACACCCGAGCCTGTGGGGCGGTCTGATCGACCTGCCCGAGCAGTGCGACGCACGCGCCGGACAGCTGCTCGCCGACCTCCTGGCCGGGGCCGGCGACGAGGACCAGATCGCGATCCGGTCCTCCGGCGCCCACGCCCGCCGACTGGTCCGCGCCACCCCCTCCGCCCCCGCGCCGTCGGCTCCCTGGCGGCCCTCCGGCACGGTCCTCGTCACCGGCGGCACGGGCGGGCTCGGCGCACACGCCGCCCGCTGGCTCGCCCAGGGCGGCGCCGAGCACCTGGTCCTCGTCAGCCGCCGGGGCGCCGACGCCCCCGGCGCCGCCGAGCTGGAGGCCGAACTCACCGCGCTGGGCACCGGGGTGACCCTGGCCGCCTGCGACATCACCGACCGCGAGGCGCTCGCCGCGCTGGCCGACCGGGTCGCCGCCGACGGCCACCCCGTCCGCGCCGTCCTGCACACCGCGGCCGCCGCCCAGCTCTTCCCCGTACGCGACGAGAACCCGGCGAGCATGAACGCCACCCTGGCCGCCAAGGTCCAGGGCGCCGCCAACCTCGACGCCGTCTTCGCCGACACCGACCTGGACGCCTTCGTCCTGTACTCCTCCGTCTCCGGCGTGTGGGGCAGCGCCGACCACGCCGCCTACGCGGCGGGCAACGCCTACCTCGACGCCCTCGCCGCCCACCGCCGCGGCCGGGGTCTCGCCGCCACCTCCGTGGTGTGGGGCATCTGGAGCGCCGAGGGCGGCGGCCTCGCCACCAGCGACCTCGAACGCGCCCTGCTGGAACGCGGCATCCCCTTCATGGACCCGCGCCTCGCCATCACCGGACTCCAGCGCGTCCTGGACGACGACGAGACCGTCGTCGTGGTCGCCGACGTCGACTGGGCCCGCTTCGTGCCCGTCTTCACCTCCGTACGGCCCAGCCCCCTCATCGCCGACCTCCCCGACGTCCGCGCCCTCGCCGAGGACCGCAGCGAAGCGGAGCCGGGCGACACCGACGACGTCTCCACGCTGCGCCGCACCCTGGCCGGCCTGCCCGAGCCGGAGGTCCGCCGCACCCTGCTGGAACTCGTCCGCACCAACGCAGCCGCCGTCCTCGGCCACGAGTCCGCCGACGCCGTCCTGCCCGAGCGGGCCTTCCGCGAGCTGGGCTTCGACTCGCTGATCGCCGTCGAGCTGCGCAACCGGCTCAACACGGTCACCGGTCTGCGGCTGCGCGCCACCGTCGTCTTCGACTACTCCTGCGCGGCCCTCCTCGCCGAGCACCTGCGCGCCGAACTCCTCGGCGACACCGCCCCGTCGGCCACCTCGGCGGCCGTCGTCCCCGTCGCGGACCCCGACGAGCCCATCGCCGTCGTCGCGATGAGCTGCCGCTTCCCCGGCGGCATCGACACCCCGGAGCGGCTGTGGCAGCTGCTCTCCGACGGCGGCGAGGTGCTGTCCGGCATGCCCGCCGACCGTGGCTGGCCCCTGGACCGCCTCTACCATCCCGACCCCGACCACCAGGGCACCTCGTACGTCCGCGAGGGCAGCTTCCTGCACGACGCGGGCGACTTCGACCCGGCCTTCTTCGGCATCTCGCCCCGCGAGGCCGTCGCCATGGACCCGCAGCAGCGGCTGCTCCTGGAGACCTCCTGGGAGGCCATCGAACGGGCCGGCATCGACCCGGGATCCTTGCGCACCACCTCCACGGGCGTCTTCGCCGGCGTCAACTACCAGGACTACACCTCGCTCGCGGGCTCCTCACCCGAGGGCGGCGAAGGCCACCTGGTCGCGGGCGGCGCCGCCAGCGTCGTCTCCGGGCGCGTCGCATACACCCTCGGCCTGGAGGGCCCGGCCGTCACCGTCGACACCGCCTGCTCCTCCTCGCTGGTCGCCATGCACCTCGCGGCGCAGGCCCTGCGCGGCGGCGACTGCTCGCTCGCCCTGGCCGGCGGCGTCGCCGTCATGGCCACCCCGGGCGTGTTCGTCGGCTTCTCCCGGCAGCGCGGCCTCGCCGCCGACGGCCGCTGCAAGGCGTTCGGTGCCTCGGCGGACGGCATGGGACTCGCCGAGGGCGTCGGCGTGGTGCTCCTGGAGCGCCTCTCGGACGCCCGCCGCAACGGCCACCCGGTCCTCGCCGTCCTGCGCGGCAGCGCCGTCAACCAGGACGGCGCCAGCAACGGCCTGTCCGCCCCCAACGGCCTCGCCCAGCAGCGGGTCATCCGCCAGGCCCTCACCAACGCCGGGCTGACCGGCGCCGACATCGACGTCGTCGAGGCGCACGGCACCGGCACCACCCTCGGCGACCCCATCGAGGCCGACGCCCTGCTCGCCACCTACGGACAGGACCGCCCGCACGGCCGCCCCCTGTGGCTCGGCGCGCTGAAGTCCAACATCGGCCACACCCAGGCCGCCTCCGGAGTCGCCGGAGTGATCAAGACGGTGCTCTCCCTGCGGCACGGCGTGCTCCCGCGCACCCTGCACGCCGAGGAGCCCTCCCCGCACGTCGACTGGGCCTCCGGCGAGGTCGAACTGCTCACCGCGGCACGCGACTGGCCGGAGACCGGGGCGCCCCGTCGCGCGGGCATCTCCTCCTTCGGCTTCAGCGGCACCAACGTGCACGCCATTCTCGAACAGGCCCCGCCCGCCCCCGACGACGCACCGGAGCCCCGGCCCGCCGCCGCGCCGGTCCTGCCCTGGGTGCTCTCGGCCAAGTCACCGCAGGCCCTGGCCCACCAGGCCCAGCGGCTGCGCGACCACCTCGCCCGGGGCGGCGCCACCGACCCGCTGGACACCGGCTACTCCCTGGCGACCGGCCGCGCCGCCTTCGAACACCGCGCGGTGCTCTTCGGCACCGAGGGCGGCTCCCCGTCGGCCGCCCTCGACGGGCTGGCCGGCGGCGAGGACACCGACGCGGGTCTGATCCGTGGCGTGGCCGACACCGACGGCCGCCGGGTGTTCGTCTTCCCCGGCCAGGGCGCCCAGTGGGCCGGCATGGCGGTGGAACTGCTGGACACCTCACCGGCGTTCGCCGCCTCCATGGCCACCTGTGAGCAGGCCCTGCAGCCGTACGTCGACTGGTCGCTCGACGCGGTGCTGCGCGGCGCCCCGGACACGCCGCCCTTCGAACGGGTCGACGTGGTCCAGCCCGCGCTGTGGGCCGTGATGGTGTCGCTGGCCGCCCTGTGGCGCTCCTGGGGCGTCGAGCCCGACGCCGTACTGGGCCACAGCCAGGGCGAGATCGCCGCCGCCGTGGTCGCCGGAGCCCTCTCCCTGGACGACGGCGCCAAGGTCGTGGCCCTGCGCAGCCGCGCGATCCTCTCCCTCGCCGGGCACGGCGGCATGGTCTCCGTGGCCGTCCCGCGCGGGCGGGCCGTCGAGCTCGTCGACCGCTGGTCCGGGCGCCTCTCCGTCGCCGCCGTCAACGGACCGTCCGCCGTCGTCGTCTCCGGCGACTCCGAGGCACTGCGCGAGCTGATCGCCGCCTGCGAGGAGGACGGCGTACGGGCCCGGACCATCGCGGTGGACTACGCCTCCCACTCCGCGCACGTCGAACGCATCCGCGAGGAACTGCTCGGGGCGCTGGCCGACATCCAGCCCGTCGCCGGACAGGTGCCGCTGTTCTCCACCCTCACCGGGGACTGGCTCGACACGACCGCGATGGACGCCGGGTACTGGTACCGGAACCTGCGCGAGACCGTGGAGTTCGACGGAGCCGTACGCGCCCTCGCCGAGCAGCGCCACCAGGTCTTCGTCGAGGTCTCGCCCCACCCGGTGCTCACCATGTCCGTCCAGGACACCCTGGAGGACGCAGAGGCCCCGCAGACCGTGGTGACCGGCACACTCCGCCGCGACGAGGGCGGCCTCGCCCGCGCGCTCGCCTCGGCCGCCGAACTGTGGGTGCGTGGCGTCCCGGTGCAGTGGCCGGTCCTCTTCGAGGGCACCGGCGCCCGCCGCACCGACCTGCCCACCTACCCGTTCGAGCACAAGCGCTACTGGCTCCAGGGCGCCGAACCGACCGCTCAGGCGGGCGCCGAGGACGAGGTGGACTCCGAGTTCTGGCGGATCGTCGAGCGCGGCGACGTCGCCGAGGCCGCCGGCAACCTGGCCGTGGACGCCGAGACGCTCGGCACGGTGCTGCCCGCCCTGAACGCCTGGCGCCGCAGGCAGCGCGAGGGCGCGGCCGTCGACACCTGGCGCTACCGCGTCGACTGGCAGCCGGTCACCGACCCGCCCGCCGCCCCCCTGTCCGGCATGTGGCTCGTCGTCCTGCCCGAAGGACAGGACGACGAGCCACATGCCCAGCTCCTCCGGGACGCCGTCCTGACCGTCACCGAAGCCGGCGCCGAAGCCGTGACCGTGCTGCTCACGGACGCGGACGTCGACCGCGCCGCCCTCGCGGACCGGCTCGGCACCGCCCTGGACGGCCGCACCCCGCAGGGCGTCCTGTCGCTGCTGGCGGTCGCCGGACGGCCACACCCCGACCACCCCGCGGTCTCCGCGGGCTCGGCCCTCACCCTCGTCCTCGTCCAGGCGCTCGGCGACCTCGGCGTCGAGGCCCCGCTGTGGTGCGCCACCCACGGAGCCGTCTCCACCGGCGACACCGACCCGCTCACCGCCCCCGACCAGGCACTGATCTGGGGCACCGGCATGGTCGCCGGCCTGGAACACCCCACCCGCTGGGGCGGCCTGGTCGACCTGCCGCCGACCCTCGACTCCCGCTCCCGCGACCGGCTCCGCGCGACCCTCGCCGGTGCCACCGGCGAGGACCAGCTCGCCGTCCGCGCCGCCGGACTGCTCGCCCGCCGCCTGGTCCGCGCCCCCCGCCTGCCCGGCAACCGGCCCGCCTGGAAGCCCCGGGGCACCGTCCTCGTCACCGGCGGCACCGGCGCCCTCGGCCCGCACGTCGCGCGCTGGCTCGCCCGGGGCGGCGCCGAGCACCTCGTCCTCCCCGGACGGCGCGGCGCCGACGTACCAGGAGCGGACGAACTGCGCGCCGAACTCGCCGAGCTGGGCGCCCAGTTGTCACTGCCCGCGTGCGACGTCGCCGACCGCGAGCAGGTCGCCCGGCTGCTCGCCGGACTGGAGGAACAGGGCACGCCCGTCACCGCCGTCTTCCACGCCGCCGCCTACATCCAGCTCGCCTCCCTGGACGACACCCCGCTCGACGCCTTCGCCGAGGTCGTCGCCGCCAAGGCGGACGGGGCCCGGCACCTGGACGAACTCCTCGACCGCGAACTCGACGCCTTCGTCCTGTTCTCCTCCATCGCCGGCGTCTGGGGCAGCAGCAACCACGCCGCCTACACCGCCGGCAACGCCTACCTCGACGCCCTCGCCGAGCACCGCAGGGCCCGGGGCCTGAGCGCCACCACCGTCGACTGGGGCGTGTGGTCGGCCGCCAACCCCTGGGCCGTCCGCGAGACCGTCGACGAATCCGACTTCTACCGCGTGCAGAAGCAGGGTCTGCCGCTCATCGAGCCCGACCTCGCGCTCGCCGGACTCCAGCAGGCACTCGACGACGACGAGACGGTCATAGCCCTCGCCAACGTCGACTGGGAGCAATTCGCGGCCGTCTTCGGCTCCGTACGGCCCAGCCGTCTGCTCACCGGCGTACCGGAGGCCAGGCGTCAGCTGGAGGAGGCCGCCGCGCCCGGCACGGACGCCGCCACCCCGGCCGCCAACGTGCTGCGCGAGCGCCTGGACGGGCTGGCCGAGGCCGAGCAGCGCCGCGTCACCCTGGACCTCGTCCGCACCCACGCGGCGGCCGTCCTCGGGCACGACTCCCCGGAGGCGCTGCGGCCCGGCAAGGCGTTCCAGGAACTCGGCTTCGACTCGCTCACCGCCGTCGAACTGCGCAACCGGCTGCGCACCGCCACCGGCCTGCGGCTGCCCGCGACCCTCGTCTTCGACTACCCGTCCGCGGCCGTGCTCGCCGAGCACATCCGCGCCGAGGTACTCGGCGAGCGCCAGGCCCCCGCCGACCGGGAGCCCGCGCCCCTCGGCACCGCGGCGGCCGACGAACCGATCGCGATCGTCGCGATGAGCTGCCGCTTCCCCGGCGGGGTGCACACCCCCGAACAGCTGTGGCGGCTGCTGGAGGAGGGCGGCGACGTCGTCTCGGAGTTCCCGACCGACCGCGGCTGGCCACTGGAGTCGATGTTCGACCCCGACCCGGACCAGCCCGGCACCAGCTATGTACGGCACGGCGGATTCCTGTACGACGCCGGTGAGTTCGACGCCGACTTCTTCGGCATCTCCCCGCGCGAGGCCGTCGCCATGGACCCGCAGCAGCGGCTGCTCCTGGAGACCTCCTGGGAGACCTTCGAGCGCGCCGGCATCGACCCGGAACGCCTGCGCGGCAGCGACACCGGCGTCTTCACCGGCGTCAACTACCAGGACTACGGCGCCTCCGTGGCCCAGACCCAGGAGAACGAGGGCCACCTCCTCACCGGCAGCGCGGCCAGCGTGATCTCCGGCCGCATCTCCTACACCCTCGGCCTGGAGGGCCCGGCGGTCACCGTCGACACGGCCTGCTCCGCCTCCCTCGTCGCCGTGCACCTCGCGGCCCAGGCCCTGCGCGCCGGCGACTGCTCGCTCGCCCTCGCGGGCGGCGTCGCGGTGATGTCCAGCCCCGGCGCCATCATCAGCTTCGCCCGTCAGCGCGGCCTCGCCGCCGACGGCCGCTGCAAGGCGTTCTCCGACACCGCCGACGGCATGGGCATGGCCGAGGGCGTCGGCGTGATCCTCCTCGAACGGCTCTCCGAGGCGCGCCGCCGCGGGCACCCCGTCCTGGCCGTCCTGCGCGGCAGCGCCGTCAACCAGGACGGCGCCAGCAACGGCCTGACCGCCCCCAACGGCCCCTCCCAGCAGCGGGTCATCCGCGCCGCCCTCGCCAACGCCCGCCTCTCGGCGGCCGACATCGACGTCGTCGAGGCACACGGCACCGGCACCAAGCTCGGCGACCCCATCGAGGCGCAGGCCCTGCTCGCCACGTACGGCCAGGAACGCGCCGACGCCCGCCCGCTGTTGATCGGCTCCCTGAAGTCCAACATCGGCCACACCCAGGCCGCCGCGGGCGTCGCGGGCGTCATCAAGACCGTGCTGGCCCTCCAGCACGGACAGGTGCCGCCCACCCTGCACGTCGACCGGCCCTCGACCCAGGTCGACTGGACGGCCGGAGCCGTCGACGTGGTCACCGACCCGACCCCGTGGCCGCGCACCGGCCGCCCGCGCCGCGCCGGCATCTCCGCGTTCGGCATGAGCGGCACCAACGTGCACGCCATCCTCGAAGAGGCCCCGGAGGAGGCCCGGCAGCAGACACCCGATCAGGCACCGGCCCTGCCCGTCGCCTGGCCGTTGTCCGCGAAGTCCACGGACGCCCTGCACGGCCAGGCCGCGCGCCTGACCATCCACCTGACCGAGGCGCCGGGCGACACGCCCGCCGACATCGGCCGGGCCCTGGCCACGCGCACGGCGTTCGAGCACCGCGCCGTCCTCGTGGGCGACAGCACCCGCCTGCCCGCCGCACTGACCGCGCTCGCCGACGGTGGCACCGCCCCCGACCTCGTACGAGGCGTCGCCGACACCGTGGGCCGTACGGTCTTCGTCTTCCCCGGGCAGGGCTCGCAATGGGCGGGTATGGCGCGGGAGTTGCTGGACGAGTCGCCGGTGTTCGCGGCGCGGATGGAGGAGTGCGAGCGGGCACTGGCTCCCTTCGTGGACTGGTCGTTGCTCGACGCCGTGCGGTCGGGCAGTGCCTGGGATCGCGTGGACGTGGTGCAGCCGGCGCTGTTCGCGGTGATGGTGTCGCTGGCGGAGGTCTGGCGGTCGTTCGGCGTCGTGCCGGACGCCGTCGTGGGGCACTCGCAGGGGGAGATCGCCGCCGCCGTGGTGGCGGGTGCGCTGTCCCTGGAGGACGCCGCCCAAGTGGTCGCCCTGCGCAGCAAGACCCTCGACGCGCTGGCCGGACGCGGCGGCATGGCCTCGCTGTCCCTCCCCGCCGACCAGGCTCAGACCGCCCTCGCCCCCTGGGCGGGCGCCCTGTCGGTCGCCGCGCTGAACGGGCCCGCCACCACCGTGGTCGCGGGCGACTCCGAAGCCCTGACCGCCCTGCTCGCGGACTGCGAGGCCAAGGGCGTACGCGCCCGGCGCATCGACGTCGACTACGCCTCCCACTCCGAGCACGTCGAAGAGATCCACGGCGTACTCATGGACGCCCTCGCCGGCATCAAGCCGATGCCGGCCAAGGTGCCGCTGTACTCCACGGTGGACGAGGGCGGCTGGCTGGACACCACCGGCATGCACGCCGGTTACTGGTACCGCAACCTGCGGCTGACCGTCGGCTTCGACCCCGCCGTCCGCACCCTGGCCGACGAAGGGTTCACCTCCTTCGTCGAGGTCAGCCCGCACCCCGTGCTCACCATGGCCATCGAGGAGACCGCCGAGGCCGCAGGACGCGAGGCCGTCGTCCTCGGCACCCTGCGCCGCGACGAGGGCGGACTGCGACGCGTCCTGCTCTCGGCGGCCGAACTGTGGGTGCGCGGGGGAGTGGTCGACTGGACCGCCGCGTTCCCCGGCGAGACCACGGCCCAGCTGCCGACGTACGCCTTCCAGCGGCGCCGCTACTGGATCCAGCCGCCCGCCGCGACGCCCCGCGGGCCCGGCGCCACCGGGCATCCGCTGCTCGGCACGGCCGTCGAGGTCGCCGACACCGGGGACCTCGTGCTCACCGGCAGCCTGTCGACCCGCACCCACCCCTGGCTCGCGGACCACGCGGTCTCCGGCGTGGTCCTGCTGCCCGGCACCGGCTTCGTGGAACTGGCCGTACGCGCCGGCGACGAGGCGGACTGCCCCCGGGTCGAGGAACTGACCCTCCAGGCACCGCTGGTGTTCGACCGGGACGCCGCCGTCCAGATCCAGGTCCGGGTCGGCGCGCCCGACGACACCGGGCGGCGCACGCTCGGCGTGTTCTCCCGGGCCGAGGACGGCAACGGCACCCCGTGGACCGGCCACGCCACCGGCGTCCTCGCCCCCGTCGCGACCGACGACCCGACGGCCCACCCGTACGGTGCGGCCTGGCCGCCCGCCGGAGCCGAACCCGTGCCCGTCGACGGCCTCTACGAGCGGTTCGCGGACGCCGGCTACGGCTACGGCCCCGCCTTCCACGGCCTGCACGCCGCCTGGCGCCTGGGCCAGGACGTCTACGTGGAGGTCCGGCTGCCCGAGGACCAGCACACCAGGGCCGCCGACTTCGGACTGCACCCCGCGCTGCTGGACGCCGCCCTGCACGGCCTGTGGCTGGCCACCCCGGACGGCGCCGACCAGAGCGACGAGCCCGGCACGGCCCGGCTGCCCTTCTCCTGGGAAGGCGTACGCCTGCACGCCTCCGGGGCGACCGAGCTGCGCGTACGGCTGAGTTACGACGACACCGGCTCGGTGGCCCTGTCCGCCGCCGACCCGGCCGGGCGTCCGGTCGCCGACGTGGCCGCGCTCGCCATCCGCCCGATCGCCGTGGACGCCCTGCGCGGCGCCGCGGCCCAGGGACGCGACTCGCTGTTCCGGCTCGACTGGACCGCCCTGCCCACCACCACCGAGCCGCCCGTCGGCCGGTGGGCCGCGCTCGGCGCGGGTCAACTGCTGCCCGAGACCCACGAGGACCTCGACGCGCTCGCCGCCGCCGTGGACGAGGGCGCCGCCGTGCCC
This sequence comes from Streptomyces graminofaciens, assembly GCF_030294945.1. Taxonomy (NCBI): domain Bacteria; kingdom Bacillati; phylum Actinomycetota; class Actinomycetes; order Kitasatosporales; family Streptomycetaceae; genus Streptomyces; species Streptomyces graminofaciens. The sequence goes on along the minus strand of NZ_AP018448.1, from coordinate 1,525,987 downwards.
GACGTGGTCGTCACGGCCTGCCCGCCCGGCGGGAACAGCGCGGACGCGGCCCGCACCGCGCTCGCCGACACCCTGCGCCTGCTGCAGACGTGGCTGGCCGACGACCGCTGGGCCGACACCCGTCTGGTCCTGATCACCCGGGGCGGTGTCGCCACCGCGCCCGGCGAGGACATCGCCGACCTGGCCGACGCCGCCGTGTGGGGGCTGGTGCGCTCCGCGCAGTCCGAACACCCCGACCGGTTCGTCCTCGTCGACGCCGAGGACCCGGCCGACGCCCTGAGGGCCCTGCCCGCCGCCCTGGCCGCCACGGAACCCCAACTCGCGGTACGGGACGGGCGTACGCTCGCGCCGCGGCTGGTCAGGACAGCGGCGGCCGACACCGCCGCCGTCAAGCCGTGGGACCCCGAGGGCACGGTCCTCGTCACCGGCGCCTTCGGCGTCCTCGGCGGCCTGGTGGCCCGCCACCTGGTCACGCGGCACGGTGTACGGCACCTGCTGCTGACCGGGCGGCGCGGCGCCGACACCCCCGAGGCGACCGCCCTGGTCGACGAACTCACCGCCCTGGGCGCCCAGGTGGAGGCCGCGGCCTGCGACACCGCGGACCGCGACGCGGTGGCCGCACTGCTCGCCGGCATCCCCGACGCCCACCCGCTCACCGCGGTGGTCCACTCGGCCGGCACCCTGGACGACGGGGTCATCGGCTCGCTCACCCCCGAGCGCCTCGACCACGTCCTGCGCCCCAAGGCGGACGCCGCGCTCAACCTGCACGAACTGACCCGCGACCTGCCGCTGGCCGCCTTCGTGCTCTTCTCCTCCGCCTCCGGCACCGTCGGCAGCTCCGGGCAGGGCAACTACGCCGCGGCCAACGCCTTCCTGGACGCCCTGGCCCAGCACCGTCGCGCCCAGGGCCTGCCCGGCCAGTCGCTCGCCTGGGGCATGTGGGCCGAGCGCTCCACCCTGACCGGCACCCTCGACGAGGTCGACCTGCGCCGCATCGCCCGCGGCGGCGTCGGCGCCCTCACCTCCGACGAGGGCCTCGCCCTGTTCGACACCGCCCTGGAACGGGACGACGCCGTACTGGTCCCGGTCCGGCTCGACCTGGCCAGGCTGCGCGCCAGGGCGGGCACCGCCGCCGTACCCGCCCTCTTCCGGGCCCTGGTACGCGGCGCCGCCCGCCGGACGGCCGCCACCGGCGGCGACCTCGACGGGGCGGACGCGCTGCGCAAGCGGCTCGCGGGTCTGGCCGCCGACGACGCCCACGCCGTGCTCGCCGACCTGGTGTGCGCGCACGCCGCCGATGTCCTCGGCCACGCCGGAGCCTCGGCCGTCGACCCCGAACGCGCCTTCCGACAGCTCGGGTTCGACTCGCTGACCGCGGTGGAACTGCGCAACCGCCTCAACGCGGCGACCGGCCTCCGGCTCCCCGCGACCCTGGTGTTCGACTACCCGAGCCCGGCCGCCGTCGCCGGGTACTGCGCCGAACGCCTCGCCCCGGCCGGCTCCGCGTCGCAGGCCCCGGCGCCCACCCTGGCCGACGACGAGATCACCCGCGCACTGACCACCATCCCGCTGGACAAGCTGCGCGGCTCCGGCCTGCTGGAGGCACTGATGGCACTGGCCGGACCGGACCGGGACGGCGGCACGACGGAGTCGTCCGGACGGGCGGCCGACATCCAGGAGATGGACGTGGACGGCCTCGTACGGCTGGCACTGGGGAGCGAGAGTGCCTGACCGCGCAACGGCCCGGAACGGGATGTGAGGAGAGGAATGTCCACGGACAAGGTGGTCGAGGCGCTGCGCGCCTCCCTGCTGGAGAACGAGCGGCTGCGCGGCGAGAACGTACGGCTGCGCGACGAGTCCCGGGAACCGGTCGCCATCGTCGCGATGAGCTGCCGCTACCCGGGCGGGGTCCGCACCCCGGAGGACCTGTGGCGGCTGCTCGCAGAGGAACGCGACGCCGTCAGCGAGTTCCCCGCCGACCGGGGCTGGGACGTCGCCGACCTGTACGACCCCGACCCGGACACCCCGGGCACCTCCTACACCCGGGAGGGCGGCTTCCTGCACGACGCCTGCGGCTTCGACGCCGGCTTCTTCGGGATCTCGCCCCGCGAGGCGCTGGCCATGGACCCCCAGCAGCGGCTGCTCCTGGAGACCTGCTGGGAGGCCGTCGAACGCGGCGGCATCGACCCGCTGTCCCTGCGCGGCAGCCGCACCGGCGTCTACGCGGGCGTCATGTACAACGAGTACGGCGCCCGGCTGACCCGGATGCCGGAGGACGTCGAGGCGTTCATCGGCACCGGCACCGTGCCCAGCGTGGTCACCGGCCGGATCGCGTACACCCTCGGCCTGGAGGGCCCGGCCGTCACGATCGACACCGCGTGCTCGTCGTCGCTGGTCGCCCTCCATCTGGCCTGCCAGGCGCTGCGGGCGGGGGAGATCACCCTCGCCCTGGCGGGCGGTGTCACGGTGATGTCCACACCGAGCCTGTACGTCGGGTTCAGCCGCCAGCGCGGCCTCGCACCCGACGGCCGCAGCAAGTCGTTCGCCGCGGCGGCCGACGGCGCCGGGTTCGGCGAAGGCGTCGGCGTCCTGCTCCTGGAGCGACTGTCGGACGCCCGCCGCAACGGCCACCCCGTGCTGGCACTGGTCCGCGGCTCGGCGGTCAACCAGGACGGCGCCAGCAACGGCATGACCGCGCCCAACGGCCCCTCCCAGCAACGGGTGATCCAGCAGGCCCTGGCCGCAGCGGGCCTCTCGCCCGCCGAGGTCGACGCGGTGGAGGCACACGGCACCGGCACCCGCCTGGGCGACCCCATCGAGGCGCAGGCACTGCTGGCCACCTACGGCCAGAACCGCCCTGCGGACCGGCCGCTGCTGCTCGGCTCGCTGAAGTCCAACCTCACCCACACCCAGGCCGCGGCCGGGGTCGGCGGCATCATGAAGATGGTGCTCGCGATGCGCCACGGCGTGCTGCCCCGCACCCTGCACATCGACCGGCCCACCCCCCAGGTGGACTGGACCGAGGGCGACATCGAACTGCTCACCACTGCCACGCCCTGGCCGGCCAACGACCACCCGCGCCGCGCCGGCGTCTCCTCCTTCGGCGCCAGCGGCACGAACGCCCACGCGGTCCTGGAGGCGCCGCCCGCCGAAACGGAGGCACTCGCGGACGTCGAGCGCGCGGATGTCGAGGACGTGGCGGTCGAGGACGCGGCGGTCGAAGCCGAAGCCCCCAACCCCGTCGCCTGGCTGCTCTCCGCCAAGGGCGAGACGGCGCTGCGCGCCCAGGCCGCAGCCCTCCACACCCATCTGACGGACACTCCGCAGGCACGCCCCCTGGACGTCGGCCTCTCGCTGGCCACCGGCCGGTCCCGGTTCGCCGACCGCGCCGTCGTCGTCGGCGACGACCGCCCCGCCCTGCTGTCCGGCCTGGCCGCGCTGGCCGCCGGACGGCCCGACCCGGCGGTCGTCACCGCCCGCGCCCAACCCGGGCGCAAGGCCGTATTCGTCTTCCCCGGCCTCGGCTCCCAGTGGCCCGGCATGGCCGCGGAACTCCTCGACGAGTCGACGGAGTTCGCCGCCCGGATCGCGGACTGCGAACACGCGCTCGCCCCGCACCTCGACTGGTCGGTCACGGCAGTGCTGCGCGGCGCGCCGGGCGCACCGACGCTGGACCGGGTGGACGTCCTCCAACCCGTCCTGTTCTCCGTGATGGTGTCCTTGGCGGCGCTCTGGCGGTCGTACGGCGTCGAGCCCGCCGCGGTCGTCGGGCACAGCCAGGGCGAGGTCGCCGCCGCCTGCGTCGCGGGCGCCCTCACGCTGGAGGACGCGGCCCGGGTGGTGGCGCTGCGCAGCCGGGCCCTGGCCGGACTCTCCGGTGGCGGCGGCATGGCCACCGTCGTGCTCTCGCAGGCCGAACTCGCCCCGTACCTGGAGCGCCGCTCGGGCAAGGTCACGGTCGCCGCCGTCAACGGCCCCCGGGTGCTGGTCGTCGCCGGACCCGGCGACGAGGTCGGGGCCCTGGTCGACGAACTCGCCGCCGAGGGCGTCATGGCCTGGCGCATCCCCGTGGACTACGCCTCGCACTCCGACGACGTCAGCACCGTACGGGACCGGCTGCGCGAGGACCTGGCCGGTCTCACCCCCGGCGCCCCCGCCGTACCCCTGGTGTCCACGGTGGACGCCGACTGGATCGGCGCCGGTGATCTCACCCACGACTACTGGTACCGCAACCTCCGCCAGACCGTCCGCTTCCACGACGCGATCCGCCTGCTCCTCGACGCCGGGCACCGCACCTTCGTCGAGGTCAGCCCGCACCCGCTGCTCACCTACGGCATCGGCGACACCGCCGCCGACGCCGGCGCGGACGACGCCGTGGTGCTGGGCACCCTGCGCCGCGACGAGGGCGGCCTGAACCGGATGCTCCTGGCACTCGGCGAGGCACACACGAACGGCGTGACCGTCGACTGGCGGCACGCGTTCGACGGCACCGGCGCCCGCCGCACCGACCTGCCGACGTACGCCTTCCAGCGCACCCACTACTGGCTCGACGTGCCCGCGCACGCCGGGGACCCCGAGTCGGCGGGCCAGACGGAGACCGGACATCCGCTCCTGACCGCCGCCGTGGACCTGCCGGACGGCGACGGCGTCCTCTTCACCGGGCGCCTCTCGCCGCGCACCCACCCGTGGCTCGCGGACCACGCGGTCTCCGGCACGGTACTGCTGCCCGGCGTCGCCTTCGTCGAGATGGCCGCCCACGCCGCCGCCCACGTCGGCTGCACGACGGTGGAGGAACTCACCCTGGCCGCACCGCTGGTGCTCGCGGGCGACGAGGCGCGGCGGCTCCGGCTGACCGTGGACGCCCCCGACCCCGACGGCCGCCGGGCCGTGGCGCTGTACTCCCGCCCCGACGACCCCGACTCCGCCGAACCCTGGGTACGCCACGCCGCCGGCACCCTCGCCGAGACCCCCGTACCGGCGCCCGGTGACCCCGGCCGGTGGCCGCCCGGCGACGGCGCCGAACGGCTCGACCTCGACAGCCTGTACGCCGACTTCGAGGCGGCCGGGGTCCACTACGGCCCGCTCTTCCAGGGCCTGCGCGCCGCCTGGCGGATCGGCGCAGAGATCCACGCCGAGGTGGCGCTGCCCGAGTCGGCGCCGGGGACCCGCGAGAGCGGCTTCGCCGTCCACCCGGCGCTGCTCGACGCCGCGCTCCAGACGGTCGCCCTGCGCCCCGACGGCACCGACCCCGACCGTACGGGAGGCGTGCCGCTGCCGTTCTCGTGGCACGACGTCACGGTCGCCCCGGCGGCCGACCCGGTCCTGCGCGTGGTGCTGGCACCGGGTGAGCAGGGAGGCGACGCCGTGTCGGTGCGGGTCACCGACCGCACCGGACGCCCGGTCGTGACGGTCGGCGCCCTGACCCTGCGGGCGGCGGCGGGCGCCCCGGCCGCTTCCGAGCGCTCGCTGTTCCGCCTCGACTGGACGCCGCTGCCCGCCACCGAGCCGTCCACCGGCACCTGGGCCACGCTCGGCGCGTCCGACGGCGACCTGCTGCCGGCCGGCTTCAGGGCCGACCGACGCACCGACCTCGCCGACGTGCCCACGACCTCCGACGCGGTGCTGGCCCTGTGCCCGCCCGCCGAAGGCTCAGGACCCGAGGCGGCCCGCGCCGCTCTCGGCACGGCACTGGACCTGCTCCAACGTTGGCTGGCGGCGCCCGAGTTCGCCGACACCCCCCTCGTGCTGCTCACCCGCGGAGCGGTCGACCTCGACGGCACGGAGGCGGACCTGTCGGGCGCCGCCGTCTGGGGCCTGCTGCGCACGGCCCAGTTGGAGCACCCCGGCCGCTTCGTGCTGCTGGACACCGACGGCGGCGACGGCCTCGAAGCCGCCCTCGCCACCGCCCTGGCCGAGGACGAACCCCAACTGGCCCTGCGCGACGGCACCTTGTACGCCCCCCGCCTGGTCCGCCCGCCCCTCGCCCCGGACCGGGCCCCGGCGTTCGACCCCGACGGCACCGTCCTGATCACCGGCGGCGCAGGCACCCTCGGCGGACTCGTGGCCCGGCACCTGGTCACCACCCATGGCGTACGTCACCTGCTGCTGCTCGGCCGCCGAGGCACCGCGACCGAGGGCATCGCCGGCCTCACCGACGAACTGAGCGCGGCCGGAGCCCAGGTCACCGTCGCGGCCTGCGACGTCGCCGACCGGGAGATGCTGGCCGACGCGCTCGCGGCGATTCCCCCGGAGCACCCGCTGCGTGCCGTCGTGCACACGGCCGGCGTACTGGACGACGGGCTGCTGGAGTCGCTCACCCCGCAGCGACTGTCGGCCGTGCTGCGCCCCAAGGCCGACGGCGCCTGGAACCTGCACGAGCTGACCCGGGACCACGACCTGACGGCCTTCGTCCTGTTCTCCTCATCCGCCGGTGTCTTCGGCAGCCCCGGCCAGTCCGCCTACGCCGCCGCCAACGCCTTCACCGACGCCCTCGCCGCCGCCCGTCACCGGGCGGGGCTGCCCGGCACATCCCTGGCCTGGGGCCTGTGGGAGCAGCGCACCGCCCTCACCGCCGACCTCAGCGACACGGACCTGCGGCGGATGGCACGCGGCGGGGTGCGCGCGCTGTCCACCGAGGAGGGCCTGGCGCTGTTCGACGCCGCTCTGGCCGGCGACGATCCCGTACTGGCACCGGTGGGCCTCGACCTGCGGGCCCAGCGCGGCGGCCCGGTGCCGCATCTGCTGCGCTCGCTGATCCGGACACCCGCGGCCCGCCGCCGGGGCTCGGACCCCGACGCGTCGCTGCGGCCCCGGCTCGCCGCCGCCTCGGAGACGGAACAGGGCGAGATCCTGCTGCGGCTGGTGCGGACGCACGCGGCCGAGGTGCTCGGCCACAGCGACCCGGACGCGCTGTCCCCGAGCGACGCCTTCCTGGAGACCGGCTTCGACTCGCTGACCGCCGTCGAACTGCGCAACCGCCTCTCGGCCGCGCTCGACCTGCGGCTGCGCCCCACCGCCGTACTCGACAGCGGAACCCCGGCCCGGCTCGCCGAGCACCTGCGGGCCGAACTGGCCCGGAGTTCCGCTCCCGGAACCGGGCAGTCGGCCGGTGAACCGCCGCACGACCCGGTCAGCGCCCTGTTCCGGCAGGCGTGCGAGGTGGGCCGGATCCACGAGGGCATCCAGATCCTCCAGCAGGCCGCGAAACTCCGCCCCGACTTCGGGTCCGGCGCCGACCTGCTGCGCTCGTCCGGACGGCGGCCGGAGCTGCTGCGGCTGCACGTCCGCGACGACGCGCCGGAACTGGTCTGCTTCGCCTCCGTGGTGGCGCTCGGCGGAGCCCACCAGTACAGCCGCTTCGCGTCCGCCTTCGAGGGCCGGTTCGGCGTCAGCGCACTGGACGCCCCGGGCTTCGCCCCCGACGAGCCGCTGCCCGCCGACATGTCCGCCCTGCTGGACTTCCAGACCGAGGTCCTCCTGCGGCGCCTCGGCGACCGCCCGAAGGTCCTGCTCGGCTCCTCCTCGGGCGGCACCCTGGCCCACGCGGCCGCCGCCCGTCTCGAAGCACTCGGGGCCGGCCCGGCCGCGGTGGTGCTGCTGGACACCTATCTCTCCGACGACGAGGCGATGACCCAGTTCGACGACGTACTGGTCAGCGGCATGTTCGAACGCGAGGACCGGGCCGCCCCCATGGACGGCACCCGGCTGACCGCCATGGGCCGGTACTTCCAGCTCCTCGACGACTGGACACCGCCCCCCGTCAAGGCGCCCGTCCTGCTGGTCCGCGCCTCGCAGCCTCTCGCGGAACCGGCACCGGACAGCGGCATCGACTGGCGGGCCTCATGGCAGTCCGCGCATTCCGTCCTGGACGTTCCGGGAAATCACTGGTCAATGATGGAACAGCATCTGAAAACGACCGTGCAGGCCGTCACCGGATGGCTCGATTCGGCCGTTCCGGAATTCCCCCGGAGCCACTGAGGAATCCCGTCGGAAGCAACCTGTGAAAAATGAAGTGGAGTGAAATGTCCGGAAACAATTCCAGCGACGCGGAGAAGACGCCTCGGCTCACCGTCCTGGGCGCCGGCGTCATGGGCGTCGGTATCACCACCCTGGCGATCGGCCACGGTGTGCCGGTGACTCTGGTAGACGTCGACCAGGCAAAACGTGAGGCGGCGGACGCCCGCATCGAACACGAACTGCGGCTCGCGCGGTTGATGGGCGCCCTGCCGGACGACCTTCCCGCAGGGGAACTCGTCATCAGCGATTCGGTGGCCGACGCGGCCGGTTCCACCGCGGTCATCGAGGCAGTCACGGAAATGGCGGAGCTGAAGGAGAAAGTGATCGCGGAGGTTTCCGCGGCCGTTTCACCTGGTACTCTCCTGGTGTCCAACACGTCGTCCATTCCCATTGACGAACTGGCCTCGGCGGCCGTGCGTCCGGCGGACCTCGTGGGCACGCATTTCATGAATCCGTCCTATCTCATCCGCACGGTCGAGGTCATTCGCGGTGCCCGCACCGGCGAGGCCGCCATGGACGCCGTACGGGCCCTGCTCACCACCCTGCGCCGCCGGCCCGTGGTGGTGCGGGACGCCCCCGGCTTCGTGACCAGCCGGGTCCTGCACCCGATGATCAACGACGCGGCGCGGGTGGTGCAGGAGGGCACCGCGACCGCCGAGGACGTCGACGCCCTCATGCAGGGCTGTCTGGGGCACGCCACGGGTCCGTTGCGCACCGCGGACCTCATCGGCATCGACAACCTCGTCGACTCGCTGAACGTGCTCTACGAGCGCACCGGCGACGGCGGCTGCCGTCCCTGCGACCTGCTGCTGGAGAAGGTGCGGGCAGGCGACATCGGCCGGAAGTCCGGCCGTGGTTTCTACGAATACGAGGGGTGAAGGTCATGACCATGCCATCCGAGACCGTGGAGAAGGAACTCCTCGACTTCCTTCAGGTCCGCACCAAGACCGTCTGGGAGGCGGACACCGACCTCTTCGCGTCCGGCGGACTCTCGTCCCTGTTCGCCATGGAACTCGTCGTCCACCTGGAGAAGTCCTACGGCATCGCGATCCGGGGCGCCGACCTGCGACTGGACAACTTCCGTACCGTCACGGGCATGGCGGCCCTGGTCCGCCGGCTGCGCGCGGCCGCCGGGGACGGCGGTGAGTGACCGCCTCGCCGAGGCGACGGCCTCGGTCACCGGCCTGGTCGGTGACCGGGCCGGTGACTGGGACCGCTCGGGTCTGCTCCCCGCCGAACTGCTGAGAAAGCTCGGCGCCTCCGGACAGCTGTGCACCGGCGTGCCCACCGAGTACGGCGGCCTCGGCTGGGACAGCCGCACCGGCGGTGAGTTCACCGCCCACGTCGGCAGCCTGTGCAGCTCCCTGCGCAGCGTCATGACCTCCCAGGGCATGGCCGCCTGGACCGTCGAACGGCTGGGCAGCGAGGCACAGCGCCGCGATCTGCTGCCCCGCCTCACCTCGGGCGAACTGGCCGCCGTCGGCTTCAGCGAGACCCAGGCCGGCAGCGACCTGTCCGGCATCGACACCCGGATCACCGTCGACGGCGACACCGTCGTGGTCGACGGCCACAAGGTCTGGATGACCGCCGCCCACTACGCCGACCTGCTCATCGTCTTCGGACGGCTGGGCGACGGCGGCGCCGCCGTGGTCGTGCCCGCCCGGGCTCCCGGCGTCCACGTACGCCGGGTCGCCGACCCCCTGGGATGCCGCGCCGCCGGACACGCCGAGGTCCGCCTCGACTCCGTACGCCTCCCCGCCGACAGCGTGCTCGGCGGCGAGGGCCTGTCCCTGCCGCTGCTCGTGACCACCGCCCTGGCCTACGGGCGGATGTCGGTCGCCTGGGGATGCGTCGGAATCCTGCGCGCCTGCCTCACCGCCACCACCCGACACGCCTCGTCCCGCACCCAGTTCGGGCAGCCGCTGGCCGGCCACCAGTTGGTCGCCAAGCACCTGGCCGACCTGTTCGTCGCGGAACAGGTCGCCTCCCGCGCCTGCGAACACGCCAGCCACTGCTGGGACAACGGGTCCCCGGACATGGTGGTCGCCACCATCCTCGCCAAGCACGTCAGCGCCGGCCACGCGGCCCGCGGCGCCGCATCGGCCGTCCAGGTCATGGCGTCGGCGGGCGCCCAGGACGGCCACCCGGTGGCCCGTGCCTACCGCGACGCCAAGCTGATGGAGATCATCGAGGGCAGCAACGAGATGTGCGAACTCATGCTCGCCCAACACGCGTTGACAACTGTGGAGCGGACATGAGCGACAAGACCGGCGCCGACGCGCCGGCCATGGTGAAGTGCCTCGTCTGGGACCTCGACAACACCCTCTGGCAGGGCACCCTGCTGGAGGACACGGAGGTACGGCTGCCCGACGCGATCCGCGCGGCGATCGTGGAACTCGACTCGCGCGGCATCCTGCAGTCCGTCTGCAGCCGCAACGACCACGACCTGGCCTGGGCACGCCTCGAAAAGCTGGGCGTCGCCGAGTACTTCGTGCTGCCCGAGATCGGCTGGGGCCCCAAGTCCGAGGCGGTCAGGCGTATCGCCGACGGCCTGAACTTCGCCCACCGCACCATCGCCTTCATCGACGACCAGCCCGCCGAACGGGCCGAGGTGGCCTACCACCTCCCGGACGTCCGCTGCTACCCGGCCGAGGACGCCCTCACCCTCACCGGCCTGCCCGAGTTCAGCCCCGCCGTGAGCACGGTGGACTCCCGGCGCCGTCGCGAGATGTACCAGGCCGGTTTCCGCAGGGAGGGCGAACGGTCCGCCTTCGAGGGCCCGGACGAGGAGTTCCTGCGCTCCCTCGACCTGGTCATGACCATCGGCCGGGCCACCGAGGAGGAGATCACCCGGGTCGAGGAACTCACCCTGCGCACCAGCCAGATGAACGCCACCGGAGTGCACTACTCCGACCGGGCACTACGCGACCTGCTGGCGGATCCCGGCCACGAGGTCCTGGTCACCAGCCTCACCGACCGGTTCGGACCGCACGGAGCCGTCGGCGTCATGCTGGTCGAGAAGCACCCGGCCGTATGGCACCTGAAGCTCCTCGCGACCTCCTGCCGCGTGGTGTCCTTCGGCGCCGGATCGGTCATCCTCAGCTGGCTCGTCGACCAGGCCGCCGCGGCCGGGGTCCATCTCGTGGCCGACTTCCGCAGAACGGACCGCAACCGCATGATGGAGGTCGCCTACCGGTTCGCGGGCTTCGACGAGGAACCCTGCGCCTGCCGGGACGCCGTACCGACGGCACCCGCGCAGACCGGGGGAGCCGACGAGACGGCGGCCGAGGAAGGGGAGGGGCAGGTCGAGCGGCTGCATCTCGCTGCCACGCCTCGGCCCTCCTCCACGACCATCCGCCTGATCGCCCCCGACCTGGCCGCACGGCCCGCCGCCGACACCTCGGTGGCTGCCGGAGCGTGACCTCGCGACAACAAAGGGCCTCGCCGCGCCGGAGCGCGCGGCGAGGCCCTTGTCGTGCACGCCGTCAGGCGTCCTTGCGCCGGGCGAGCGTGATGCCGTCGGCCATGGTGAGCATGCTCAGCTCCACCCGCTCGTCGGCGCGCAGCCGGGCGTTGAGTTCACGCACCCCGGCCGTGTCGGCGTCCGTGAACTCCGGGTCGGCGACCCGCCCGAAGAAGAGGGTGTTGTCCACCACGACGAGGCCGCCCGGCCTGAGCAGTTCCAGGGACAGCTCGTAGTACCGCGGGTAGTTCGCCTTGTCCGCGTCGATGAACACCAGGTCGAAGCCGCCCGGGCCCTCGTCGGCGAGCAGCTTCTCCAGGGTCTCCGTCGCGTCACCGACCCGCAGGTCGATCACGGGGTCCACACCGGCCCGCTTCCAGTACTCCGCGCCGATCGACGGCCAGCGGTCGGTGATGTCGCAGGTCACCAGCCGTCCGCCGACCGGCAGGGCACGGGCCATGCACAGGGTGCTGTAGCCGGTGAAGGTGCCGATCTCCACCACCGACGCCGCCCCGGTGAGACGGACCAGGAACGCCAGCAACTGCCCCTCCTCGGCGGGCACCTGCATGGCGACGCCCGCGGGTAGCTCGGCGGTCACCTCGCGCAGCTCGCGCAGAAGGTCGTCCTCGCGGAGCGAGGTGTCCCTGACGTACTCCAGAAGTCGCGGCGTCATGCCGATCTGCTCAGCCATGGGTGAATCTCCGTCCCGGTGGGAGTCGGTGTGCGGACGACGCCGAGGGGCGGAAGCGCCGGACGACAAACCAGGGGCGTGCCCACGCACGGGCACGCCTCGACTTCGTCCGCGCGCTCAGAACCCGGCGTGCCCGAGGATGGGGGAAACCTGGGGGCGGTGGCCGCCCACGCCCTCGTCGTCGGCGCCGTGCCACAGGCCGGAGTCGTAGGGCATGTCGGACACGTGAACGGCGGGCCGCTCGCCCGCCGGCGCCGAGCCGGCCTGTTCACCGACGAGCGCGGAGACATTGACGCGCAGCCGCTCCACGTCGTCGGCCAGGTCGAGGAACGCGGTCGGCTCGCCCGGCCTCGCAGACCGCAGCGAGTCGACGCAGCGCGCCAGCCGGTCGACGGTACCGAGCAGTTCTCCGAGGTCAGATCCGGGCATCGCGCCTCCTCCGTGTCGGCCTAACAGGTGCCCGCCCCGAAGACCGGGAGCGAGCTCAGATGGTCGCGGACGGTGCTGTGCACCGCCTCCGGATGATCGTTGAGGAAGAAGTGACCGCCCTTGAACACATGCGTGGCGAACGGCCCCTCGGTGTACTCGCGCCACGCCTCGACCTCCGGCACGGAGGCGCGCGGGTCGGCGTCCCCCGTCAGCGCCACCACCGGGCAGCGCAGCGGCGGTCCGGGCACATGCACATACGTCTCCGCCGCGCGGTAGTCGCCGCGGATGGCCGGCATGACCATCTGGAGGATCTCCGGATCGGCCAGCGCCACGGCGGCCGAACCGCCCAGCAGCTCCAACTCCCGCAGAATTCCCTGGTCGTCACGTTGGTGGATGTACTCACTGCGCTCGAAGCGCGGTGCCCGGCGCCCGGAGAGGAACACGGCGACGGGGCTGTTCGCCCCACCCTCCTTCTCCAGCCGGCGCGCCACCTCGTAGGCGAGGGTGGCGCCCATGCTGTGCCCGAACAACGCCAGCGGCCGGCCGTCGGCCGACGCCGTCAGGACCGGCACCAGCCGGTCGACCAGCTCCGGTACGTTGTCGACGCAACGCTCGGCCCGCCGGTCCTGTCTGCCCGGGTACTGCACGGCCAGCACCTCCGCCGTCGGCGGCAACGCGGCCGCCATGGCGTGGAAGGCACTCGCCGATCCGCCGGCGTGCGGGAAACAGACCAGTCGTGTCCGGGCCTCGGGGTCGGCCACGAAGCACCGGAGCCACAGGTCCGGTTCCTCGGCGCAGCGATCCATCGTCCGCCTGTCCTCTGTTCGAGTAGGTCATGCGCCTGTCGGCAACGTAACGGAGGTTAGGCAGCCCGAACCGGCGGCGGCCACCCCTAGCCACCCCCTACAACCCCCAGAGATCTGCCGAGCCACCCCAGATCCGCTGCCTCGGTGCGGACAGCAGCCGGTAGAAAGTGCTGTATGAGATCTTCCGGACAGGCACCAGGCAGGCTCATGGCGACCAGCGATCTACATGTGGCCTATCCGGAGAACCGGCGGATCGTGGCCGGCATGCGTCCCCAGTCCGACGACGACTGGCTCATCGTGGCCGGCGACGTCGGGGAGATTACCGACGACTTCACGTGGGCGCTGACATTACTGCGCGAACGATTCGACACTGTTATCTGGGCACCCGGAAACCACGAACTCTGGACCCCGCCGAGCGATCCCGTCCAACTGCGCGGCGAGGAGCGCTACCGCCACCTGGTGGACATCTGCCGCGGGCTCGGCGTGCTCACCCCGGAGGACCCTTACGCCGTGTGGGACGGACCGGGCGGCCCCGTGACCGTCGCCCCCCTCTTCGTCCTGTACGACTACAGCTTCCGGACCCCCACCGCCACGACCAAGGAGCAGTCGCTGGCCGAGGCCTACGAGGCCGGTGTGGTGTGCACCGACGAGATGCTCCTGCACCCCGACCCGTACCCCAGCCGCGAGGCGTGGTGCCACGCCCGGCTGGCGGAGACCGAGCGCCGGCTCGCCGAACGCGACCCCGAGCTGCCGACCGTTCTGGTCAACCACTTCCCCCTGGTGCGGGACCCGACAAGGGTCCTGTTCCACCCCGAGTTCGCCCAGTGGTGCGGAACCGAACAGACCGCCAAGTGGCATCTGCGGTTCAACGCCGCGGCCGTGGTCTACGGGCATCTGCACATCCCCCGCACCACCTGGCACGACGGAGTCCGCTTCGAGGAGGTCTCGGTGGGCTACCCCCGCGAGCACCGGCAGCGCGGTATGCCCCGAGGCGTCCTGCGCCAGATCCTTCCGGCGGTGACCCCTTCATGATCGACCAACTGCTGCCCCCCGCCGTCGCCTCCGCCTGGGCCAGGGAGGACCGCACCGACGTCCCCCTGTACCCGGAGGAGGAAGCGGCACTCGGCGACGCCGTCGACAAGCGCCGCCGGGAGTACACCACCGTACGGGCCTGTGCCCGCAGCGCCTTCACCCAACTCGGCCTGGAACCGGCCCCGGTCGTCCCCGGACACCGAGGGGCTCCGCGGTGGCCGGACGGCCTGGTCGGCAGCATGACGCACTGCGCCGGCTACCGGGCCGCCGCCGTCGCCCGGGCGGCCGACATCGTTGCCGTGGGGATCGACGCCGAACCCCACCAGGCCCTGCCGGACGGGGTGCTCGAAGCCGTGGCCCGGCCCGAGGAACGCTCCTGGATCGCCGGGCCCGGCAGCGGCGCCGGCGTGTGGTGGGACCGGCTCCTGTTCGGCGCCAAGGAAGCCGTCTTCAAGGTCTGGTACCCGCTCACGGGCCGCGAACTGGATTTCGGCGAGGCCACTGTCACCTTCCACCCCCGGGAAATCGGCCCGGGGCACGCGTCGGGCGTCTTCGCCGTCCGGCTGCTGGTGCCGGCTCCTCGCAGACTCGACGAACTCTCCGGCCGCTGGCTGGTGCGGGACGGGTTGTCCCTCGCCGCCGTCGTGCTGCCGGCCGCGGCCCCCGGACAGGGCTGACGGGCGCGGGAAAGGGTTCCACCCACTGTTCGGTCGTGTGGTGCGCGCAGCGTGCCACGGGGGACCTCGCGATCGGCGGGAATCGCATCATGTTCTTCGTAGGGGTGAGGCAGTTATGGAGTTCTTGTTGCTAGGTCCCCTGGTCATCCGGTCGGGCGGGAACGAGTTGAGGGTGCCCGCCGCGAGGCAGCGCGTGATTCTCGCCGCCCTCGTGCTCAACGCGAACCGAGTGGTCCCGGTGGACAACATCGCGAGCTTTGTCTGGGACGGCACACCGCCGCCCAGCGCCGCCGCCACGATCCGCACCTATGTCATGAGGTTGCGTCAGGTCCTGGGCAAGGCCGGGAGAGCGAGGATCACCACTCGCGCCCCCGGCTATCTGATCGAGCTGGACGAGGACGAGACCGACCTCGGCCGGTTCACCGCCCACCGCAAGACGGCCGACGCGCTGGTCCAGGCGGGCCGGACCTCCGAAGCCGTCGAGGAACTCCGCAAGGCGCTCGCCCTGTGGCGCCACGATCCGCTGATGGACGTACCCTCGCGCACCCTCCATGACGTGGAGGCCTCCCATCTGCAGCGACTCCACCTGCAGACCCGTATCTGGCGCGTGGACCTCGACCTCGAACTGCAGCGCCACGCCGAGATCCTGCCCGAGCTCTGGCAGATGGTGCGGGAACACCCGCTCCACGAAGGGCTCATCGGCCGCCTCATGCTGGCCCTGTTCCGCTCCGGCCAGCAGCCGGAGGCCCTCGACCTGTTCCAGCGGACCCGCGCCGCGCTGATCGACCAGCTCGGCACCGAGCCCGGCTCCGAACTGCGGGCCGTCCAGCGGCGCATCCTGTGCGCCGAGGACGAACCGCCGCGGCACCGGGCCGACTCCGAGCAGCGCCCCGACGGATACGGCGGCCCCGGCAGGCCCTGGCCCGGCTGGCCCACCCCCGCCCAACTGCCCCAGGGCGTCACCGACTTCACCGCCCGCACCGACGAGACCACCGAGCTGGGACGGCTGCTGCGGGACAAGGCGCCCGCCGCGGGCCCGGCCACGACGGTGGTGATCACCGGCGCCGGCGGAATCGGCAAGACCGCACTGGCCCTGCACACGGCCCACTCGGTGCGCGGCGACTTCACCGACGGGCAGGTCTTCGCGGACCTGGAGGGCAGCACCGCACATCCCGCCGAACCCGCCGAGGTCCTCACCCGGTTACTCGTCGGACTGGGCGTGCCCGATGTCGCGGTGCCGAGGACCATGGCCAACCGGACCTCTCTCTTCCGCTCCCTGGTCGCCGACCGCCGGATGCTCATCGTGCTCGACGACGCCGTGAACGCCGCCCAGGTCCGCCCGCTCGTCCCCGGCACCGGCGGCAGCCGGGTGATCGTCACCAGCCGCCACCGGCTCGCGGACCTCGAAGGCGCGCACGACGTCACCCTCGACGCGTTCGACGAGGACGCCTCACTGGCACTCCTGGAACGGTTCACCGGCCGCCCGCGCATCGACGCCGAACGCGCCGCCGCCCGCCGGCTCGTCGAAGCCTGCGCCGGGGTCCCGCTGGCCCTGCGCATCGTCGGCAGCCGCCTGCGCTCACGACCCCGCCGCAGCCTCGGCGCCCTCGCCCACCGCCTGCTCGAACAGCGGAGCCTGCTCGACGAACTGCACCTCGGCGACCTGTCGGTGCGCACCGGCCTGGACGCCGCGTACGCCACCCTGCGCGACCGTTCCGTACACGGCATCGACCTCGCCGGGGCCTTCCGCAGACTCGGCGCCGGCAATCTGCCGTACGTCCGCGGCGAGACGGCGGCGGCGCTGCTGGGCTGCTCCGAGGAGAACGCCGAGGACGTCCTCGACGTGCTCGTCGACGCCCATCTGCTGCGCGAGCACGACCACTCCCGCTACCACCTGGACGCCCTGGTCCGGGCGTACGCCCGTGAACGCGCCGACGCCGAGGAGTGCCTCGAACACCGCGTGGACACACTGCGCTGCCTGCTCCGGTGGTACCAGCACACCCTCGACCGAAGCGGCCGCCCGTCCCGGCCGGGGGAACCGGAGCGGACGTACGTACTGCGTCCCTCGGCCATGGGGTGGACGGACGACGACCGCGCGGGACTCGTCGAGGCCCTCACCGAGGCGGACCGGACGGGCGCCGAACTGATCGGCCGCCAACTGGTCGCCGAACTACGAGCACGCCTACCACTGGTCGCCGCGCCCCGGGCCGCGGAGGTGACCCCGGACAGGCGTGAGTCGGCCTAGCGGGACGCAGGTAGGGGGCTGTCTTTAAGGGTTGGCAGCCCCCCACGGCCCCCCTAGCGTTGCTGTCCTTCCTTCACCCTCTTCCCCCCTTTTCTCCCGCAGCCGTCGTCCCGCGTCCGGCCGTTCCCGTCGGCCCGTCCGCGCCCGCCCGCGGGCCACCCAGCGATGACAATTGAGGAGCCTGATGGACCCCTTGGCCGAAGCGGTGCTAGCCGGCGCGCCCCCGGAACGGCTGGCGAAGGAACCCCTGCCCAGCGAGTACACCGCCGTCCACCTGCATGCCGAGGACCTGGACGTGTTCGGCGACGCCGCCGACAGAGACGTACGCCGCACCCTGCGGGTCGGCCCGGTGCCGATGCCGGAACTGGCCGTGGACGAAGTACTGATCGCGGTGATGGCCAGCTCGATCAACTACAACACCGTCTGGTCGGCGACCTTCGAACCGGTGCCGACCTTCAACTTCCTGCGCAAACTGGGCCGTCAGGGCGGCTCGGCCGCCCGCCACGACCTGCCCCAGCACGTCGTCGGATCGGACGCCGCCGGAGTCGTCGTCCGGACCGGTGAAGGAGTACGGCGCTGGCAGGTGGGCGACCACGTCGTCGTCAGCTGCGTCCAGGTGGACGACCAGGAACCCGCCACCCACGCCGACGGCATGCTCGGCGCCGAGCAGCGCATCTGGGGCTTCGAGACGAACTTCGGCGGACTGGCCCACTACGCGGTGGTCCGGGCCAGCCAGCTGCTCCCCAAGCCGGCCCACCTCACCTGGGAGGAGGCCGCCTCCACGATGCTGTGCGCCGCCACCTCCTACCGGATGCTGGTCAGTGACCGGGGCGCCCGTATCAAGCAGGGCGACATCGTGCTGATCTGGGGCGCCACCGGCGGACTCGGCGCCTACGCCGTCCAACTGGTCAAGAACGGCGGCGGCATCGCCGTGGGCGTGGTCAGCACGGAGGAGAAGGCCCGGCGGGCGCGGGCGCTCGGCTGCGACGTCGTCATCAACCGCGCCGACATCGGCCTGGACGGCGATCTCGGCGACGACCCGGACGCGAGCATCGAGGCAGGCAAACGCCTCGGCAGGATCATCCGCGCCGAGACCGGCGAGGACCCGCACGTCGTGTTCGACTACATCGGCAAGGCCACGTTCGGCATCTCCGTCTTCGTCGTCCGCCGCGGCGGGACCGTCGTCACCTGCGGATCGAGCACCGGCTATCAACACCGCTTCGACAACCGGTACTTGTGGATGCACCTCAAACGGATCGTGGGCAGCCACGCCGCGAACCTCCAGGAACAGGCGGAGTGCAACCGGCTGTTCGGCCTCGGCCACCTCGTTCCGGTCCTCTCCACCGTCCACCCGCTCACCGAGGCGGCCGAGGCCGCCCGGCTCGTCCAGACCAACCGGCACACCGGCAAGGTCGGCGTGCTGTGCCTGGCCCCCCGCCCGGGACTCGGAGTGACCGACCAGGCCATGCGGGACCGTGTCGGCGAGGACCGGCTGAACCTGCTGCGCGACACGGACGAACCGGCGAAGGGGACACGGCGATGAGCACCATCCAGAGGATCGGCGTCGTCGGCTGCGGCACCATGGGCTCGGGCATCGCCCACGTCTGTGCCCTCGCCGGAGTCGACGTCAGGGTCGCGGCGGCTTCACCCGAATCGCTCGCCAGGGGCAGGGCACGGCTCACCGGATCGCTCGACAAGGCGCTGGGCAAGGGCCGGATCACCGACCGGGACCACGAGAACGCCCTCGCCCGGGTGTCGTACACCAGCGACCTGGCGGATCTCGCGGACCGGCAGCTGGTCATCGAGTCGATCAGCGAGGACGAGTCCGCCAAACGCGAGCTGTTCGCACGGCTGGACCGGGTGCTCCAGGACCCCGAAGCCGTCCTCGCCTCCAACACCTCCTCCCTGTCGGTACTCAGACTGGCCCGGGCCACCGCCGATGTCGGCCGGGTGATCGGTGTCCACTTCTTCAACCCGGCGCCCGCTCTGCCGCTGGTGGAGCTGGTCCCCACCCTCCTCACCCACGAGAAGACCGCGGTCCGGGTCGAGGAGTTCCTGACGGACGTACTCGGCAAGCGCGTCATCCGGTCCCCGGACCGCGCGGGCTTCACGGTCAACGCCCTGCTCGTCCCGTACCTCCTGGCCGCGGTACGCATGGTGGAGTCGGGCCACGCCTCGGCGGAGACCGTGGACGACGCGATGACGCTCGGCTGCTCCCACCCGATGGGCCCGCTGCGGCTCGCCGACCTCATCGGACTGGACGTGGTCGCCTCCATCGCGGAAGCCCTCCACGAGGAGTTCCGGGAGCCGCACTACGCCCCGCCACCGTTCCTGCGACGCCTGGTCGAGGCCGGCCTGCTGGGCCGCAAGACGGGCAGGGGCTTCTACGACTACGCCCGGTGACCCCGCCCCGTAGGCCCGGGTTGATCCTCAGTGAGCCGGTGAGCGGCGGACGGTCAGGACGGCGACGTCGTCGTGGTGGCCGCCGTGGCCGGCGAACGCGCGGGAGTCCTCGTACAGGGCCTCGGGCAGTTCGGTGGGGGAGAGGTCGAGGTGTTCCGCCACCCGCTCGTCGAGCGGGTAGAACGTGCCGTCGACAGCGCGGGTCTCGGTGAGACCGTCGGTGCTCAGCAGCACCGTCGCGCCGTCGGGGAACGGGAACCAGCCGACGATCGTCGGTTCGACGGCGAGTTCGGCCAGCCCCAGCGGGACACCGGAGTCCAGTTGCGGCGTGGTGACGGCGCCCTGGTGCAGCACCTGGGGCAGGACGTGTCCGCAGTTGACGGCCTGTGCCTCGGCGCCGGCGTCGACGCCGATGACGAGGGCGGTGACGAAGCGTTCGTCGTCGCCGGTGTGTTCGGCGTAGGAGTTGTGGCGGACGACGGCGGCGTCCAGGGCGTCGACGAGCGCGGTGAGCGTCGGCTCCCGGTAGGCCGCCTCGCGGAAGGCCCCGATGACGGCGAACGCGGTGCCCACGGCAGCCAGACCCTTGCCCTGTACGTCGCCGATCAGCACCCGGGTTCCCCAGGGCGAGGCGACCACGTCGTAGATGTCGCCGCCGACCAGCCGGTCCTCGTGCAGGGGTTCGTAGACGCCGTTGACCAGGACGTCGTCGGTGACGAGGGGGAGCGGGTGCAGGATGTGCCGCTGCATCGCCACGGCGGTGGAGCGCAGCCGCAGCATCTCGTGCTCGCGTCTGACGCGCCGGTGGCAGGCGTAGACGGAGGTCACGGCCAGGGCCAGGGTGAACAGGACCAGGAGCAGACGGTCGAGCCAGTGGCCGTCGTCGACGTTCCGCAGCACCACGGTGACGGTGACGACGAGCGTGGTCCACGCGGCGACGAAGCGCGTCTGCCGGACGGTGCCGAGCGCCGACGCCGCCCCCGGCAGGAACACCAGGAGCCCGAGCAGCCACACCTCGGACCCGGAGAGGACCCCGAGGATCTCCATCAGGAACGTCACCGACACCACGGCGATGACCACTTCGGCGTCGCCCGGGGGCTCGATGGTCTCGAAGGCCTCGGCGGGTCTCGTCCGACGGGGTCGGCGGCTACCGGTCATGGGAACTCCCGGGCAGGTGATGATCTCCCCGTACGTTATGCCGCGCCCGCCCGGGGCCGAGAGGCGCCCCGCCGAAACGGCCTGCTCGGGGGCGTGCGTGGGCCCGGGGCGAGTCTGGGCCGACCGTCGCGAGCGAGCCCGGTGATGCCCGGTTCCGCGCCCAAACGGCCCTAGGGCGTGTTTCGAACGTCCCGTCTGCCCCGCGACGCCTGGCACGGCACCTCGCCGCGTTGTCGGGATCGTCCGCGTACACCCAGTACGCGGACGACCCTCCGCCTTGCGACGCACCGCACCAGACGCCGCGGGCCCCGCCCTCCGGGCGGACGACGCCACTTTCGAAACACGCCCTAGCCGAGCGCCGCACCCTGCCGACGGCGCCGGGGACGGACCCAGCGTCGCGGCACACGTCGTCGAGCATGACGGTGGTCTACCGATACGCCGTACCGTACGATGACCCGCATGCCCCGCCACTCCCCTTCCCTGGACCGCGCGACCCCGGACCGCATCGCCGAGACCGCCCTCACCCTGGTCGATGAGGGCGGACCCGAGGCGTTGACCTTCCGGGCGCTGGCCGCGCGGCTCGGTATCTCGCTGGCCTCCCTGCAGCGCCGGTGCACGGATCTGGCCGGTCTGCTGGATCTGTGCCTCGACCACCTGGCCGCCCGGCTGCCCGATGCCGAGCCGGGCGCGGACTGGGCGACGGCCACCGAGGCGCGGTTCACCGCCCTGTACCGGCTCCTCGTCGCCCACCCGGGCCTGCCGACCCTGCGCGGGACGCGCCCCTGGCTGGGCCCGAACCTGCTGGCCCGGCTGGTCGAGCCGCAGCTCGCCGACAGCCTCGCGGCAGGGATGAGCCCCCAGGAGGCGATCGCCGCGTACCGACGGATGTACCTGCTCACCCTCGGCAGCGCGAGCTTCGTCGACCACCGGGACCCGAAACCGGCCCGGGCGGCGACCCGTACCGCGCTCGCCGCGCTCGACCCGGACACGTTCCCCGTGCTGACCGGCCACCTGGCCGCGATCGTGCCCGCCGTGACCGACCACGAGATCTACTACGGCGCCCTGCGCCAGCTCATCCACGCGGCCGACCCGGCCGGGCCCACCGCCTAGCTCAAGGATTCCGACCATGAACACCACGAGTTCCGCAACGGCACGCGTCTTCAGCAGCGACAACGTCGCCGGCACCTCCCCGGAGATCATCGAGGCCATGGCTCGGGCCGCCTCCGGCCCGGCCCTGCCCTACGGTGCCGACGACAGCACGGCAGCGGTCCGGCGCCGCCTGAGCGACCTCTTCGAGCGCGAGGTCGACGTACTGCTCGTCTCCACGGGGTCCGCCGCGAACGCGCTGAGCCTGGCCGCGCTGACCCCGCCCTGGGGCAGCGTGCTGTGCCACCGCGACAGCCACATCAACAACGACGAGTGCGGGGCGCCCGAGTTCTACACCGCGGGCGCCAAGCTCGTCCCGCTCGGCGGCGACGACGCCAAGATCGACCCCCGTGAACTGCGGGCGGCCGTACGGCACAAGGCCGGGGACGTGCACAGCGTGGAACCCTCGGTGGTCGGCGTCACCCAGGCCACGGAGACCGGGGCTGTCTACAGCCTCGACGAGCTCGGCACCCTGGGCGGGATCACCGAGGAGGCGGGGCTGCGGCTGCACATGGACGGTGCCCGGTTCGCCGGCGCCGTCGCCTCCCTGGGCCGCACTCCCGCCGAGCTGACCTGGCGGGCCGGAGTCGACCTGCTGTCCTTCGGCGCCACCAAGAACGGCACGATGACCGCCGACGCGATCGTCGTCTTCGACCGCTCCCTCACCCCGGAACTCTCCTTCCGCGCCAAGCGCGCGGGCCAGCTCGCCGCCAAGATGCGGTTCCAGGCCGCCCAGCTCGACGCCTATCTCACCGACGACCTGTGGCTGCGCAACGCGTCCCACGCCAATGCCATGGCCGCCCGGCTCCAGGAGGGGCTGAAGGCGATACCCGAGGTCGGCCTGCTCGGCGCGACCGACGTCAACATCCTCTTCTGCCGCCTGCCCCAGCAGGTCACCGAAGGCCTCCTGGCCGACGGGTACGCCTTCTACCACGACCGCTGGGAGCCGGGCGTCGTCCGCTTCGTGACGTCGTTCGCGACCACGCCGGAGGACGTCGACGACCTGCTCCGGGCCGTCGTCCGACACGCCGCCCGACCGACCGTCAGCGTATGAGCCGGGGGTCGACGTGGATCTTGGGGCCGGGCCCGGCGCCGTCCGGGCGCTCGCCGGCGAGCACGGGGCCCACCTCGTCGAGGCCCACGGTGGCGGCGACGAGCGGCCGGGGATCGACCGACCCGTCGGCGTACGCGCGGACGGTGGCGTCGAGGCCGGGGGAGGCGGACAGGACGCCCACCGCCGTCACGTCCTTGAGGACGAGCGCGCGGGTGTCGATCCTGCTGGGCTCGCCGGCCAGCCCGATGTAGACGACACGGCCACCCGGCTCCACCGACGCAAGGGCCCGCTCCGGCAGCCGGGCGGCGTTCGTGGCGTCCACGACGGCGTCGAAGGGCAGGTCCGGGACGGCAGCCTCCGTCCACACGTGCGCGAAGCCCAGTTCGCGGGCGAAGGCGAGGGAGCTGTCCGTGGCGCCCAGTAGATGGACCTCCGCACCGGCGGCACGCAGGAACATCGCGACCAGCAGCCCGATCGTCCCCGGGCCCAGCACCAGGGCACGGTCCCCGGGGCGTGGCTCGGTGGCCTGCGCGGCGCGCAGGGCGTTGCCGCCCGGCTCGACGAGGGCGCCGAGCACGGCGTCGACGGAGTCGGGCAGAGCGTGCAACGAGGAGGCCGGTACCGCGAGTTGCTCGGCGAGGGCACCGGCCCGGCCCCCGCGTATGCCGACCTCCCGGCGTACCTCGCACACGTGCTGATGGCCCCGGAGACAGCGGCGGCACCGGCCACAGCCCAGCATCGTGTCGCCCATGACCCGGCGGCCGAGCCAGCCGGGGTCGACGCCGTCACCGACCGCCGCCACCCGCCCGGCCCACTCGTGGCCGAGCCGCATCGGGTAGGAGGAGTGCCCCTGGTGCAGATAGGCCATCGCGCCGGTGAAGAACTCCACGTCGGTGCCGCACACCCCGACCCGCTCCACGTCCACGACGACCTCACCGGGGCCCGCCACCGGCGCCGGGAGGTCCTGGACCTCGTACGCGCCGGGGGCGGTCAGGACGAACGCGCGCATGAGGCGACCGCTCACCGGGGCCCGAGCACGTGCTGGCGCTGGCTGCCGAGGTGCTTGATGCCCAGCTCCATCACATCGCCCGGCTGGAGATACACGGGCGGGGTGAGGCCCATGCCGACGCCGGGCGGGGTGCCCGTGTTGATCAGGTCGCCGGGCTCCAGGACGAGGAACTGGCTGAGGTAGTGCACGATGAAGTACGGGTCGAAGATCATCGTCTTGGTGCTGCCGGTCTGCCGGCGCACCCCGTTGACGTCCAGCCACATGTCCAGCGCGATCACGTCGTCGATCTCGTCGGTGGTGGCGAGCCAGGGCCCGGCGGGGTTGAACGTCTCGGCGGACTTGCCCTTGGCCCACTGCCCGCCCCGCTCCAACTGGAAGGCGCGCTCGCTGACGTCGTTGACGACGACATACCCGGCGATGGCGGCACGCGCCTCCTCCACCGAGTCCAGATAGCTCGTGCGCCTGCCGATC
This sequence comes from Streptomyces graminofaciens, assembly GCF_030294945.1. Classification (NCBI taxonomy): domain Bacteria; kingdom Bacillati; phylum Actinomycetota; class Actinomycetes; order Kitasatosporales; family Streptomycetaceae; genus Streptomyces; species Streptomyces graminofaciens. The sequence continues at coordinate 1,501,387 of NZ_AP018448.1, read as the reverse complement.
ACGATGCCCAGCTCCACCTCCCAGTCGGTCCTGGTGGAGCCGCGCGGGATGCGTACGTCGTCGTTCGGGCCGATGAGCGTGTTGGGGGACTTGGTGAACAGGATCGGCTCGTCCGGCACGGCCATGCCGCTCTCGGCAGCGTGGTCGCGGTAGTTGAGGCCGATGCACAGGATCTGGTGCGGGCGCGCGATGGGGGCGCCGACACGTTCCCCGGCGAAGCGGGACACCTGCCCCGCCTCGGCCCGCTCGGCCACGAGGGGACGGACGCGCTCGAGCCCCTCCGATCCGAAGAACGCCTCGTCGAAGTCCGTGACGACGTCGGAGAGGTCGACATAGGTCTCGTCGTCGATACGGGCGACGGGCTTCTCGGCGCCGGGGGCACCGATGCGCATGAGGTACACGGGTCTGTCTCCAGGTTGGGTGACTTGGGAGCGGGCGGGGATCAGCGGTGCGGCTCGCCCAGCGGACCGAGGAGGGCGCGGATCTCCTCGAGGGCGTCGACGAGGGCGGCGAGCGGCGTCCGGTAGGCCAGCGCGCTGACGCTCACGGCACCGGAGGGAGCGGTCGGCGAGGTGAGATACAGGGGCAGGGCGAGGCAGTTGACCCCGGTCTCGTTCTCCTGGTCGTCGACGCCGTAGCCCCGTTCGCGGGTGGCCACCAGCTCGCGCCACAGCTCGGCCGCCGTGCACAGCGTCCGTGGCGTGCGACGCTCCAGGGGTGAACCGCCGATCCAGGCCTCGGCCTCCTCCAGGGCGCTCAACTCCCGGGCGAGCAGCAGTTTTCCGACGGCGGTCGTGTGGGCGGGGTTCCGCCCGCCGATCGTCGACGTCAGCCGGACCGCGCCGGCGGGCGGGTCGACCTTGGCGCGGTAGACGACCTCACGGCCGTCGAGCACCGCGTAGTGCGCCGTCTCGCCGAACCGGTGCGCCAGCGCCTCCAGCACGGGACGGACGCGGACGTGCTCGGGCCGGACCTCGTGGTGGGCGAACGCCATCCGCAGGAACTCGTCACCGAGCCCGTAGCGGCCGCGGGCGTCCTGGTCGGCGAGACCGGCCCGCCGCAGGGCACCGAGCGCCCGGTGCACGGTCGGCTTGGGACTGCCGATCGCCCGGGTCAGCTCCTCCAGCCCCACCCCGTCGGGATACCGGGCCAGCTCCTTGAGGACCGCGAGCACTCGGTCCGACCCCACGAGACGGTTGCCGTCGGCGCCGCTCGGACCGGCCTCGCCGGGGGCTGTCGAACCGTCGTACGTCTGCGTATGCTCCATGGCGTTCCAGACTGTAGACCGCTGTACCGACTACTGGAAAGAGCTGTCGATGGGGAAGCTCCGCAGCGATCAGTGGTACGCGGGTCAGGACCGCAACGCCTATATCCACCGGGCGTGGATGCGGCGGGGCGCGCCGGGCGACGCCTTCACCGGCCGGCCGCAGATCGCCATCGCCAACACCGCCTCGGACCTGACCCCTTGCAACGCGCATCTCGACGAGGTCGCGGCCTCGGTCCGAAACGGCGTGTACGAGGCCGGGGGAATCCCCCTGGACCTGCCCGTGGTGTCCCTCGGCGAGACACAGGTGCGGCCCACCGCGATGCTGTGGCGGAACATGGCGGCCATGGCCACGGAGGAGATGCTGCGGGCCAACCCCATCGACGGCGTCGTCCTGCTCGGCGGCTGCGACAAGACGATCCCGTCGCTGCTCATGGCCGCCGCCTCGGTGGACCTGCCCGCCGTCGTCATGCCCGGCGGCCCGATGCTCACCGGCACCTTCAGAGGCACACCGCTGGGCTGCGGCACCGACGTGTGGCGCCTGTCGGAGGAGGTCCGGGCGGGCACGCTCTCCCAGGAGCAGTTCACCCGCTCCGAGTCGGCGATGATCCGCAGCCGCGGCCACTGCAACACGATGGGTACGGCGTCGACGATGGCGCTGGTCGCCGAGGCCCTGGGCACGATCGTCCCCGGTACGGCCGGAACCCCCGCCCCCGACAGCCGGCTGCTGGAGGCCGCGCACCACACGGGCCGGCTGGCGGTGGACATGGTGGGCGCCGACCGACGGCCGGGAACCTTCCTCACCAAGGCCTCCTTCCACAACGCGATCGTCGCGCTGGCCGCCGTCGGCGGTTCCACCAACGCCGTCGTCCACCTGCTCGCGATCGCGGGCCGCCTGGGCGTCGACCTGTCCCTCGACGACTTCGACCGCGTCGGCTCCCGGGTACCGGTCCTGGTGGACCTCCAGCCGGCCGGCCGCTTCCTCATGGAGGACTTCCACCGCGCCGGTGGACTGCTCGCCGTCCTGCGCGAAGTACGCGACCTGCTCGACCCCGACGCCCTGACCGTCACCGGCGAGCCGCTCGTCGACTCCCTCGACGACGCCCCGATCTGGGACGGCGAGGTCATCCGCACCCGCGCCGAGCCACTGGTCGCCGAGGGCGGCATCGCCGTCCTGCGCGGCAACCTCGCCCCCGACGGCGCGCTCGTCAAACCGGCCGCCGCCTCCCCGCACCTGCTGCGCCATCGGGGCCGGGCCGTCGTCTTCGACTCCGTCGAGGACTTCCACGCCCGTGTCGACGACCCGGACCTGGACGTGGACGCCGACTCCGTCCTAGTTCTGCGCGGCTGCGGCCCCAAGGGCTACCCGGGCATGCCCGAGGTCGCCAACATGCCCCTGCCGAAGAAGCTCCTCGAACAGGGCGTCCGCGACATGGTCCGCGTCTGCGACGGCCGCATGAGCGGCACGGCGTACGGCACGGTCGTCCTGCACGTGGCCCCGGAGGCCGCGGCCGGCGGCCCCCTCGCCCTCGTACGGACCGGCGACCTCATCACCCTCGACGTCGAGGCCCGCCGCATCGACGTCGACGTACCGGACGACGAACTCGCCCGCCGGAAGCCGAACCAGGCCACCGTCGACGGCTTCGCCGCCCCCCGGCGCGGCTGGGAACGCCTCTACGTCGACCACGTCCTCCAGGCCGACACCGGCGCGGACCTCGACTTCCTCCTCGGCTCCAGCGGCTCCGAGGTGAGCCGCGAGTCGCACTGACCGAGCGTGCGGCGTGCGGGTCCCGGCCGCCCTCAGCCGGAGATCCGCAGCAGCAGCTTGCCCGTCGACGTACGCCCGCCCATCAGCCGATGGGCCTCGGCCGCCTCCGACAGCGCGAACTCCGCGGTGACAGGAAGGTTCACCGTGCCGTCGGCGACCGTGCGGAAGGCGCGCTCGGCGAGGGCGCGCAGCGCCTCGGGCGCGGACTGCGCGAGGCTCAGGACGGAGAAGCCGCCGACCGAACGGCCCCGCGCGTAGAGTTCGGGCTGGCCGACGTGCCACGGCTCGGACCCGCTCGCGTTGCCGAAGGACACCAGGCGCCCGAAGACGGCCAGTGTGTCGAGGCCGCGCTGCAGGGTGTCGCCGCCCACCGGGTCGAGCACCAAGTCGACGCCCCTGCCGCCGGTGACCCGGCGGACGTCGTCGGCGAACGTGTCGGTGGTGAACACCTCGTCGTAGCCGTGCTTGAGCGCGTGCTCGGCCTTGGCCGCGGAGGACACCACGCCGTACACCGCGCTGGCACCCGCCGCCCGCGCCAACTGCCCGGCCACCGTGCCGATACCGCCCGCCGCGCCGTGCACCAGCACGGTCTCCCCGGCCCGCAGCCGCCCCACCTCGTGGAGCAGGGCGTGCGCGGTCGGCACCACCGTGGGCAGTGTGGCGGAGGTCCGCAGATCCAGGCCCTCGGGGAGCGGGAAGACGGTGACGGCGTCGGCGACGACCACCTCCGCGTACGCGCCGCCGCCGACCAGGGCCGCGACCTCCTGCCCCGGGCGCAGACCCTCGACACCGTCACCGACGGCCCGGACCCGTCCGGAGACCTCCAGCCCCGGACGGTAGGGCAGCGACTCCACCCGGTACCCCTCTGCCCGCGCCTTGAGGTCGGCGAAGTTCACGCCGGCATAGACGGCGTCGATGGTCACCTGACCCGGCCCGGGCTCGGGGGTCTCGGCCTCCACGACCTTCAGCACCTCGGGGGCGCCGTACTCCTGGAACTCGACTGCGCGCATGACTCGGCGCACCCTTCGACGTAGTGGTTCGGGGGTGTTCAATGAAAAGCGAACACTCGGACTGTAAGATATCCATCGAACACTCGGCAAGTGGCCGGGGCAATCCGCGCGAAGCCCCGGAGGGGACGCGCGAGGCGAGGGGAGGGGCATGCCGAACCAGGCTGCGGGCGGAAGTCACCGCGCGGCACCGGTGCACACCGATCCCGAGGAGGTGCCCGTCCTGGCCGCGCTGTCGGCGGTCGCCGATCCCGTACGCATCCAGCTGATCCGCGAGTTGGCGGGCTCCGCCGACTGGACGCGCAGCTGCGGCAGCTTCGATGTGCCCGTCGGCAAGGCCGCGCTCAGCCACCACTTCTCGGTACTGCGCGGCGCCGGTCTGGTCGAACAGCGGGACGAGGGGCCCAAGCGCGTCAACCGCCTGCGCCGCGAGGAGTTCGACGCCCGTTTTCCCGGCCTGCTGGACCTGCTCCTCCGTGACGACGACACCGACGCCGGGTGATCCGGCCGGAGCGCGCCCCCTCACCCGGCCGAGCGCGTGTCAGCCGAGGACGAGCGGCAGTTTCGCGGCCGGCTCGCCGAGTTCGGCCCGCTCCGCGTCGGTCGCTGCCCGACGGCCCGTGCCGACGACAAGCGCGTCCTTGTCGGTGAACGACGCGGGGAACGCGACGCCGGCGATCCTCTCCAGCAGCGCACGGGATCGCGCCAGGCCCGCCGCGGGCGGTTCCGGCGCGTCCGGCAGATGCGCGATCAGGTCGAGGTGGTGCAGCCTCCACTCCAGCACGTACGCGGTGAGATAGTCGCCCACGGTGAGGACCTCGTCGCGCGTGCCCACCCGGACGCCGGGATCGGCGAGTTCGGCGGCGCGCCCGGCGGCCGAGCCGACGTCGTCGAGGTGGAACTTGAGCAGACGCGGTTCCTCGTAGGCGGCGGCCAGCCGGACGGTCAGCGCGTCGAGCGGGTCCTCGCCGGTCGGTGGCCGGTCCTCGACGTGCCAGTAGGTCACCGCGTCGACGGTCGGCTCCGCGTCGGTGGGCGTGGCGAGGGTGATCAGCACGTCCTGCGCGTCGATGACCAGATGACAGACGAGATCCCGCACCAGCCAGCCGACGCAACCGGACGGCCGCTCGAAGTCCTCGTCCGGGAGTCCCGCGACCGCCGTGCGCAAGGCCGACCAAGAGGCTGAGAAGAGATCCACGTCGGCACGGTAGTGCGGCGCCGACACGGCCGACAAGCGTACGCGGCCGACCACGCCGACACCGGCGATCACGACCGCCTCGCCTCCGGGCAAGCCGCCGACGGGCGCGGCTAGTTCGCCATCATGCGGCAGGACGCGCAGCAGGAGTTGGACGACCGTCCCGGGTTCGTTGATCCTCAGTTCGCGCCCGGTGCCGATGCCCCGGAGGCGGCCGGCCTCGCGGGCCGCCCGCGGAGGTGGGCGGCGTCGACTTCCGCGTGAGCCACGCGAACTGTCGGGGTCGGTCACGCCGTAGTGCGGGCATCGGCTCCAGGCCGGGCTGGAGGACGACTCGACGCCGTTCACGAACTCGACCTTGGTGTGCGCCGCCGCCGTCCGGGGCGCACGGAGGCGGTGGAGGAGGGGCGCCGGAGGCGGTCGCCGCATTGCGTACTCTTTCGTCGTTTGACCTCCCCGAACCGGTCGGGGACCCGTGACGGCCTGGGGGACGGGCCGTCGTGGAGCGGCGTGCATGTCCCGAGGTTGGTGACGATGGCCGGCAGGACGAGGCGGGACGAACAGGTCGGCGCGACCCGCGAGGCGCTCCTCGACGCGGCGGAACGGCTCTTCGCCGAACACGGCGTGCACGCGGTCGCCAACCGTCAGATCAGTCTGGCCGCCGGTCAGGGCAACAACGCCGCGGTCAGCTACCACTTCGGCACCAAGGCCGACCTGGTACGCGCCATCGTCCGCAGACACGCCGAGCGGATCGAGGTCGGCCGCAGCCGCATGATGGCCGACATCGGCGACTCCACCGAGCTGCGCGACTGGGTCGCCTGCGCGGTCCGCCCGGTCACCGAACACGTGGAGGCCCTGGGCGTCCCCAGTTGGTACGCCCGCTTCATCGCCCAGGTCACGGCCGACCCGGCACTGCGTGCTCTCACGACCTCGGAGTTCGCGGCAGCCTCGCCCTCGATACCCACGCTGCAGCAGGGCATGGGCCGCTGCCTGCCCGAGCTGCCGGCCGAGGTGCGCGACGAACGCGCGGCGATGTCCCGTCACCTGATCACGATGATGACCGCCGAGCGCGAGCGTGCTCTCGCGGACAACAGTCCGACATCCCGGGCCACTTGGCGCGGGACCGCGAACGGCCTGATCGACGCCGTCGTCGCCCTGTGGCAGGCACCGGTCACACGCGAGGACTGACGGGGGACCGGTTCGGCGGGGGCGCGGCGGCCCGGTGTGCGGGTCGTGCGAAGAATTAAATCAACCGATTGACTGAACTTATCGCCTGGTGTTTCCTCAGTCCCGTCGGCGGGTGCCCGACGAACAAGGAGGCGGCAGTGACCAGTGCGTTAGGCGAACCGGCGGACGGACCCACGGCGGACACCCCGGAGTACGACATCGCCAGGCCCGCGCGGTGCCCGCTGGACCCCGCGCCCGCCATGCGGGCCCGGCAGGCCGAAGGACCGCTGGTACGGGTCCGGTTGTGGGACGGGAGCACGCCCTGGCTCGTGACCGGTCATGACGCACACCGGGCGGTGCTGTCCGACCCGAGGGTCAGCGTGGACCCCTTCCAGCCCGGTGCGCCGAAGCTCTCACCGGGGGAGGCCGCGGCGACCGAGCATCTGCTGAAGCAGAACAAACGCTCGACCGGCACGAGCTTCATCATGCTGGACGACCCCGAACACGCCAGGCTGCGCCGGATGGCCACGTCCGCGTTCACCATCAAGCGCGTCGAGGCGATCCGCAGGCCCACCCAGCGGATCGTGGACGACGTGCTCGACCGACTGCTCGACGGCCCCAGGCCGACCGATCTCGTCGAGGCGTTCGCGCTGCCGGTGCCGTCGCTGGTGATCTCCGAACTGCTCGGCGTGCCGTACGACGACCACGACTTCTTCCAGTCCAACAGCAAGGCCCTGATCAACCGGGACACGCCCGCCGAGGAGCGGAGGGCCGCCCAGCAGCGGCTGGCCGACTACCTGGACGGCCTGCTGGGCGAGAAGCTCGCCCACCCCCGTGAGGACCTGCTCTCCGGGCTCGCCGGGCGCGTCAAGGCGGGCGAGCTGTCCCGGGAGGAGGCGACGGAGATGGGGGTGCTGATGCTGTTCGCGGGCCATGAGACCACCGCGAACATGATCACGCTCGGCACCCTGGCCCTGCTCCGGCACCCGGACCAACTGGCCCTCCTGCGCGACAGCGAGGACCCCAGGCTCATCGCCGGCGCGGTGGACGAACTGCTCCGCTACCTCACCATCACCCACGGCGGACTGCGCCGGGTGGCGCTGGAGGACATCGAGATCGCCGGCCAGGTCATCCGCGCCGGCGAAGGCATCATCCCGGTCAACGAGACCGCCAACCGCGATCCGTCCGTCTTCCCCGACCCCGACCGACTGGACCTCACACGCGACGCCCGCCGCCACGTGACCTTCGGCTTCGGCGTCCACCAGTGCCTCGGCCAACCCCTGGCCCGTATGGAACTCCAGGTCGTCTACCCCACCCTCCTGCGCCGGATCCCCACCCTGGCCCTGGCCACCGAACTGGACCGGATCCCGTTCAAGCACGACGGATTCGTCTACGGCGCCTACGAGCTGCCCGTCACCTGGTGAGGGCGCCCCCGTCGGCCGACCGACGGACGGGGAGCGCCGCGAGCGCAGGCTGCCGCCGAACGACCCCGCGGCCGGGCTCGCTCAGGAGGCATGTCGTGATTGAAGCTTCAAATGACAGCTCGCTAAAGTGCGATCATGGAAACGACGCCCCGCTGGCTGGATGCCGAGGAACGACGGGCCTGGCTGGCCTACATCGACTTCTCCACCCTGCTCGCCGACTATCTGAACCGGCAGTTGCGGCGGGACGCCGGCATGACGCACGCCGACTACGTACTGCTGGCCATCCTGTCCTCGGCGCCCGAGCGAAGCCTCGGTATGTCGGAGCTGGCCCGGCAGCTGAGGATCACTCGCAGCCGGCTGACCCACGCGGTGAACCGGCTGAGCGAGGACGGGCTCGTCGACCGGCGCGAGGACCCCGCGGACGGGCGAGGTCAGCTCGCCGTGCTCACCGACGCGGGGTACGCCCTGCTGGAGCAGGTCGCCCCCGGACATGTGGAGGCCGTGCGCCGAGCGGTCTTCGACGCGCTCACTCCGGAGCAGGTACGGCAGTTCGCCGAGATCGGCGAGGCCATCGGCGACGCCCTGCAGCGTGTCGAGACCGCCGGGGCCGACCCGGCGGTACTGCCCTGGCGTCGCCGGTAGGGCCGCCTCGGCCCGAGGGCTCCTGACGCACCCCTCCGCCATGGCTTGAACTTTCAAGTGACCTGCTGCAAGATTATGTTTGATTCTTCAAACGGCTGCGCGTCCGTACGCGGCCTTGTCCCCCTTGGAGTCACCATGTCCGCTGTTTCCCAGAGCACCGCCACCCGCCGAGGCCCGCTGGTCGTGGTGGGCGGTGTCCTGGTCGCCGTCGTGCTGTCCTCCCTGGTGAACGCGGTGATCGCCGTACTGGGGCGCGCGGTGGGCGCGCCGGACGACTTCCAGCCGCTCGACCCGGGCTCGTACATCTTCCTGACGACCGTCGGCGTGGTGGCGGGCGCGATCGGATGGGGGATCGTCCGCAAGGTGTCCGGGAACGCCGAGGGCGTGTTCCGGTGGCTCGTCCCGGTCGTAGTCGTGGCGTCGTTCGTGCCCGACTTCCTCCTCTTCGACGCCGGCGGCGTGACCGGGGTCGTCGCCCTGCTCCTGATGCACGTCGCCGTCGCGGTGATCGCGGTGACCGTGTACCGCAGGGTCCTGCCCCTGAGCTAGGGCGTGTTTCGAAAGTCCCGTCTGCCCCGCGACGCCTGGCACGGCACCTCGCCGCGTTGTCGGGATCGTCCGCGTACGCCCAGTACGCGGACGACCCTCCGCCATGCGATGCACCGCACCAGACGCCGCGGGCCCCGCCCTCCGGGCGGACGACGCCACTTTCGAAACACGCCCTAGGCCTGCGGCTGGGATCGGACCGGGAGCTCCTGCTCCACCCAGATGCACTTGCCGTCCTGGAGGTAGCGGGCGCCCCAGCGTCGGGACAGCGTGGCGACGAGCTGCAGGCCGCGTCCGCCCTCGTCCGTGTAGGTGGCGTGCTGGATGCGGGGAGTGGTGAGGCTGCCGTCGTACACCTCGCAGGTCAGAGAGGTGCTGCGCAGCAGGCGTAGCCGGATCGGGCCCTTGGCGTGCCGGACGACGTTGCCGACCAGCTCGCTCACCAGCAGTTCCGTCGTGAGCGTCAGATCGTCCAGCTTCCAGTCGGCCAGCTGTCGGCGGACATAGGCGCGAGCCTGGCCCGCCGCCCGGGGATCCTCCGGGAGGTCACAGGAGGCCACGTCACCCGCGTCGGTGCACCGGGTGTGGGCGATCAGCAGCCCGGCGTCGTCGGCCGTCTGCTCGCGGTCGGGCAGCAGGGCCGCGACGACCGTGTCGCAGAGCTCTTCGAGACGCCGGACGTCCCCCGCCTGATCGGCGGGTCCGAACTGGCCGGTACGGGCCGCCGCCCGGGACAGGGTCTGCCGGAGCTGGGCCAGCCCCTGCTCCACGTCCCGGTCGGCGGACTCGATGAGCCCGTCGGTGCACAGGACGAGCAGGCTCTCCTCTGGCAGGTCCAGATGGTGCAGGTCGAACGGGGGACAGGCCGCACCCAGCGGTGGATCGGGCGACGGGTCGGGGCTGTGCAGAGTGCCGTCGGGCAGAACGACGATCGGCGGCGGGTGCCCGGCCAGAGAGTACGAACACGTGCGCGCGACAGGGTCGAAGACGAGGTACAGGCACGTGGCGTACGAGTCCTCGCCCAGGTCGCGGACCATGTCGTTGAGACGGCCGAACAGCTCGTCGGGCGGCATGTCCAGATCGGCGAGGGTCCGTACGGCGGTGCGCAGCCGGCCCATGGTGGCCGCCTCGGTGATGCCATGGCCCATGACATCACCGATCACCATGGCGACCCGGTCCGCCGACAACGGAATCAGGTCGTACCAGTCACCGCCCACCTGCGTGTCCCGCCCCGCAGGCAGATAGCGGGCGGCGGCGCTGACGGCGGGCAGCCGGGGCAGTGTCCTCGGCAGCAGGCCGCGCTGGAGTTCCTGGGCGCGGGCGTGCTCGGCGTCGTACAGGCGCGCCCGCTCCAGGGCCTGTCCGACCAGACCGCTGACGGCGGTCAGCAGGGTGCGCTCCTCGTCGCTGAAGGGATGCGGTTCGCTGAAGGACACCACGCACACACCCACGACCTGCCCGGAGGCGACCAACGGCATGAACGACCAGGCCTCCTTGGGCGACAGCTCACTCAATGGGCTCTCGGTCGGATACCGCCGCAGGAAGTCCGCCTTCGATTCGATGAACTGGGGAACGCGCGTGCCGACCACGTCGAGGATCGTGGCGTGCGCGGAGACCGGGAGGACCTGGGCCGCTCTGAGGAATTCCCGCGGGTATCCGAGGGCACCCACCAATTGCAGTCGGTCGGCTTCCAGGGCGTAGAACACCAGCCCGTCGGCGCCGAACGGGGGCAGGACATGGCTCGCGAAGGCATCGATGACGTCCCGGGCTGTGACGGCCTCCGCGAGCGCGCTGGTCAGCTCGCCCATCTGTACGGGCCGCTCCGGCCCGAGCGGCTCATGGCCCAGCGGAGCGCCGGGCCTGCCGCTCAGATGCACGCCGGCCCACCGCGCGATCGTGCGCAGGAAGGACTGATGGACCTCGTCCGGCTCGCCGTCCCCCGCCGTCAGCACGGAGAGCACACCGACCAGCCGATCGGCACCGGGGAGGGACACCGAGAGCGTACCGGTCGCCCCGATGCCCAGCGGGTCCCCGCCCACCCAGACCGACACCGAGCGCCGCACGGCCACTGCGGGCGCCGCGTCATGCCCCTCGGGCAGTTCGGCCCACGGCCCGGCACTCGCCGCGCTGATCCCGTCGACCGCGATCAGGCGCAGTTCACCGTCCTCGCGGTGGTAGCCGTGCACAAGGGCGCCCACGCCGTCCAGGCCGGTCCTGGCCTGTTCCAGCACGAGGGACAAGGTCTCCCTGTCGGCCGTCTCCTCCGAGGTCGTCAGGGTGCCGGAGGACGCGGGTTCGGGCCGCTCCACGCGGCTTCGGGGCTCGACGTTCCGAGTCGCCACCTCGCCTCCTGCTCACCCGCAGGTCATGGGCCCCTCGTACAGCCGCTGGGCACACGGTCGCCTCTGCACGAGTCGGCCTACGTTCCCTCACGCTAGCACCGAGGACTCGTCCCGGCCCGGCCCCGGCAGCGGGGAAGGGCCGGGTGCCGGGGCCGTCGGCGCGGAGTCCGTCAGGGCACCAGGTCGCGGGCGAGGACCGTCAGCGCCATCCGCGTCTTGGTCTCGCCGGACGGCGGCGGCTCGATGCCGCGTCCACGCAGGGCCCGTTCGAGCAGTCGCCCGGTGTCGGCCGCCTCCGCCGTGCTCGATCGGACCGAGATCTCCAGAAAACGCAGGTCCTTGACCGTCCACTCCTCGATGGCCACGGCCAGTTCGTCCCACTCCTGCTTCCACTTGACGCTGTACACCGGGCCCAGCGCCCTGAGGTCGGAGAGGTCGCCCTTCTTCAGACCGGCGGCGTCCTCGAGAAGGCCGTGGTGCGGGTCGGTGAGGAGATGGTCCAGGGCGCCGCGTTCGGACGCGAGCGCCGACCGGAGGAGCGCCGCCTCGAACTTGCGGTCGGCCTGGAGCGAGGCGGCCGGCACGGGTACGAAGGAGGGGCCCGCCCGGTCCTCCTCGATCGTGAACTCCCAGTCGTCGTCCTCGTTCTTGATCTCCTCCTGCCAGTCGGACGGCAGCGGGGGACACGGCCGCAGCTTGACGGTCATGTCCCCCTTGCGCTTCGCCCCGTGGTCCGCGTCGTCCAGCCGCAGCCGGAGGATGACCCCGCGTTCGAGGAAGGGCAGCACGATGCCCTCGGAGCCCTTCCTCGGCGCGTCCCAGAAGTGGATCGTGCGACTGCGGCCCGCACTGCTCTGCAGCCCGAGCGCACAGGCCGCCTTCCGTGCCTCGTCGCCGGAGAAACTGATCTTGAGTTCAGCGGCCTTGGCCGTGGGAATCTCTGCCATGGTGCCGTTATCGCACGATGCGCGGGCCCCCGCAGCCGGAGGCCCTCCATCAGCCGTAGGCGCCACTCGGCCGGGCCCGCGTCACCATGTCGCTGATTCCGGTGGTGTCGTCCAGCGGCGGGCCGGCCTGCACGCCCGAGACGCGCGTGCTCCACGCCTGACGCTCCCTCGGGGAAATGACCGACCACGGTGGGAGTGACCTGAAATGATCTGTGACCGGGCTCACATTTGTGGTCTGGACCACTGGCGATCGGTCCGGCGGGCCCACGCGGTCCGCCGGTGCGTCCCGAAGGGCCCGGACCAGCGCGCCGGGCCCTTCGGGGGCCATCCGGCGCAAAGCTCCTGGACGATGGAAAAAACGTCAATTCGGTTCCAGGTCACCCCTGTTGGACACCTGCGCTTTTTCGTCATGTTTCGCTGCATCACCACGAAAGCTGCACAGAGCCACCACTATGTGACGCGACGGATGCGTCGACGACCGACTTCTGAGGGGGGAGCCGGCGTCGCGCAAGGGGGTGCGTCCGCTCTGCGGGAGCCGCGCTCACCCCTGCCCGGGGAGGGGACTGCACCGCATGACGCGGACCTTACGCACCACCATGCTCACGGTGGGCGCGCTCATCGCCGCACTCGGCCTGCCGACCGGCGCCGCACACGCCGATGGCACCACGCCCCGCATCGATCTGCGCGTCCTCATAGTGAGCGACGGCGGCCCTTCCACCGACGCGATAGCCGCCGAACTGACCGCGGCCGGCACGCCGTACACCGAGATCGACCTCAATGACTCCGGCCGGACCGTGATCGACGCGGGCTTCCTCGCGGACACCGTCGACGGCAGGCCGCGCGCGAGGTTCCAGGCCGTGGTGCTGCCCAACGACAACCCGTTCCCGGCCGGTTCCGCCGAGATGGCGGCGCTCGCGGCGTACGAGCAGACGTACGCGATTCCTCAAGTCGACGCCTACACCTACGCGCGTCCAGAAGCCGGTTTGCAGTATCCGGTCCACGGTGGCTACTCCGGCAGCCTCGACGGCGCCGAGGCCGAGGTGACCGCCGCCGGCAAGTCGGGCCCCTTCGGCTATCTCGACGGGGCGGTGCCCTTCGAGGACAACGACCCGGCGATCGGCGAGAGCTACGCCTACCTGTCGACCCCCGTCGCCGGAGCCGACTTCACCCCCTACGTCGAGGCGACGGTCCCCGGGCAGTCCACCAAGGGCACGCTCGTGGGCGAGTACAAGCACGACGGGCGGCGCGAGCTCGTCGTCACCTTCGTCTACAACCGGTACCAGCAGCAGTTCCGGCTGCTGGCCCGCGGCATCGTGGAGTGGATGACCGGCGGTGTGCACCTGGGCGCCTCGCGGAACTACTTCGCCGTGCACGTCGACGACGTGTTCGCCGCCGACGACCGCTGGAACACCGAGCTGAACTGCACCCCCGGTGACGTCGACTGCACGGACCCGAACGCCGAGCCCGACCCGATCCGTATGACCACGGCCGACGTCGACCACGCCACCGCCTGGCAGACCGAGAACGACTTCACCCTCGACCTCGCCTACAACGGCGCGGGCAGCGTCGGTCACCGCGGGGACAACAACGGCGACGACGCGCTCGCCGACAAGCTGATCGCGGACCGCGCCGAGTTCCGCTGGATCAACCACACCTACACGCACGCCTTCCTAGGCTGTGTCCAGGACACCTCGGTCGTGCCCTGGAGATGCGCGACCAACGCGGACGGCTCCACCCAATGGGTCGGCCGCAGCGACATCGCCGACGAGATCGCCACCAACCGCGTCTGGGGCGCGAGCGCCGGACTCCCGCTGGAGAACGGTGAGCTGGTCACCGGTGAGCACTCCGGCATGAAAGTGCTGCCGCAGCAGACCGAGGACAACCCCAACCTGGCGCTCGCCCTCGACGACAACGACATCGACTGGCTCGGCTCGGACAACTCCCGCGAGCCCGACCAGCGTCAGGTCGGCCCCGCCACGACCGTGCCCCGCTACCCGATGAACGTGTTCTACAACGCGGGCAGGGCGGCCGAGCAGGTCGACGAGTACAACTGGATCTACACCAGCCGCGCCCAGGGCGGCAGCGGCATCTGCGAGGACAACCCCGCCACCGCCACCTGCCTGTCGGCCCCCCTCGACACCGCCACGGGCTACGCCGAGGTCATCGTGCCGCTGGAGAAGCGCATCGCCCTCGGCCATGTCCTCGCCAATGATCCCAAGCCGCACTTCATCCACCAGTCGAACCTGGCCGAGGACCGCATCGCCTACCCGGTGCTCGACGGCGTCCTCGACGGCTACACGGCGCTGTTCGCCACCAACACCCCCGTGGTCAACCTGAGAATGAAGGACATCGGCGCCGAACTGCGGCGCAGAGCCGCCTGGAAGACGGCCGTCCAGGCCGGTGACGTCACCGCCTACCGCATCGGCGACACGGTGACCGTCGAGGCACCGGACGAGCTGGCGGTCACCGCGACCCTGCCCACCGGGACGACGTCGGCCGGCGCCGCCTTCGGCGAGGCCTACGCGGGCGCGGTCTCGGGCTGGACACCCTCCGCGGGCGCCCCGCTCGACTTCACCCTGCCGGCCTCCGCCGCGCTGCCGGCCGACGAGTCCGCCGAGACGGCCCCCGCCACGAAACCCGCGCCGGACACCAAGGTCCCCGACGGCGTGAGCGAGCCCGTCCCGTACACCGCGGAGAGCTGACCGCCGTACGGCACCGGGGGCCGCCACCGGCACCGACCTCATGACCACCGATCCCAGGCGTGACCCAAGGACGGACCACAAGGCGGTTCCCAGGACCGACCCCAGGACCGCCCTGCGGTCCCGTCCGCCCGCCGGCGGCCGGGACCGGCACGAACCACCCCACTTCTCGGCCGTGGAGCACAACCATGCCCGTTCCTCACGGAGCGCGAAACAGTGACGCGACGCGCGTCACACTGCTTACCGAAGGCACCTACCCACACAGTCACGGCGGCGTCAGCGTCTGGTGCGACCAGCTCGTACAGGGCATGCCCGACCTCGACTTCGACGTCATCGCCGTCACCGGGACCGGACGCGAACCCGTCGTCTGGGACCTGCCCGCACATGTGACACGCGTCCTGTCCGTCCCCATGTGGGGCGCCCCGCCGGATGGCCGTCCGCCCCGGGGCCGCGCCCGCAACCGACTCACCCACGCCTACGAACAGTTCCTCACCGCCCTGCTCGACCCGCACGCCGAGTCGGCTTTCGCGCCCGCCCTGTACGCCATGGCGCGGGCCGCGGCGGACGGAACACTGAGCCCCTTCCTGCGCGGCGACCGGGCGATCGCCGTCCTGACCGGCATATGGAACCGCCCGGGCCTGGCCGTACGCGAGGCCCGCCCAAACCTGCACGACGCGCTCACCGCGACCTCCCTGCTCGAACACGCCCTGCGCCCGCTGGCCGCGCCACCTCCCGAGTACGGGGTCGCGCACGCGGTCAGCGGCGGCGTCGCCGTCCTGCCCGGCCTCGCCGCCCTCGAACACCACGGCGTACCCCTACTGCTCACCGAGCACGGCGTCTATCTGCGCGAGCGCTACCTCGGCTACCGCACCGCCCCCTACCGCTGGCCCGTCAAGGCCGTCGTCCTCGGCTTCTTCCGGCTGCTCGCGGAGGAGAGCTACCGCAGGGCCGCCCTGATCACCCCCGGCAACCGCTACAACCGGCTCTGGGAGGAACAGGGCGGCGCCGACCCGGAGTCCATACGCACGGTCTACAACGGCGTCGACCCCGCGGCCTTCCCGCCCGCCGGACCGGAGCCGGACACGCTCACCCTCAGCTGGGCGGGCCGCGTCGACCCGATCAAGGACCTGGAGACCCTCATCCGGGCCTTCTCCATGGTCCGCGCCCAACTCCCGGACACCCGGCTGAGATTGTTCGGCGGCACCCCGCGCGGCGGCGAGGCCTACCGGGAGCGCTGCGAGGCGCTCGCCGCCGAACTCGGGCACGCGGACGCCGTCACCTTCGAGGGCCGCGTCGACGACATCAAGGACGCCTACGCGGCCGGGAACGTCGTGATGCTCTCCAGCATCAGCGAGGGCTTCCCCTTCACCCTGATCGAGGCCATGTCGTGCGGCCGGGCGACCGTCTCCACCGACGTCGGCGGCGTACGGGAGGCCGTCGGCGACACCGGGCTCGTCGTACCGCCGCGTGACCCGGCGGCGATGGCCGCGGCCGCGCTGGCACTCCTGGGCGCCCCGGCGCGGCGCGCGGCGATGGGCGAGGCGGCCCGGCTGCGGGTGATCGAGCAGTTCACCCTCCGCCAGACCATCGACACCTTCCGCGCCATCTATCTCGAACTTCCCAAGCCGGAGCACCGGTTGGCGGTCCCGTCGGCCCCGCTCGCCCCGATCAGCACGGTGGCCGGATGAGCGGCCCCATGTCACTGGAACCCGGCGGCGACCAGGACACGCTGGCGATCCGGCTGGCCGACCGGCGCCTCATACACCGCCGCCCGAGCTGGGCCCTCGACGACACCACCCTCGTCATCCGCCTGCCCCGGCGCGGCCCCGACGAGGAGGCGGTCAACGGTCTCGCCGCCGAACTCGCCGACCGCATCGGCCCGGCCGTCCACCCCTACGAGGTGGCCGCACTCCTGGAGGCGGAGGGCATGCCCGCCTCCGTCATCAAGGAACGGTACGGCCACCCCAATCTGTTCTCCCTCGCCGCCGCGCTGTACGAGAAGGTGCCGCGGACCTTCCCGGACCCCCCGCGGGGGCCGGACCCCTGGCGCCCGGACACGGTGCGCTGCCTCCTGCGCGGTGTGCTGTTCGCCCTGCCGGGCCTCGCGTATCTCCTCACCACCCCGCTGTGGAACGCCGGAGCACACATCCCGGTCCTCGTCCTGGCGGGACTCGTCTCCTGGGCCTGGGGCCAGGCGCTCGGCCACCGCGCGCATCTGCGGATGGCGACCGGGCGACGCGAGGCGGGCCGTACGCTCCTCGTCGGCGCGCCCCTGGGCGCGGCGGTCGCCACGGGGGTCGCGGCACTGCCCGCCGAGAGCGGCGCCGTGATCCTGATCGCCGCCGGACAGTCCGCCTACCTCGCGGCGGCGGGCGTCCTGCTGGTGTTCGGCAGAGAACGGCTGCTGCTGGCCGCGCTCAGCCCCCTGATCGCCGGAGCCGCGGTCCTGCCCTGGTGGGAACCGGGCCCCCAACTGCGGGCCGGACTGCCCCTGCTCGCCCTCCTCGCCACGCTCGCCGTCACCGGCCGGGCCCTCTGGACCGCCCGCAGCGCCCCGGCCGCGTCCGGCGCCGCCGGACCACACCTGCTGTGGTCCCTGCCGTACGGCCTGTTCGGCCTGGCCGCCGGGGTGCTCGTACTGCTGGAGGGACGCGAGGAGCCGTACGCCGTGATCGTGCTGACCGTCAGCATGGGACCGGCGGAATGGCTGCTCTACCGCTACCGGGGTCTGTCGGTGTCCGCGCTGCGGTCCACCGCCACACCCGTCGGGTTCCTGCTGCGCTCGGCCGGCATCCTCGGTCTCTGTCTGCTCGGCTACCTGGCGCCGCTGCTGCCGGCCGCCCTGCTCACCGGCTCCGAACCGACCGCACTGCTGCTGCTCGCGGCCGTGCTGTGGACCGCGCTGCTGCTCCAGGCCTTCGGGGCGGCCTGGCCCTCGGCCCTGATCTGCCTCACGGCGGCGGGCGGCGCCGCGGCGGTCACCGGCCTGGGTCTCCCACCCGGCCACGCGGCGCTGCCGCTGGCCTGCGGCGCGGCCCTGCTGTGTCTGTCGGCGTGCACGCTGCGGCTGCTCGGCAGGCCCGCGTCGCACGCCTGAACTCTCCCCGAGATCAACGATCCCGCAGTGATCCATCACCGATCCACCGCTGATCACCCCGACATCCAACCGACCGGAAGGACCCACCAGTTGACCTCCGCACCGCTCGCCGCCGTCACCGGAGCCGAGGGCTTCATCGGCTCGCACCTCACCGAGGCACTCGTCGCCTCCGGACACCGGGTGCGGGCCATGGCCCAGTACAACTCCTTCTCCTCGTACGGCTGGCTGGAGACCCTCCGGCCGGACGTCCTCGACCACGTGGAGATCGTCCTCGGTGACGTCCGCGACCCCGGTTCCGTGCGCGGTCTCCTCGAAGGCGCCGACACCGCCTACCACCTGGCCGCGCTCATCGCGATCCCGTACTCCTACCAGGCGCCCCACAGCTATGTGGACACCAACGTCACCGGCACCCTCAACGTGCTGGAGACCGTCCGCGCCCTCGGCACGCCCCGGCTGGTGCACACCTCCACCAGCGAGACGTACGGCACCGCGCAGACCGTACCGATCACCGAGGACCACCCCATCAACACCCAGTCCCCGTACGCCGCCTCGAAGGCGGGCGGGGACCGGCTGGCCGACAGCTACCACGCCAGCTTCGGCACCCCGGTCGTCACCCTGCGGCCGTTCAACACCTTCGGGCCGCGCCAGTCGATGCGCGCGGTCATCCCCACCGTCATCGGCCAGGTCGCGGCGGGGGAGCGCACCATCACCCTCGGCGATCTGCGCCCCACGCGGGACTTCACCTTCGTCAAGGACACCGCACAGGCGTTCCTCGCGGTCGGCACCGCGCCCGCCGAGCAGGTCGTCGGACGCACCTTCAACGCCGGTACCGGCGGGGAGATCTCGGTCGGCGACCTCGTCGCGCTGATCGGCAAGGTCATGGACACCGAACTCGACGTCCGCGAGGACGAGACACGCATCCGGCCCGCGGGCTCCGAGGTGATGCGGCTGGTCGCGGACGCGACCCGGCTCGCCGCCGCCACCGACTGGCAGCCCGCCCACTCCCTGGAGGAGGGGCTCGCGCACACCGTTGAGTTCTTCCGCGACCCGGCCAACCTGGCCCGCTACAAGACCGGCATCTACAACATCTGACCCGCCCGACACGACCCTTCATCCGAGTACGAAGAGGAGTCCCATGCACGCAGTGATCCTGGCGGGAGGCAAGGGTGTCCGGCTGCGGCCCTACACCACCGCGCTGCCCAAGCCGCTCGTGCCCATCGGCGACCAGCACGCCATCCTGGAGATCGTGCTCCGCCAGCTGTCCGCGGCCGGCTTCACCAGCTGCACCATTGCCATCGGCCACCTCGGCGAGATCATCCGCGCCTACGTCGGCGACGGCTCCCAGTGGGGCCTGACCGTCGACTACGCCACCGAGGACAGCCCGCTCGGCACCATGGGCCCGCTGCTCAACCTGCGCGACCGGCTGCCCGAGACGTTCCTGGTCATGAACGGTGACGTCCTCACTGACCTCGACTACGCCGACGTCCTGCACCAGCACCGCGCCTCGGGCGCCCCGCTGACCATCGCCACCTACGCCCGCAAGGTCCACATCGACTTCGGTGTGCTGACCACCGACACCAACAAGGTCGTCGCGTTCACCGAGAAACCCAGCATGGACTACCACGTCTCCATGGGCGTCTACGGCCTGTCCCGCTCGACCCTGGACGGCTACACACCCGGACTGCCGCTGGGCTTCGACGAACTGGTCCTCGATCTGCTGAGGGCCGACAACCAGCCACATGCCTACGAGTTCGACGGGTACTGGCTGGACATCGGCCGCCCCGACGACTACGACCAGGCCAACGCCGAGTTCACCACCCGAAAGTCGCTTCTGCTCAAGGGGGCCTGAGCACCACATGCGCATTCTCGTCCTGGGCGGCACCGGCTATCTGGGCGCCCACATCGCCGAGCGACTGCGCGCCCTGCCGGGCGCGCTGGTCCTCGGCGGCGGGCGCGCGCCCGCCGCCGAGTTCCCCGTCGACCTGGCCTCGGTCCACCCCGAAGAACTGGCGAAGACCCTCGCGTCGGCCGCCCCCGACACCGTCATCAACTGCGCCGGCGCCACCGGCGGCGACGCCGTCACCCTCGCCGAGGTCAACGCCAGAGGCCCCGCCGTGCTGTGCGCGGCGCTGCGCCAGGCGGCACCCGCCGCCCGGCTGGTCCATCTGGGCTCGGCCGCCGAGTACGGCCCCGGCGTCCCGGACGTCCGGGTGACGGAGTCGGCGGCCGTCCGCCCGGTCGGCCCGTACGGCGCGACCAAACTCGCCGGCACGGTCGCCGTCGCCTCCTCCGGCCTCGACGCTGTCGTCCTGCGCGTCGGCAACCCGGTCGGGCCGGGGGCACCGGCCACCGGTCTGCCCGGCCGCATCGCCGGACTGCTGCGCGCGACCGGCTCCGACCCGGCCGCCGTGCTGCGCCTCGGCGACCTGTCCGCCTACCGCGACTTCGTCGACGTCCGCGATGTGGCCCGGGCGGTGGTCCTCGCGGTCACGGCCTCCGGCCCGCTGCCCCCCGTCCTCAACATCAGTGGGGGGCAGGCGGTCCAGGTGCGCGAACTCGTCCGCGGCCTCGCCGACAAGGCCGGCTTTCGGGGACGGATCCAGGAGAACGCGGGAGGCTCGGCCTCGGTCCGCTCGGCAGAGGTCTCCTGGCAGTGCTCCGACATCACCGCCGCCGAGGCGGCCCTCGGCTGGCGCCCGGCCCACACCGTCGACGACGCCGTGGCCGCGCTGTGGCGCTCCGTGGGGGAAGGCGACGGTTCGCCGTGAGCCTGCTGATTCCGCTCTACGTCCACCCGGCCGAGGACCCGGGCGCCTGGCACCGCCTGATCACCGCCGCCGACCGCACCTACGGGGTGATCCTCAACCCCGCGAACGGGCCGGGCGAGAGCCCCGACCCCGCGTTCACGGCGGCGGCCGGTGCCCTCCGCGAGGCCGGGGCGCGGCTGCTCGGCTACGTCGACACCGACTACGGGGTGCGCGACCGCGCCGAGATCGCCGACGAGTTGCGCCGACACCAGGAGTGGTACGCGGCCGACGGCTGCTTCCTCGACCGGGTGACGGCGACACCGGAGGGGTTGTCGGCCTGCCGCCGCCTGGTCAAGGCCGTGCGCGGACTCGGCGCCGGGACGGTCGTCCTCAACCCCGGCGTCCATCCGGCGCCGGGGTACGCCCGCCTCGCCGACCTGACCGTCACCTTCGAGGGCCACTGGTCGACGTACGTCTCGGCGTTCAGCAGACCGGCCTGGACCGACCGGCATCCACCTGAGGCACTGTGCCACCTCGTGTACGGCGTGCCCGAGGCGCTCGTCCCGCTCGCCGTCCGCACCGCGCACGAGCGCGGCGCGGCGGTGTGCGGCCCCGTCACGGGTGAACCACCCAATCCCTGGGCCGAGTTGACGCCCGCGCTGACCGGGACGGCGGAGCGATGAAGAGGAGCACGGCACTGGTGTGCGGAACCCTGCTGGCCGTTGCGCTGCTGGCGGGCTGTTCGAGCGGCACGGGCGGATCCGGCGGCCCGAGCGGCTCCCCTTCCCCGGCGGCCACCGCGGCCCGGTGGAAGCCGAAGCCGGGTCTCGCCTGGCAGTGGCAGCTCAGCAGCAAGGTCGACCCGTCGGTGGACGTACCCGTCTACGACATCGACGGCTTCGAGAACACCGCGGCGGACGTGGCCCGGCTGCACCGCGACGGCCGCAAGGTCATCTGCTACATCAACGTCGGCGCCTGGGAGGACTACCGGCCCGACAAGGACGACTTCCCGCGCTCGGTGCTCGGCGAACCCGACGGCTGGGCGGGGGAGCGATGGCTGGACATCCGCGAACTCTCCGTGCTGCGACCGATCATGGAGCGGCGTTTCGACATGTGCCGGGACAAGGGCTTCGACGCGGTGGAGCCCGACCTCGTCGAGGGCTACGGCAACGACACCGGCTTCCCGCTCACCGCGCGCGACCAGCTGAGGTACAACCGCATGATCGCCGAGATCGCCCACGCGCGCGGACTGTCGGTGGGCCTGAAGAACGACCTCCCGCAGATCCCCCAGCTCGTGGCCGACTTCGACTTCGCGGTCAACGAGGAGTGCGCCCAGTACGACGAGTGCGCCGAGCTGAGTCCGTTCGTCGAGGCCGGAAAGGCGGTGTTCCACGTCGAGTACAAGGAGCCGAGGAGTAGCTTCTGCGCGGAGTCCCGCCGCCTGGGACTTTCGTCGATGGTCAAACGTCTGGAACTCGGGGTGTGGCGCCAACCCTGCTGAAGGAGGGGTTCATGAGGATCGAGGACATCGAGGGGATCGAAGCGGCCGTCACCCGGGTCGACACCGCTCTCCGCCCGATCGCGGAGCGGCCGGTGGACGTCAGCGATCCCGACTGGGCGGAGAAGATGCGGCTGAGACCCGCCCCGATGGACGAGGCGGGCGTCCGGACGGAGGCCGAGGCCGCGCTGCGGGCCCTGCTCAGCGCCTACGAACACGGCGACGAGCCGCTGCGCGCGTCCGTCCGCGCCCTCCTCGCCCACCGCACTGCGTTCCGCTGGGCCGTGCACCTGCCCTTCGAACCCACCCCCGAGGGATTCCGGCAGCGCCTGCTGCACATGTCGATCGTCGACCAGGGCTCGGACACCCGCGACGAACTGCTCACCCTGCACGACCTGTGCGCGGAGGCCTGCGACGCGGGGGTCGACATCGAGCCACTTCTGCGCGAGGTGGCGGAGCTGTCCAGCCGGGAGGACAAGTACGGCATGGGGTCGATGCGCGACATCCTGCTCCGGACCCGGTGAACTCGGCCGGCCGGTGCCGCGCATCGACCCGGCCCGGCACCGCCGCGGCGACTCTGCGCTCCGTGACCGTGCACGTAGTGTGACCTGCCGTTCTCCTGGCCGCACGGTCCGCGCCCTGTCCGGTTCCGGCTCGTATGGTGGGTTCACAGAACGGCGACGGACGCTGAGGCGGCGCAGCATGGCTGATACGGCGATCGACTACGCGGAGGTCTTCCAGGCCCTGCCCGGCATGGTGGCGTTGCTGACACCCGAACTCGTGTACGCGGACGCCAACGAGGAGTTCCTGCGGGTGGCGGGGCGCACCCGCGAGCAGGTGATCGGCCGGTACCTCTTCGACGTGTTCCCCGAGAACCCCGACGACCCCGGCGGAAGCGGGATGCGGAACCTCGCGTCCTCCCTGGAGCGGGTGGTGGGCGCCGGCGAGCGCGACGCGATGGCCCTGCAGCGGTACGACGTGCAGTCGACGGAGCGGCCGGGGGAGTGGGAGGAGCGGTACTGGAGCCCGGTGAACGCCCCCGTCGTCGGCCCCGACGGGAAGGTGGTGCTGGTGATCCACCGGGTGGAGGAGGTCACCGAGCTGATCCGCGCCCGCTCCCGCCCGCTCGGCGACCGGGACCGCGTCCTGGAGGCCGAGCTGTACACCCGCGCCCGTGAGCTGCAGGAGGTCAACGAACGCCTGCGCGAGGCGCACGCCCGGGAACGCGAGGTCGCCCTCGCCCTGCAGCAGGCCATGCTCCCCGCGCCCAGCCCTGTAAGGCACCATCGCGCGGCTGTGCGCTACCAGCCGGCCACGGGCGCGCTGAACGTGTGCGGCGACTGGTACGACCTGGTCGACCTGTCCGGCGGCGACCGTATAGGCGTAGCCGTGGGCGATGTCGTCGGGCACGGGCTGGCCGCCGCCGGAGTCATGGGCCAGCTGCGCAGCGCGCTCGGCGCCGCGTCCCTCGTGGCGGACGGCCCCGCCGAGGCGCTGGACGCCCTCGGTCTGTACGCCCGCTCCGTCGACGGCGCGGAGAACACCACCGTCGTCCAGACCCGGATCGACTGGGACACCCACACGATCGTCTACAGCAGCGCCGGTCATCTGCCGCCCGCGCTGCTGTGCCGCGACGGCCGGGTCGTCTTCCTCGACCAGGCCACCGATCCGCCGCTCGGCGCACGCCCGGAACACACCCCCCGGCCACAGGCAACCGTCGACTTCGCCGAGGGCGACACCCTGGTCCTCTACACGGACGGGCTGATCGAACGCCGGGACGAGGACATCGACGCCGGGCTCGCCCGTCTCGCCGACGCCCTCACCCGCCACCGCGGCGTCGTCCTGGAGCCCCTCGCCGACGCCCTCCTGCGTGACCTGCTCCCGGCCGGCGGCGCCACCGACGACACTGCCCTCGTCATCATCCGGCTGTGACCCACGAGCGACGGGGCCATGGGCGCGATGCGCGTCGACACGCTACAGGACCGACTTGTCTGTTTCGTCCTCCACGGGCAGGCTGGGACAGTGAGTGACATCACCGGCGTGAAGTGAGCGGGAATGACCGCTTCTGATCAGGGCCCTGGTCGCAGTGGGTGGTCAATGGATGCAGCAACGGCAACGGTCAGCCTTGAAGGTGTCGTCACCGGGTGGAGTGAGGAGGCCCGGCGGCTGCTGGGCCACCGGGCCCCCGAGATCGTGGGCCGATCCGCCACCGATCTCCTCCTCGCCCCGGAGTCCACCGACGCGATCGGGTTCGCCCCGGTCACGGCCGAGGAATGGAGTGGCACGGTGGCGCTGCGCCACAAGGACGGCCACCGCGTCGAGGCGACCCTGCGCGCGAGCCCCTCACTGGACGGCGACGGTACGGTCCAGGCGTTCGTCCTGACCGCCACCACGGGCGCGGCCGAGCGGGAGCACGACCGCAGGATGGTGGAGTGGGCCTTCGCCCAGTCGTCGGTCGCGCTCTCCACCGTCCCCGTCCCCCAGACACGCTCCGGCAGGGGCCGCGGCGACGCGGGGTTCCTGGAGTGCGTCCGCCAGGTCGCCGAGGAGGGCGAACCGACGCGCTACGAGTTCATCGGCCAGGCCACGGAGTCCGGCCGCGGGCGGGCCTGGATCGTCGAACTGTGGCCCGTAAGGGACCCCGCCTCCGGCCGGGTCGTCGGGGTGGGCACGGCGACCTTCGACAGCAGCGAACAGCACCTGGCCGAGGAACGGCTGGCGCTCCTCAACGAGGCGGGCACCCGCCTCGGCACCACCCTCAACGTCACGCGCACCGCCCAGGAACTCGCCGACCTGGCCGTGCCCCGGCTCGCCGACTTCGTCAGCGTGGACCTCCTCGACTCCGTGACCCGCGGCGAGGAACCGGTCCTGCGGACCGTCGAGGCCGCAGTCGTACTGCGCCGCATCGCACACCAGTCCTCCATCGAGGGCGTGCCGGAAGCCGTCGTCCCCCTCGGCGAGGCCGACACCTATCCGCCTTACTCACCGCCCGCGCGCTCCCTGGCCGACGGGCACCCTGTGCTCAGCGGCACGGCCGACCCCGGCTTCGCGCGCTGGATCGCCGGGGACATGGCGCGGTCCGCCCGTGTGGAGGAGCACGGCTTCCACTCGGTCATCGCCGCCCCGCTGCGCGCCCGGGGCCTCACCCTCGGGGTCGTGGTCTTCGCCCGCCGCGGCGGCTCGAAGCCGTACGAGCAGGACGACGTGATCCTCGCCTCGGAACTCGCGGGCCGCGCGGCCGTCGGCATGGACAACGCACGCCGCTACACCCGCGAACGCGCCAACGCCCTCACCCTCCAGCGCAGCCTGCTCCCCCGCGACCTGCCCAGACAAGCGGCCGTCGAGGTCGCCTACCGCTATCTCCCCGCCGGCACGGCCGCCGGCGTGGGCGGCGACTGGTTCGACGTCGTCCCCCTCTCGGGCACCCGCGCCGCCCTGGTCGTCGGCGACGTCGTCGGTCACGGCATCCACGCCTCCGCCACCATGGGACGGCTGCGCACCGCCGTGCGCACCCTCGCCGACGTGGACCTCCCCCCGGACGAACTGCTCACCCACCTCGACGACCTCGTCGCCCATCTGACCTCGGACGACGGCGTGGCCGCCGACGAGTCGGCCACCGGTGAGATCGGAGCGACCTGTCTGTACGCCGTCTACGACCCGGTCTCGCGTATCTGTACCTTCGCCAGCGCCGGCCATGTGCCCCCCGCCGTGCTGTTCCCCGACGGCACGGTCAGCATGGTCCGGCTCACCCCGGGCCCGCTGCTGGGCGTCGGCGGTCTGCCCTTCGAGGCCACCGAACTCGAACTGCCCGAGGGCAGTGTCCTCGCCTTCTACACGGACGGCCTGATCGAGGCCCGCGACCACGACATCACCTTCGGCATCGACCGGCTCTGCGAGGCCCTCGCGGAGCCGGTGCCGTCGCTCGAGTTCACCTGCGACAGCATCCTCAAGGCCATGCTGCCCGCCACCCCCGCCGACGACGTTGCCCTCCTCCTCGCCCGCACCCGAGCCCTGCACGCCGACCAGGTCGCCGCCTGGGCCCTGCCCTCCGACCCCGCGATCGTCGCCGACGCCCGCGCCCAGGCAACCCGGCAGCTGGAGAAGTGGGGGCTGGACGACGCGCGGTTCGTCACGGAACTGGTCGTGAGCGAACTGGTCACCAACGCCATCCGCTACGGCGACGTACCCATCGGCCTGCGTCTCATCAGGGACCGCACCCTGATCTGCGAGGTGTCCGACGCCAGCAGCACCGCCCCGCACCTGCGCCGGGCCCGCACGTACGACGAGGGCGGCCGAGGGCTGCACATGGTCGCCCAGCTCACCCAGGGCTGGGGCACCCGGCAGACCGCCACGGGCAAGACCATCTGGGCCGAACAAGCCCTACAGGTCGGCTGATCATGACCGAGCACATGAGCGACCCGACAGCGCCGCGTGCCCCGGACGGCGACGCGGGTCTCCTGTACGGCGGCCCGGCCGATCCGGGAGAGGAGACGCGCACGCTCGGACTGCTCTACCCTCCGGCCGGACGGCACCAGGACTACACGAGCATGCAGCTGGCCTTCGTCGGCGGAGTCGCCGAGGCCGCCACCGCGCACGGCTACGACCTGCTGCTCTCGCCCGCCCGGTCCGGGACCGACCCCTCCTTCCGGCGGATGATGACCGGTCTGCGGCGGGTGGACGGCGTGGTCGTCATGGAGATCCGTCGCGAGGACGACCGCGTCGACCACCTCGCCAGGACGGGCTTCCCGTACATCGCCATCGGGCGGAACCGTACGGCGGACGAGGCGGGCTGGGTCGACCTCGACTTCGCCGGCCTGGCCGGCAGCTGTGTGCAGCACCTCGCCGACCTGGGCCATCGCAGGATCGCCTTCGTCAACCGGTCGGAGGAGTTGTTCGACAGCGGATACGGCTTCGCGCGGCTCGGACAGGAGGGGTACACCCAGGCGATGGCGGATCTGGGGCTGGTTCCGCACGCGTACCTCTGCGGGGACGACCTCGCCTCGGGGGAGGCGGCCCTGGAGCGGATCCTGAACGAGGAACCGGCCACCACCTCGCTCGTCACCATGAACGAGGCCGCCCTGGAGGGCGTCTACCGGGGGCTCAACCGGCACGGCCGCAGCGTGCCGCGCGACTTCTCCGTCGTCGGCGTAGCCGCGAGCCCCTGGGCGGAACAGGTGACCCCCCAGCTCACGGCGGCGGAGATCCCCGCGAAGGAGATGGCCCGAATAGCCGTCGACCTGATGATGAAGCGGCTCACCTCACCCGGCTCACCGCCTCGGCACATCCTGCTGAAGCCGCTCATCACCCTGCGGGCCAGCACGGGTCAGTGCCGACCGGTGCCGGGTTCGGAGCCGGAGCCGGAATTCCCGGAGTTCCCGGGTCTCGACGTCGACTTCTGATTCTGACACCACCTGGGTTTCTGCTTTCTTTCTCCGTTCATTCCTTCCTGCTTTCTTGCCTTCTCACTGGGAGTGGAGCATGTCGTACACGGTCGACCGCCGCGGTTTTCTGCGGGCCGCAGGCGCCGGAGGGGCCGCACTCGGCCTCGGCGGGACCCTGGCCTCCTGCGGCTCCGACGAGCCCGACACGGTCACCCTCACCTGGTGGGACTACTTCACCCTGGACAACTTCCAGCCCGGCATGGAACGCCTCATCAAGGACATCGAGGAGAACGTGCCGAACGTGAACATCCAGCGGCGGACGTTCCCGTTCGCGGAACTCGACCGGCAGATCACCCTGGCCGCGATCGCCGGTGAACTCCCGGACATCGCCATCGTGGACAACGTCGCCATGAACTCCCTGGGCGGCGGGAAACTGCTCGCCGATCTCACCGGCAGGGTGAAGGAATGGGGGCAGGCCGACGAGTACTACAAAGGCCCCTGGGAGGGCTGCCAGGTCGACGGGAAAACCCTCGGCATCCCCAACAACAGCAACTGCCTGGCCCTCTACTGCAACACCCGGATGCTCGCGGACGCCGGAGTCGAACCGCCCACCACCTGGGCCGAGTTGGCGTCGGCGGCAGAGAAGCTGACCAGCGGGAACCGGTTCGGGCTGGCGCTCAGCGCGATCAGGACGGAGGAGGGAGTCTTCCAGTTCCTGCCGTTCCTGTGGCAGGCGGGCGGTGACCTGGACACCTTCGCCACCTACGGGGCGACGGCGCTGGAGTTCCTCGACGGCCTGATCGCCAAGAAGTCCCTGTCCGAGCAGTGCGTGGGCTGGACCCAGCAGGACGTCAACATCCGGTTCATGGACAAGCGGGCCGCCATGCAGATCAACGGGCCCTGGCAGATCCCCACCCTCAAGAAGGCGGACTTCGACTGGACCGTGGTCGCCCTGCCCCGGGACAAGGAGACCGCCACCTGTCTGGGCGGCGAGAACTGGGTCCTCACGGCGGACGGCAAGCACCTCGACAAGGCATGGGAGGTCCTCGAGTACACGCAGACCCCGCAGGCCCTCGTCCCGTACCTGGTCGCGTTCGGCAACCTCCCTGCCCGCAAGGACCTCGCCGACCAGGGCACCTGGGCCTCCGACCCGGCCCTGCGGCTCTTCCTCAACCAGCTGGCCTTCGCCCGCCCGCGCCAGTACGGGCCGCACTACGCCGACGCCTCCCAGGCCGTCGCCGAGGCCGAGCAGGCCGTGCTCACCGGGTCCGCCTCGCCCTCCGCAGCGGCCCGGACGGCAGCCGCGAAGATCGACAAGGCGCTGGCGGAACAGTGACCCCGGACCACCGGTCCCCGGCGAACGGCCACCGGTCCCCGGCCGCCCGGCGCCGACGCCAGGGCTACCTGTTCTGCCTGCCCGGGTTGGTCCTCCTCGCCCTCTTCCTGGCCTATCCGCTGTTCTACAACCTGTGGACCTCCGTGCACGAGGTGCAGCTGAGCACCCTGCTCGGCGGTCCGCAGCGCTTCAACGGCCTGGCCAACTACCGGGCCGTCGTGTCCGACCCGGGCTTCTGGCACTCCGTACGCCTGTCGGTGGTGTTCACGCTCGGATCGCTGCTCTTCCAGTTCACCCTCGGCTTCGCGCTGGCCCTGCTGTTCGCCCGGCCGTTCCCGCTGAACGGTCTGCTGAGGTCGCTGCTGCTGATCGCCTGGCTACTGCCCCCGGTCGTCAGCGGCACCCTCTTCCGCTGGTTGCTCGACGCGGAGTCCGGCGCCTACAACGCCCTGCTCCGCGCGGTCGGCCTGGACACGCTGACCCACGACTGGCTCACCGACCCGGGCACCGCCCTGGCCGGGGTCATGTTCGCCAACATCTGGGTCGGCGTGCCCTTCAACATGCTTCTGCTGCTGGTGGGGCTGCACACCATCGACCCCGAGCTGTACGAGGCCGCCGCCATCGACGGCGCGGGTGCCTGGCAGCGCTTCCGCCGCATCACCTTGCCGCTGATGCGACCGGTGTCGGTGACCGTGCTGCTGCTCGGCCTCATCTACACCTTCAAGGTGTTCGACACGATCTTCGTCATGACGGGCGGCGGCCCCGTCGACGCCACCCGAGTGCTGTCCCTCTACGTCTACGAGGTGTTCTTCGCGTTCTTCCGGTTCGGCCGGGGGAGCGCGGCGGGCGTGCTGCTGCTCGTCGTACCGCTGCTCGCGGGCGCCCTGTATGTGCACCGGCTACGGAAAGAGACCGTCGAAGGGGGCCCGGCGTGAGGCCACCGCGGCACCCCTGGCTGCTCACCCTCCTCGCCGGTGTGACGACCGCCGTGTTCCTGCTCCCGGTGTACTGGATGGCCAAGACCGGTCTCACCGAGCCGGACCGGATTCTGACCCCGTCCCCGCAGTGGGTGCCCACACCGCTCACCGGGGAGAACTTCGACACCGCGCTCGGGTACGAGGGGCTGACCCGGGCCCTGCTCAACAGTCTGGTGATCGCCGGCGGAGTGGTCGCGCTGACCCTGCTGCTGGGCCTGCCGCTCGGCTACGCGCTCGCCCGGGTGCGGATGCGGGGCTCGGGGACCATGGTGTTCGCCCTGCTGGTCGCCCAGTTGCCGCCGGCGATCGTGCTGGCGGCGCCGCTGTTCATCCTCGAACGCCGCGCCGGGCTCGACGACACCTACCTGGGCCTGATCGCGGCCGACACCACGCTCACCCTGCCGTTCACGGTGATCGTGCTGCGCCCCGTGCTGCGCGCCTTCCCGCCGGAGCTGGAGGAGGCCGCGCTGGTCGACGGCTGCGGGCTGCCCGGGGTGCTGCTGCGGGTCGTCCTGCCGCTGACGGTGCCCGGCGTGGTCGCGGCGGCCGGGCTGTCGTTCCTGCTGGCCTGGGGGGAGTTCCTCTTCGGGCTCACGCTCGCCGGTGACTCCGACGTCCAGCCCGTGACCGTACTGCTCAACGCGTTCATCGGCCAGCACGGGACCGCCTGGGGCGCCCTGATGGCCACGGCCACGCTCATCAGCCTGCCCGTGGTCTGTGTCTTCGCCCTCTTCCAGCGGTTCATCGTGGGAGGGCTCACGGCGGGTGGTGTGCGGGGCTGACGAGGCGCCGCGCACCACCCGCCGGTGGTGGGATCAGACCGCCGTGGCCGGGTAGGTCGGGTACTCCACGCCGGAGACGTGCTGCACGACCCGGATCACCTGGCACGAGTAGCCGAACTCGTTGTCGTACCAGAGGTAGAGGATCGCGTTGTCGCCGTCGACCTTCGTGGCGCCCGCGTCGACGATCGAGGCGTGGCGCGAGCCGATGAAGTCGCTGGAGACCGCGTCGGGGGCCGTGGTGAAGTCGATCTGACGCTTCAGCGGCGAGGTCAGCGAGACATCGCGGAGGTAGTCGAGGACCTCCTCGCGGTTCGTCTCGCGGCCGAGGCGCAGGCTGAGGATCGCGATCGAGACGTCCGGCACGGGCACCCGGATCGAGCTGCCGGTGATCGGCGCCTTGAGGTCGGGCAGCGCCTTGGCGACGGCGGACGCGGCACCGGTCTCGGTGATGACCATGTTGAGCGGCGCGGAGCGGCCCCGGCGGTCGGCCTTGTGGTAGTTGTCCAGCAGGTTCTGGTCGTTGGTGAACGAGTGGACGGTCTCCACGTGACCGCGCAGCACCCCGTACTCGTCGGCCATCGCCTTCAGCGGCGGGACGATCGCGTTGGTGGTGCAGGAGGCGCAGGACAGGATCTGCTCGTCCGGCTTGATCGTGTCGTGGTTGACGCCGTGCACGATGTTCGGGACGTCGCCCTTGCCCGGCGCGGTCAGCACGACCTTGTCGATGCCGGGGCGCAGGTGCTCGGACAGGCCCTCGCGGTCGCGCCACTTGCCCGTGTTGTCGATGAGGATGGCGTCCTTGATGCCGTACGCCGTGTAGTCGATCTCGGACGGGTCGTTCGCGTAGATGACCTTGATCTCGTTGCCGTTGGCGTTGATCGTGCTGGTCGCCTCGTCGACGGTGATCGTGCCCTGGAACTGGCCGTGGATCGAGTCGCGGCGCAGCAGCGAGGCGCGCTTGACGATGTCCTGGTCGCCGCCCCCGCGGACGACGATGGCGCGCAGCCTAAGGCCGTTGCCCGAGCCCGCCTTCTCGATGAGGAGCCGTGCGACGAGGCGGCCGATGCGCCCGAAGCCGTAGAGGACGACGTCACGCCCCTCGCCGCCCTCGATCTTGTTGGCGCCCGTGGCACCCGCGACGGCCTCGGCGGTGAACGCCTCCACCGACAGCGCGCGGTCGTCGGCCTTGTACATCGCGGCGAGCATGCCGATGTCGATCTGGGACGGGCCGAGATCGAGCGTGGTGAGAGCCTGCAGGAACGGCAGGGTGTCGGTGACCGACAGCTCGTAGCCGGCGATCTGCCGGGCGAAGCGGTGGGTCTTGAGGATGCTGACGACCGACTTGTTCACCAGGGAACGGCTGTGCAGCAGGACCGTCACGTCCCGCTCCCGGTGGAGCTTCCCGATCATCGGGATCATCGACTCCGCGATCTCCTCGCGGTTCTTCCAGTTGGTGAACGAGTCCTCGTTGACAGTCACAGAAATATCTTTCGAGCTAGGCGGCGCTCATATGGGGCGCTCATATGCTAACCACCCCGCTCGGGAGTGCTGCACCGAGGGGGGTGCCTCACCCGCCCCTTGACGCGACCGTCGCCACCCCTCTACTCCTGTCATGTCTATGCCAGTTCAGCATTCTGCTCGATGTTCGACATACCGAATTCTTGTGGAGAGGTGAAAGGGATGACGATGAGGCAACGGCGGGTCTCGCGGCGCCGGGCGCTGCAGCTGGGCGCGACGGCCGCAGGCGCGATGGCGGTGTATCAGTCGACGCCCGCCGCGGCGGACGCCCGGGGCGGCGCGGGGCGGGCGCGCGATCAGTCGTTCGACGAGGGCTGGCTCTTCTTACGTGGCGACGCCACCGGGGCCGAGCAGCCGTCGTACGACGACAGGGCCTGGCGCGTACTGGACCTCCCGCACGACTGGAGCATCGAGGACCTGCCGTACGCCACCTCCGACGACGGCGGCGCGACCAGCTACTCCTCCGTGCTGGTGCCCAAGGAGCCCGACCCGGCGTGGCCCGAGGCCCCGCAGGTGATCGGGCCCTTCGACACCCGGAACAGTCAGAACGGGGGCTCGACCGGGTACACGGTCGGCGGCGTCGGCTGGTACCGCAAGCACTTCGGGACGGGGGAGGCGACCGGCGAGCTCGGGTCACATATCGAGCTGCGGTTCGACGGGGTGTACCAGAACGCGGATGTCTGGCTCAACGGAGTCCACCTCGGTTTCCACCCACACGGCTACACGTCGTTCGCCTACGACCTGACCCCGTACCTCGACCCGTCGGGCACGAACGTGCTCGCCGTCCGGGTCGACAACAGCGGGAAGAACAGCCGCTGGTACTCGGGCTCCGGCATCTACCGGCACACCTGGCTGACGGTGACGGGGCCCGTGCGGATCCCCCTGTGGGGTGTGCACGTGACGACGCCCGAGGTGGGCGGACGTCGGTCGGTGGCCCGGGTGGAGACGCGGGTCGCCAATCTCGGCGAGCGATCCGCGTCGGCGTACGTACGGGTCACGGTCCTCGACGCACGGGGCCGTGCCGTGACCACCCGGCGGGCGCCCGCGCAGAGTGTCGAGCCGGGGGAGACGGCCGTCGCGTCGCTCGACCTCCCGGTGCAGGACGCGGCCCTGTGGTCCATGGACACACCGAGCCTCTACACCGCCCGCACGGAGGTGCTGGTGGGCGGCAGGGTCGTCGACACGGTCACCACCACCTTCGGGTTCCGCTCGCTGCCGTGGAACGGCGAGGTCGGCTTCCTGCTCAACGGCGAGCCCGTCGAGGTGATGGGCGGCAACGTCCACCACGACCACGGCCCGATGGGCGCCGTCGCGCTCGGCCGTTCGGAGGAGCGCCGCGTCGAGATCCTCAAGGAGGCGGGCTTCAACTCGATCCGCACGGCCCACAATCCGCCCACGCCGGAACTGCTCGACGCCTGCGACCGGCTGGGCATGCTCGTCATGGACGAGTTCTTCGACATGTGGGACACCGGCAAGAACCCCGACGACTACTCGGTGCACTTCGCCGAGTGGTGGGAGAAGGACTGCGGAGCACAGTCCTCCGCGACCGCAACCACCCCAGTGTGGTGATGTGGTCGGTCGGCAACGAGATCACCGACCGCACGAACGGCCACCGGGGCGCCGAGCTGGCGGCGGTCCTCCGTACCCTCGACACCACCAGGCCCGTCACCCTGGGCGGCGGCTCGACCCACTCGGCGCACGACCCGTCCTGGAACTACGTCGACGTCGGCGACGTGCACTACAACGCCAACGGCAAGACCTACGGGCAGATGCACGAGGCCAACCCCGACAAGGCGATGACGCACAACGAGACGTTCCCCGCGACCATCCACCAGGACATCACCTTCGCCGCCGAGCACACCTGGGCCACCGGGACCTGGATCTGGGCCGCCTGGGACTATCTCGGCGAGTCCGGCATCGGCAAGACCCCCATCCCTCCCGTCGGCACGGCGGAGACCATCGGCGACCAGAGCGTCATGCCCGGCTGGTCGATCTCCCGCGAACTGCACCACAACTGGGGCGGCTTCGGCTACGCCTACCCCTACTTCCAGGCGAACTGCGGCGACTTCGACCTGATCGGGCAGCGCAAGCCACAGAACCACTGGAGGGCCGCCGTGACCGGCCGGAGCCAGGTCGAGCTGCTGGTGGAGCGCCCGACCCCGCCGGGCACCGAGCAGGTGGCCCTCTGGTGGGGCTACTACGACGAACTGCGCAGCTGGACCTGGGAGGTCGACCGAGGCCACCCGATGAAGGTGCACGTCTACACCCCCGGCGACAGCGTGCGGCTGCTCCTCGACGGTCAGGACTTCCCCGGTGGTGCCGCGACCGCCCCCGAGCGGTCCATGGCCACCTTCACCGTGCCGTACGCACCGGGGGAGTTGACGGCCCTCGCCTTCCGCGACGGGGAGGAGATCGGCCGGACCACCCTTCGCACGGTCGGAGCCCCGGCATCGCTGCGCCTCGTCCCGGACGTCACCGCGCTCACCACAGGCCGCGACGACCTCGCCCACGTCCTGGTCGAGGTCGTCGACCGCCACGGCCGGGTCGTCCCCGACGCCACGCTGAAGGTGACGTTCGAGGTGGACGGCGCGGGCGAGCTGGTCGGCGTCGGCAACGGCAACCCCCACAACGTCGACAGCTTCAAGCGGCCCCGCCGCCACACCTGGCACGGCAAGGCCCTCGCGATCCTGCGACCGGCGAAACGCCCGGGCCGCCTGAAGCTCACCGCACGGGCCGACGGACTGCGGCCCGCGACCACGGAGTTGCGGGTACGAAAGGCGTGAGACCGTCTACTTGTCGGCCACCGTCCGCAGATATGTGCCCAGGCGGGCGATGGCCGACGGGTTGCGGGGGCTCTCGACCAGATCGACATAGTCGAGGACGAAGATCCGCTTGTGCTTGACGGCGGACACGTTCCGCAGCGGGGCGTAGGACAGCAGGAACTTCTTCTTCTGCTCGGCGCTCACATCTCCGTAGTCGCAGATCACGATGACGTCCGGGTTCCGCTCGACCACGCTCTCCCAGCCGACCGTGGTCCAGGAGTCGTCGACGTCACGCATGACGTTGACGCCACCGGCCTCGCTGATGATCTGCTCGGGCGCGGCGTAACGGCCCGAGGTGAAGGGCTGGTCCTGCCCGCTGTCGTAGAGGAGGACCTTCGGCTTCTCGGCCGGTGCCTCGGCCCGTACGTCCGCGATCTGCTTCTTGAAGTCGGCGACCAGTGTGGCCGCCCGCTTCTCCACGCCGAACAGCTTCCCCAGATTGGTGAGGTCGGTGTACAGGGCCTCCAGCGGCGGCATGATGCCCCGCGAGGTCTTCGTACGGCCGTTGCGGCAGGACTCGGTGAGGATGTACGTGGGGATGCCGAGCTTCTTCAGGGCGTCGGGGGTGAAGCCGTTGTCGTCGCGGAAGCCGTAGTTCCAGCCGGCGAAGACGAAGTCGCCCTTCGCGTCGAGGACGTTCTCCTTGGTGAGCTGGTCCTTCGACAGCCACTTCACCTTGTCGTAGCCGCCCTTCCAGGGCACGTCGCTCAGATCGCCCTTGTCGTCGGGCATGGCGAACCCGGCCATGCGGTCCTCCAGACCGAGGGCGAACATCAGCTCGGTGATCCCGACATCGTTGGTCACGACACGTTCGGGGACCTTGTACGTGACCTTCTTGCCGCAGTTGGTGAGGGTGACCGTGGAGGCGTCCTTCGACGGGGTCTTCTCCACCGAGGCGCCGCACCCGGTGGCGGTCGCGGCGAGACAGACGGCGGCGGCGAGCAACTTGCGCATGGGGGGTCCTCAGGGGGTGGTGGGCGGAAGGCGGTCGAAGAGGAGTTGGACGGCGCCGGTCTCCGGATGCCGTACGGGGTGGGCGCGGACGCCGAACACCTCGGCGAGCAGGGCGGGTTCGAGGACGTCGCGCGGTGGCCCGGAGGCGACGACCCGGCCGCCGGCGATCACGTACAGGAGGTCGCAGTGCGCGGCGGCCAGGTTGAGGTCGTGCAGTGCGGCGAGCACGGTCAGGCCGTCGGCGCGGACCAGGGACAGGACGTCCAACTGGTGGGCGATGTCGAGGTGGTTGGTCGGCTCGTCGAGGACCAGTACGCCGGGCTGCTGAGCGAGGGCCCGGGCGAGCAGCACCCGCTGCTTCTCACCGCCGGAGAGGGCGAGGAAGCCCCGGTCGGCGAGATGGGCGACGCCGGTGCGGTCCATGGCGGCGGCGCAGATCTCTCTGTCCGACGCGGCCGTCCGGTCCCGGTGGGGCAGCCGCCCCATGGCGACGACCTCGGCCACGGTGAAGTCGAACTCGGCCGACGACTCCTGCGGCAGCGCGGCCAGCACCCGGGCGGCGGCCCGGGGCGCCATGGCGTGCACGTCCTCGCCGTCCAGCCGCACCACGCCCCCGGCCGGGCGCAGCGCCCGGTACACACAGCGCAGCAGCGTGGACTTGCCGCTGCCGTTGGGGCCGACCAGCCCGACGAACGTGCCGGCGGCCACGGTCAGCCGGATGTCGTCGACGATGCGGGCCCCGGCCGCCTCGACCGTCACCCCGTCGATGTCGAGCCTCATGGTCACCGGCCTCCGAACGCATAGCCGCCGCGCCGCATCAGCAGCAGGAACGCGGGCACCCCGACCACGGCGGTGATCACCCCGACGGGCAGCTCGGCGGGCGCGAGCAGCAGCCGGGAGAGCAGATCTGCCCACACCAGCAGGACGGCTCCGGCGAGCGGGGCCACGGCCAGCACCCGGCGGTGATCGGCGCCGACCAGCATCCGTACGACATGCGGCACCATCAGCCCGACGAACCCGATGGCCCCGCTGACCGCGACGACGGTCCCGGTCACGGCGGCGGTGACGAGGAACAACTCCCGGCGCAGGCGGCCGGGTTGCACACCGAGCGCGGCGGACGTCTCGTCGCCCATGGCGAGGGCGTTGAGTGCCTCGGCCCGCAGGCGCAGCCACGCCCAGCCGGCCGCCACGGTCACGGCGGCGAGCGGCACCTGCGCCCAGGTCGCCCCGCCCAGACTCCCCAGCAGCCACATCATCGCCGAGCGGGCCGCCTCACCCCGGGCGGCGCCGAACACCATGACGGTGGTGACGGCCTCGAAGCCGTACGCCAGGGCCGTGCCGGTGAGCACCAGCCTCAGCGGGGTCAGCCCGTGCTGCGATTGGGCCACGGTGTACACCAGCACCATCGCGGCCAGCGCCGAGGCGAACGCGGACACGGACAGCGCCCACACCCCGAGCCCGGCGAACGCGCCGAGCAGGATGACCGCGTTGGCGCCGACCGCGGCCCCCGACGAGATGCCCAGCACGAACGGATCGGCGAGCGCGTTGCGCACCATCGCCTGCACGGCGACGCCGACGGCCGACAGCCCCGCCCCGACGACGGCGCCCAGCACGACGCGGGGCAGCCGGATCTCCCACACGATGGTGTACGAGGCGATGTCATCCGCGTGGATGCTGCCGCCGGTGAGCCCCGCCCAGAGGAACCGGAAGACCTCCGCCCAGCCGAGTCCGGCCGCCCCGAGCCCGACGCCGCACACGAGCGAGACGATCAGTAACACCGACAGCCCGACGACCAGCGGCGGGAGGGGTGTTCGGCTGGGGGTGGCGGGGCGGTGGCGCACGGTCGGGGCGGTCCTTCACCTGGGGCCGCCTGATGAACGTCAAGCAGGGAGGCAGCCCGTACGGCCCACCGGCCGCGCGGTCCCCTCTCGCAGTCCACGGCGAGCAGTCAACGGGTCGCACACCTCCCATGGGCAATCGGGCTCGCGCGACGGACCACCAGGTCCCCACGCACACCGCTGCGGGTCAGCGCCGGAATCTCACCGGACTTCCCCCACGGGAGGCTCGGGGAGCGTAGCAAACGGGGCCGAACCGCTGTTCGGGCAGGTTGGCGCCCGCGACGGTCAGCCGAAGCTCATGGTGGGCGTGGCCGGGTCCAAGGTGGGCAGCGGGAGCGGGTCGTAGCCGTAGGGGTCCGACGTGGGCTCGGGCTCAGCTGTGGGGGCGGGCACCTTGTCGGGGTCGGCCGTCGGCTTGCCCTCGGGATTGCAGACGTGCGCCGCCTTCGGGCGCGTGAGTTCGTAGACGGCGACGCGCTCGGTGCGGAACTCCACGGTGTCGTTGTTGCCGTAGGCGGCGTCCGACAGCTTGATCGACTCCGGCAGTTCCTTCTCGCTGAGCGGCTTGCCGGCGGTCACGGTCACCAGCGCGCCGACACAGACGCTGCGGTCGTCGGCGTACAGTTTCTTCGGTGCCGTGACCTGCTGTTCCCCGCTCCCGTCGGTGCGCAGCCGGGTGCGCTTCGCCCGTTCCATCGCGAAGTAGAAGTCCGGGGTGCCGGGGTCGCTCTTCTCCTTCTCCGACGGCGAGCCGTAGGTGAGTTTCCAGAACTCCACCTGAACGGTGACCGGTTCGCACAGCGGGCCGTCGAACCCTTCCTGGACCGGACCGACCGCCACGTCCTTCGACGTCTCGACGTCGGAGGCCCTGGCCTGAATCTGCAGCCAGGTCCTGACCTCGTCCGACGTCCAGCCGCTGTTGTCGTGGCAGCCGTCGGCGCCGGTCGGGTACGGGGGTGTGACGGACGGGGTGGGCGTGGGGCTCGGGCTGTCGGTCGCCGAGGGGGACTCCGAGGCCGAGGCGTCGGAGTCGCTGCCGCCCGTGCAGCCGGACGAGAGCAGGACCGCGCCGACGACCGCGGCGGCGACCGGCAGCCTTCGTCGGCCCCGGCGCTCCGGTGGTGGGTCGCTGTCGTCCCCTCTACGACAGCGACCCGCACCGACCGCGGCGGCCTGCACGCCTGCGGCGATCATGGCTTTGGATTCCGGCGCGCCGGACTTCCCCCGCATGCTCGTCCCCGTTTCCGTCTCGCTTCCGGTTCCGCCTGTTCTCGTGGTCTAGAACGGATAGTTCCGGATGGGGCGTGGGAGCGGTATCAGGGAGATTACGTAATCACGCCGTCCCGTCGGTCAGTTGGCCGCTGGCCTGCAGCGCGGCCAGGGCGGCGCGCGAGGTCACCCCCGTCTTGCGGTAGATGCGGGAGAGGTGCGTCTCGACCGTCCGCGGGCTGAGGAAGAGACGCTCGGCGATGGCGGGGCTGGTCAGACCCTCCGCGACGAGGGCGGCGATCTCCTGCTCGCGGGGGGAGAGCGAGGGCAGCTCCGGGGGAATGGGGGCGGGATGGTCCGTGAGGGCTCCGGTTTCCGCCGGCGCCTCAAGCGTGTCGGGCTCCCTGCGCGACACCAGCTCCCCACGCGACGCCGTCTCCGTCTGCGGGACGGCCTCCTCCTCCGTGAACACCAACGGCCGCAGCAACTCCGCGTAACCGGACAGCAGTTCCGCGCCGCCGTCGACGCTCAGCCGCCGGGCCCGCTCCCACATGGCGCGGGCCCGGGTGGTCCGACCGACGGACGCCGCGAGCGGCGCGCCCAGCAGCAGCGTCTGGACCTCCCACAGGTGCGTTCCGCCTCGGGCGGCCTCGACGGCGGCCTGCTCGAACAGTTCCGCGGCCGTCGCCACATCACCCTCGCCGAGCGGTACGTGCGCCCAACTGCGCAGCGCGGAGGCCCGCTGGGCGGCGAGGCCGAGCCGCTCCGCCTCCTTGCGGGCCCGCTCGGCCCACAGCCGCGCCTCCTCCTGGTCCCCGGCGGCGACTGCGGCCGTGACGAGGATCTCCAGGAACAGCGGTCGCATACTCGGCTGGAGCCCGCCGAGATCCTCCCCGCCCGCCCGTAGGACAGCCGCCCGGGCTCGCGCCGGATCACCGGCGTGGATCGCGGCGTACCCGAGCATGCACCAGGCGATGGACGCCCACCAGCGGGTGCCCGAACCGGCCCGGGCGACGGCCTCCTCGGCCACGGCGAGCGCACCGCCGTCGCCCGGCGGGAGCGAGGGGATCAGCGACTGGGCCTTGGACGCCAGCACGAACGCGAGCAGCTCGTCGCTGCCGATGCCCCGGGCGATCGCCTCCGCCTCCTCGGCGAGTTCCACGGCCGACCGCAGTCGCAGCATCAGGACCTGGACATGGGACTTGCACAGCAACAGATGGGGCACCACATACAGTCGGCCGCCCCGGCGGGCGATGGCCAGCCCGCGCTCCGCGTGCCGCTCGGCGTCGGCGTACCGCTCCAGGAACGCCTCCGCCCAGCCCAGCCGGGCCAGCGGCTCGCACAGCCCGGCGAGATCGTGGTCGGTGAGGGAGTCGATGAGCGCGGCGGCCCGGTCGGCGGCCTCCGCCGCCGCGGCCGTGTTCCCCTCGTACGCCTCGCCGAG
Source organism: Streptomyces graminofaciens (assembly GCF_030294945.1). Taxonomy (NCBI): domain Bacteria; kingdom Bacillati; phylum Actinomycetota; class Actinomycetes; order Kitasatosporales; family Streptomycetaceae; genus Streptomyces; species Streptomyces graminofaciens. The sequence continues at coordinate 1,460,783 of NZ_AP018448.1, read as the reverse complement.
CGCGGTGACCGCGAGCGCGCCCGCCTCCGCCACCTCGTCGCCCAGCGACCGGGCCAGCTCCAGCGTCCGGACGACGTCGTCGCGTACGTCGGGGTAGGAGCTGGCGTGTGGGGCGGAGGAGCCCAGTTCCAGGCCGAGTTCGACGGAGTCGGCGGGGGAGAGGTCGCCGCCACGGGCCAGCTCGCGGCGGAGCAGGGCGACGGCCTCGGCGTAGCGGCCCAGGTGACGTTCCATCACCGCGCACAAGGTGACCGCCGAGGCCCGGACGCGGTCGTCCGTGCCCGGCGGTGACAGGCTGATCACCTCGTGCAGCAGGTCCCGGCTCTCCCGCAGACCCCCGCACACCCCCAGCGCCTGGGCCCGGCGCAGCATCAGGTCGCGTCGCAGCGCGCCGTACACCGTGCGGTCGGGCAGATGGGCGAGGGCGACGCCGAGCCAGTGGGCGCTGCTCGCGGGCGCGGTGGCGGCGGCCTGTTCGGCGGCCTCGGTGAGCACGGCCACGGCGTGCGGGTCCCAGCCGGTCAGGGACCGCTCGACGTGGTGCGCCCGCTCGGTGAGCGGCGCCTGGACCCGGGCCAGTTCGGCGGCGGCCAGGCGGTGCATCCGGGTGCGCAGGGCCGGGTCGGTGGCGTCGTGCACAAGGGCGCGCAGCACCGGGTGGCGCAGCGCCCAGCGACCGTCCGGCCCCGGACGCGCCAGATCGCGTGCGGCCAGCTCCCTGGAGTCGGCTTCGAGTTCGGGCTCGCTCCGGCCGGTGACGGCGGCCAGCAGGGCGGGCGCCGCCTGGTCGCCGAGGACGGCCATGGCTTCGGCGGTGCCGCGCTGGGTGTCGGTGAGCGGGGTCAGTTCGTCCAGCAGCAGGGAGCTGAGCCCCGCGGGCCTGCGGGCCTGGAGCAGCGCGAGGAAGTACAGCGGGTTGCCCTCACTCGCCGCGTACAGCTCGGCGGCCAGCCCGGCCGGGAGGTCGGCGGCCAGCGCCGCGAGACACGCGCGCTCGTCGAGCGGCCCCAGTTGCAGCCGCAGCACCGTCCCGGCCTCCACGCCCCTGGTCAGCGAGGCGACGAACGGGGCCGCTGTCTGCCGCTCGCGCCGGGCCACGACGATGACGACGGGGGCGCGGCGCGGGGGATGCCGGACGAGATGGTCGAGCAGTTCCAGGGAGGCCGGGTCCGCCCAGTGCACATCGTCCAGGGCCACCACCAGGCCCCCGCCTGCCGTCGCGATCCGGGCCAGGAGATCGGCGACGGCGCGTTGCAGAGCGAAACGGTCGGTGGAGCGACCGTCGGCCAGCAGCGAGACCTCCTCGGGTTCGTCGTCGAGGTCCGCGAGCGCGTCGGCGAGGGGCTGGTACGGCAGATGCCGCTCGTACTCGGTGGCCCGGCCGCGCAGCACCGTCACGCCCCGCTCCCGGGCCCGCGCGCAGAACTCCGACATCAGCCTGCTCTTGCCGATGCCCGCGGCCCCGGTGACATCGACGACCGCCGGGCCACGGCTTCCGGCGCCGTTCCCTTCGCCGGTCAGCCGGTCGAGCACGTCGTCCAGGCGCGCCAACTCGCGCTCCCGGCTCACCAGCGGAGCCACGTCCCACGGCACTGCGTTCCCCCGAATCCCTCGAAGTGTCGAACCTTCGGTCGAATATTGAGGATTGTACGTAGGTCAGACATGTCGGGGAGCGGGTGGCCCGAACCGCCCCGACGCCTTCTTGACGCCTCTGACCGGCACATCTACGGTCCCCTGGACACGATCGGCGAGATCGGACAGACAGGTCGACGATGACGGACTTCCCCACCGCACACGACACCGCCCCGGTCCGGCCCCTCCAGGTGGAGACCCACGGCCTCGACGTGATCGCCGACGCCGACCGCAAGGGCACGCCGCGCACGCTCTTCTGGCCCTGGTTCGGCGCCAATGTCTCCATCCTCGGCCTGAGCTACGGCGCCTTCGCGCTCGGCTTCGGCATCTCCTTCTGGCAGGCACTGGTCGCCGGAGTGCTCGGCATCGTCTTCTCGTTCCTGCTGTGCGGCTTCGTCGCGGTCGCCGGGAAACGCGGCTCGGCACCGACGATGGTGCTCAGCCGGGCGGCGTACGGGGTGCGCGGCAACCGGCTTCCGGCGGTCGTCTCCTGGCTGCTCACCGTCGGCTGGGAGACCGTGCTGTGCGCACTCGCGACGATGGCCACCGCCACGGTGTTCGACCGGCTCGGCACCGGCGGCGGCACCGGCACGAAGGTCATCGCCCTAGTCCTGGTCGCCTCACTCGTCGTCCTGGTCGGTGTGATGGGCTTCGACCTGATCATGCGTTTCCAGACGGTGATCACCGTGGTGACCGGCGTCCTCACGGTCGTCTACGTCGTCCTCGTCGCCGACCACGTCCACTGGGCCGCCGTCAGCGCCGTACCCGCCGGTTCCGCCCAGGAGTTCATCGGTGCCCTTGTCTTCATGATGACCGGCTTCGGCCTCGGCTGGGTCAACGCGGCGGCCGACTACTCCCGTTATCTGCCGCGCGACTCCTCCGGTCGGGGCGTCGTCGGCTGGACCACCTTCGGCGCCTCGCTCGCCCCGCTGCTCCTGCTGCTCTTCGGCCTGCTCCTCGCGGGATCCTCGACCGAACTCGACGAGGCCGTTGCCGCCGACCCGATCGGCGCGCTGACCACGATCCTGCCGACCTGGTTCCTGATCCCGTTCGCCGCCGTCGCCGTGCTCGGTCTGGTCGGCGGCGCGGTCCTCGACATCTACTCCTCGGGCCTGGCCCTCCTCGCGGCGGGCCTGCGCGTGCCCCGCCCGGTGGCCGCGCTCGCCGACGGCGTCCTGATGATCGCGGGCGCCGTCTACATCGTCTTCGTCGCCGACGACTTCCTCGGCCCGTTCATCGGCTTCCTCACCACCCTCGGCGTCCCCATCGCCGCATGGTGCGGTGTCATGCTGGCCGACCTCCTCCTGCGCCGCCGCGACTACGCCGACGAGGACCTGTACCGCCCGGACGGCCGCTACGGCGACCTCCCCCTGCAACCCCTGCTCCTCACCCTCGCCGCGACCGCGTTCGGCTGGGGCCTGGTCGTCAACACCTCGGCGAGCTGGCTGAAGTGGCAGGGCTATCTCCTCGGCCCGCTCGGGCTCGGCGGCAGGACCGGGGCCTGGGCGTACGCCAACCTGGGGGTGCTGCTGGCGCTGGCGCTCGGGTTCGCCGGCACTCTGGTCCTGGGGCGCGGACGGGTAAGGGCACAGGAGAACGCGCAGGTATGAGCAGACGGGTACCGGGCCTGCTCGCCGTCATCGACATGCAGCGCGTCTTCGCCGAGCCGGACAGCCCCTGGGCGTCCCCGCGCTTCACCGAGGCCGCGACCGGCGTACGACGCCTGCTGCCCGCCTTCGCCGACCGGACCGTCTTCACCCGCTTCGTCGCCCCGGCCGAACCCGAGGGCGCCTGGCGCGCGTACTACGACCAGTGGCCCTTCGCCCTCCAGCCCCCGCACGCACGGCTCTGGGAGTTGGTAGATGAATTCGCGGCCACCGCACGGGACGTGATCGCCGCCCCCACTTTCGGCAAATGGGGCCCGGAGCTCGCCGCCCGCCTCGGCCCGGACGGGCGGCTGGTCGTCGCCGGGGTCAGCACCGACTGCTGTGTCCTGTCCACCGCCCTCGCCGCCGCCGACGCGGGCGTCGAGGTGCTGGTGGTCGCCGACGCCTGCGCGGGCGCCGACGACGAGTCCCACGCCAAGGCCCTGGACGTACTGGACCTGTACCGGCCCCTCGTCCGGGTCGTCACCGTGGACGACGTGCTCGGTCAGTCGCGCCCCGCGCCCCGGTAGAGGTCCAGCTCCCCGTCCAGTTCGACGGCCAGCACGGTCGCGTACGGGTCGAGATCGGCCTCCCCGGGCGCGTCGATCCAGGTCACACCGGGTACGGCGTCCAGGCCCCCGGTGACGTGGTGACCCAGCTCGGCGCCGGTGCCCAGGACGGTGACCCGCTCGACCCGATTCCGCAGGCCCCGTACGGACACGGTCTCGCGTGGCGTGTCGAAGCACATCAGATACAGGGTGCGCCGGTCGGCGGACAGGGTGCTGGGGCCGTAGTGGTGCCCGGCGGGCAGCCCGCCGACCGTGGCGTACACGGCGTCGGAGTGCCGGGCGATCCATGCGCCGAGGCCCTCCATGCGTTCGATCTGCTCCTCGGGGATCGTCCCGTCCTCGCGCGGCCCGGCGCCGAGCAGCAGATTGCCGCCCATGCCGATCGTCTCGGCGAAGTACCGCACCAGCTGACGGACCGACTTGAAGTCGCGGTCCTGCGGGCGGTGGCTCCATGAGTCGTTGATCGTGAGGCACAGCTCCCACGGGCCGTCAGGAGCCTGCAACGGGGCGCCCTGCTCCGGTGTGGCGTAGTCGCCGTGGCTCAGCATGCGGCCGTTGAGGATGGTGTCCGGGTTGCCCGCGAGGATGAGCTCGGCCAGCTCGTCCATCCGCCACTGCTCCTCGGTGCGCTCCCACTCGCCGTCGAACCACAGGATGTCGGGGCGGAACCGCTCGACCAGTTCGCGGACCTGCCCGTCCCGGTAGGCGAGGTAGCGCGCCCAGGCCTCGGGGTCCTCCTTGCCGGGCTCGGCGTGCGAGTAGTGGTTGGGCGGGACGATGTGCGGACCGGGGTGGCGTTCGGTCGCGTACTCCGGGTGGTTCCAGTCGGAGTGCGAGTAGTACAGACCGACCTTGAGGTCCCGGGTGCGCAGCGCGTCGACGAAGCCGGTGACCAGGTCACGGCCCGCCGGGGTGTCCCGGACCACGTCGAGATTGCGGTGGTCGGTGTCCCACAGGGCGACCCCGTCGTGGTGCCGGGCGGTGAGCACCGCGTACCGGGCGCCGACCCGGGCGAACAACTCGGCCCAGGCGTCCGGGTCGTAGCGCGATGCGGTGAAGCCGTCGAGCTGTTCCATGTACTGCTCGTGTGTCATCTCGCCCGTGTAGAAGGACCAGGACTCGGCGGCCCCGCCCACGGCGTACACGCCGTAGTGGATGAACACGCCCAGCTTGGCGTCGGGAAACCAGGGTTGCATCGGCATGCGCCCACGCTAGGCGCGCGCCCCGCCCGACGCGTGGGCCCCGGTCACCACTGCTGGTCGATTCTCACCATGGCTCCGCCGAACTGTGAGATCCCTTTACGTGGCTGTCATGTCCCTGTAGCTTCCGCGCTGCAAGGGCTTTCAGGAATTTGCCGGTTTTTCTTGCAGAGTCCGTGCAGAGCCCGCTGTATCGCGCAACTCCCCACACCCCGGCCCGCATTGGAGACGCCCATGAGATCCGTGAGACGTAGGACACCGCCCTGGCTGCGACGCCCGTTCGTGGCGTTCGTGGCGGCGACCGGGCTGCTCGGCGCGCTCGCGGGGACACCGGGAACGGGCGCCGACCGGATGGCGACGGCCGCCGACACCGCCAACACGGCGACCGTCTTCTACTACACGAAGACCAAGAACTGGTCGTCGACGTACCTGCACTACGCCCCCGACGGCGGCTCCTGGACCACCGTGCCCGGCACCAGGATGGAGGCCGCCTGTACGGACTGGGTGAAGAAGACCGTCGACCTCGGCTCTGCCACGGGCCTCGCGGCCACCTTCAACAACGGCAACGGCACCTGGGACAACAACGGCGGCGCCAACTACGCGCTCGGCACGGGCGACATCACCGTCAAGGACGGCGTGATCGCCCACAGCGACCCCTGCGCGGACACAGGCCCCGTCGAGGGCAACAAGGCGACCGTCTACTACTCGACCGCGACGACCGGCTGGACCACCGCCAACATCCACTACCAGCCCGCCGGCGGTTCCTGGACGACCGTACCCGGCGTCGGCATGGAGACCGCCTGCACCGGCTGGTGGAAGAAGACCCTCGACATCGGAACGGCCGGCTCGCTCAAGGCGGCCTTCAACAACGGCAACGGCGTCTGGGACAACAACAACAGCGCCGACTACACCATCCCGACCGGCACCACCACCGTGAAGGACCGCACGGTCACCAAGGACGCCAAGGACCCGTGCGCCGTCGAGGCCCCGGACACCGAGGCCCCGACCGCCCCCACCAAGGTCACCGCGAGCGCCACCGACACCTCGATCGTGGTGGGCTGGGAGGCGTCCACCGACAACAAGGGCGTCACCAAGTACCAGGTCACCCGCACCGGCGGCACCAAGGGCACGGTCGTCACGGACGTCGGCTCAACGGTCCTCTCCGACACGGGACTTGAGGAAAAGACCGCCTACACGTACACGGTGAAGGCCGTCGACGCGGCCGGCAACACCTCGCCCGCCTCCGCCGAGGCCAAGGCCACGACCGGCGAGAAGGCCCCCGCGCCCGCCACCGGCACCCCCCTCGGCACCGACCCCCGCAAGGACCCCATCTACTTCGTCCTCACCGCCCGCTTCCACGACGGCGACACGAGCAACAACCGGGGCGGCAGCCAGCACACCAAGTCCGGCAACGCCGCCGACAACGACCCGATGTTCCGGGGCGACTTCAAGGGCGTGGTCGACAAACTCGACTACATCAAGGCGCTCGGCTTCTCGGCGGTCTGGATCACCCCGGTGGTCCTGAACCGCTCCGACTACGACTACCACGGCTATCACGGCTACGACTTCTACAAGGTCGACCCCCGCCTGGAGTCGGCCGGTGCCAGCTACCAGGACCTGATCGACGCGGCCCACGCCAAGGGCATGAAGATCTACCAGGACGTCGTCTACAACCACAGCTCCCGCTGGGGCGCCAAGGGCCTGTTCACCCCGACCGTGTACGGCGTCCGGGACTCCCAGTGGAGCTGGTACTACGACGAGAAGAGCGAGGGCTTCGAGTACGACGGCCTGACCGTCGAGCCCAAGTCCGGGAAGTCGTACTACAACGGCGACCTGTGGTCCACGGCCGAGCCTTCCGGCAACACCTGCGTCAACTGGGGCAAGCCCACCGGCGGCAAGAGCGCCGAGGGCTACACGCTCTACAACTGCCAGTGGCCGAGCCCCACTTCGGGCATGTTCCCCAAGGCGTACTACCACCAGTGCTGGATCGGGAACTGGGAGGGTGAGGACGCGCGCTCCTGCTGGCTGCACGAGGACCTCGCCGACTTCAACACCGAGAACACCACCGTCCAGAACTACCTGATCGGCGCCTACAACAAGTACATCGACATGGGCGTCGACGGCTTCCGCGTCGACACGGCCGTCCACATCCCGCGCGTCACCTGGAACCGCCGCTTCCTGCCCGCCATCCAGGAGCGCGTCACCCAGAAGTTCGGCGCCGAGGCGGCCCGGAACTTCTTCGTCTTCGGCGAGGTCGCTGCCTTCGTCAACGACAAGTGGAACCGGGGTTCGGTCAACCACTCCGCGCAGTTCTACACCTGGAAGGAGCGCAAGGAGTACAGCGCCGACGACGAGAAGGCGGCCATCGAGCAGTTCGACTACGAGAACGGCCAGGGCACCGGCAACCAGCCGACCTCCACCAACGCCTTCCTGAACGGCAACAGCTACCACACGCCCGACCACAGCCGGTTCTCCGGCATGAACATCATCGACATGTCGGTGCATGACGGTCCGAACCGGTCCTGAGCTGGGGCTACTTGCCGTCCAGTTCCCCGGATGGGAGAGGGCTGGGAAAAGGAGGCTGCCACATGCCCCGCTCCGGCCCCATGAACTTCTCCCAGCGTTCCTGCAACGTCTCCACGATCCGCAGCTCCATGCCCGGAGTCAAGTTCCCGTACAAGCCCTCCAGGCCGGCCACCTCGTGGCCCATGCGCGTCTCGACCGCCACCCGGCCATGGCCGTCCTCGTCGAGCCACTCCTTGTGGCCGTGGCGCAGCAGATAGATCCGCTTTCCCGCCATCGCCTCGACCTTGGGAATCTCCGCACGGCGGAAGTCGTGACGCCCCGCCCTCTCCTTCGCCCCGTCGCGCATCGGCTTCCAGTAGTCGCGGGTCCACTGCGACCCCATGGCCTCGCCGCCCAACGCCGGGAACATCCACGGCGAGTCGTGCGAGCGCAGGAGCGCGCAGTGCATCTCGTGGAGGAACGGCGGCAGCACCAGGTTGCGGTAGGACTCGTACTTCGGCTCGATGAGACGCCTGGCCCCGTCCACGTACTGCATCTGGTTCTGCACCCGCAGGGCGGGCATCTTGCCGTACCTGTCGAGCAGCTCTTTACGCAGCTCCGGGTCGGGTTCGTTCGCCGGCCAGTTCACCGAGGCGTACTCGCGGCGCATGCCCCACATCTCGCCTGGCGGGCGCATGGCCGTGAAGGCGATGGTCCAGATGTACGTCCAGCCAGTGAAGCCCCACACCGTGTAGGCGTTGGAGGCCAGCTGGTGCAGGACCGCCATGTCCAGGGGGCGCTTCTTCTCGCGGCTCTTCTTCTTGTACCGTCCGCGCCGCGGCTGTGCGACGACCGGCGACTCCGTGCGCAGCTTGTACTTGGTGACGGCGTCCTTCATGAGGAGGCTGAACAGGCTGAGCAGTGAGTTGCAGTGGTACTCGGACAGGCCGCCGGCTGCCACCTCGGCGCGGAGGCTCTTCTTCCATGCCTCGTATTCCCAGGTGGTGATGTCGCCGACCGCGTGACGGCCCCAGTAGGGGATGATGCGGGCGTTGAGGCGGGTCTTGTATCCCTTCATGGAGATGGGCCGGAGATCTTGTGCCTCGTGCCAGAGCCAGCAGTACCTCTCCATGAGGGTCTTGCTGTCCGCCCGGCGGATGTGCTTGCCGTGGCGGACTTCGTACTCGCGGTCGAGGCCGTAGTTGTAGGCCTCGTCGTCGTCGTCGAAGGGGACGCCCGGGGCGGGGCCGGAGGCGCTCTCGTACTTCTTGCGCCGGGTGGCCTTGCCCGTGCTGTCGAGGTGGTACTCGCCGCTCCACCACTTCACGCGGATCGAGTTGCCGCGCATCTCGACGTAGGGCATGGCTTCTCCCTTGGGCTGGTGCTGGCGCGGGTCCGGCAGGTACCCCTACCGCCGGGACTCCGCGGCCGGTTGTTCAGGTGCCGAGCCAGCAGCCCCGGCATCCTTCACAGTCTCCTCCTGCACGCTTCACGATCTCTCGCATCGAGCGTCTGGCTTCGTTGCTCGTCTCGATCTCGGGAGGCGCTACACAGATCATTCTCCCATCGGCGGGTCCGGCCCATCCTGCAAACTCAGGTCCGACATCGACTATGGACAGAGTGCTCCGCACAACTGGTCCCCCTTCCGGGCTGGGTGGGGAACCCCCAAGGTGTGGCGAAAATTTTGCCACGATCAGGGCCGGTTGGGACCTTGTGGGACCGAAGTGATGTGGGGAAATTCGCTGCCGTGGCCGTGAAAGCAAAAGGTTGTACGCCTTTCGGCTGAACTTCCCTTAGATCACGCCTCGCTCACGGAGCTGCTCTGCTACGCGCTCGTTGAGGTCGAGGATTTTCTCGGCGGTGAGCTCTCCCTTGATGCCCAGAGCGGCGTGGGTGACGGCATCGCCGACCACGCGGGCCAGTTCCGTCTTGGGCAGGATCGCGATCGCCACGTCGGGTGCTTCGTCGGCCCGCTCGACCGGGAGTGGGTCGTTGCCGCTGAGGATGCGCTGACAGCTTCCGACGGCCCACTGGAGCGCGGTGTCGATTCCGGCGTAGGAGCGGTCCCATACTTTCAGGCCCGCCTCGACGCGTTTCCATGTGTCCTTGGAGATGCCGCCGAGCTTGGCGGCAGGCTCAACGCCGAGCCGTAGCTCGGTCCGTCGCTTCTGTACGAGTACCGCGAGGTGCTCGTGGCCGGGGCTGGTCATGCGCCCATCTTCGCAGGACCCGCTAGGACCAGCTAGGACTGGGCCAAAGGAGTCCGGAACGTGGCGCCTTCGGTGCACAGAGTGACCGAAACGCCGAGGTCGCCCCACCCTGACCGCAGCGGCCAACTTGCGCGCACATCCGCTAACTTTCGCTAGACATGGTCGCGAACTTCCGCTAGCTTCGAGGCATGGAACAACCCCCTCCCACCTTCCAGGTGAAAGGGGCGGAAATCCGCAAGCTCCGCATGCAGGCAGGGCTGAGCACCGACGAGATGGCCAAGAAAGCGCTCATAAGCAGGCGCTACCTCAACCACCTCGAAAACGGATACCGCACCCGCATGAGACCCGGTCCCTACCAGCGGCTCCGCACTGCGCTCGGCCTGCCGGCCGACTCCACCCGACTCCTCGGACCCCCAGAGGACCCACCGCAAGAGAGGTGACATGTCCCCCCGACGGACTGCTCCCCCCAGGCAGCTGGATCGCTTCTACACCGTCAAGCAGGCAGCCAAGTGGCTCATCCCGCCTGACCCGGACAACCCCGACGAAGAGAGCAGCGAGGCCGGTGAACGCTGGCTCCGCGACGGCGTCAACCACAAGGGCTGGCCGCACCACCGCTTCGGCCGCCGGCTGATGTTCAGCGAGTCCGACCTCGCCGAGATCGCGCAGTGCCACCGCAACGCCCCCACCCGCGCCGGACGCCCGCGGCGCCTCGCCGCCTAGTGCGGCTTGAGCCCCAACCGTCGGCCGTCACCGGCAGCCGGGGCCCCGCGGCCTAGCCGCAGATCCACCCCTCACCACTCCGAAGAGAAGAGGCAGATCTATGCCTGACATCATCCCACCCGCCACGTCGAGCGTCAGCAAGCCGACCGCCTTCGACACGCTGATGTCGCTGCTGGAGTCGGGCGTCGAGTCCCGCCAGCAGGCGATCGTGGCGGTCGCCGAGTTCCGCAGCCAGGTAGAGCGCGAGGAGCGCCACCGGGTCGCGAAGGACGCGCTGATCCAGCTGCACGAATACGACGAGCTGATCTTCGGCGGCTTCTACTGCATGTACTGCACGCCGGACGACGCGGACGACCCGGACCAGAACGTGTACTGGCCGTGCCCGCCACTGCGGGAGATCGGTGTCACGGAGGTCGACGCGATCGTCCTGATCAGCGGTAGCCGCGCGATGATCGAGACCCGCCACCGCGTCACCCCCAAGGGGGATGCGGCATGAGCGAGCACGCAGAGATCGCCCGCCACTTCAGCAACGACTTCGCCGAGGCGACCCTCACGGTTCAGCGCGAGGACGGCCTGCACCGGCACATCGAGTTCGCCGCCCCCAAGTCGATGAACCGCCTCGTCCTGGTGACGTGGCCGTACAACCTGCTGGTCGCCGGGAGCCACGGTTCTTACCACTTCGAGCGGTACGGCCAGGACACCGAGGACATGTTCGCCTGGCTGCGAGGCCTGCGGGTCGACGCGGATTCGTGGTCGTCGAAGCTGGTCAACGGCCACTACTCGGTGCGCGAGTACGACCGCGACCGGCTGGTGGGGCAGGTGAAGGAGCGCGTCGCCGAGGCGATCCGGGACGACTGGGCGCCGCACGGTCTTCGTGCCGCCGTCCGCGAGGAGATCCTCGACAGCCACCTCCTCGACAACGAGGGCACCGCCCTCCAGCTGGTCAGCGAGTTCGAACACGGCGTGAAGTACCGCTCCGAGTGCTCGTGCGGCAAGGGCGCGGACCACGACGACTACAGCTCGGCCGTGTGCTGGAACGCCCTCACACACAAGGGCAAGGGCGACGACCACAAGGTGAGCATCCGTCGCACCGCCGGCTTCGACTTCGACGACTTCACCGAGTGGCACATCCACAAGCTCGGCTACCACTTCGTCTACCAGTGCCACGCGGTCGTGTGGGCCATCGGCCAGTACGACGCCGCCCGGAAGGCGGTGGCCGCGTGAACGCCGCCGAGTTCAACGCCCTCTACCCGGTCGGTACACCGGTCCTGGCTTACCCGGGCGCCCGCCCCGAGGACGACTCGAACGATGAGCGCCTCATCACCCGCACCCGTAGCCGTGCCTCCGTGCTCGGCGGCCACACCGACGTCGTCTGGGTCGAGGGCCACAGCGCCTGCATCGCCCTGAGCCACGTGGATGTGGTGTCGGAGTCGGTGTTCGAGGCGGCGCTGCTGGCAAACGCGGTGGCTGCGCAGGGCGCTTTGCCGATGCCCACGCGCCCGGCGCGGTCAGAGCTGGAGCAAGTCTCCGAAGAGATCGCGCGCTTCGGGATCTACGGCGCTGCGCTGCCTGCGGCAAGGGCGTTGGTGAAGCGGGCCGACGAGTTGGTAACCGAGAACGCTCAGCTGCGGGCCCGTCTCAGCGCTGTCCTCGATATCTGCGACCGCGAGCAGCGGAACGCGATGCGGTGGGAGAACCCGATCCCGGTTCCAGATTGGGTGGGGCCGGTACAGCGTGCCGCGCTCGGCGACGACAAGCGGCAGGCGGTGGCCCGGTGACCCGCCCGATCGAGCAGCTGGACGTGGACCTGCACGCCCTCATGGCGAACATCGCCGCCGACACCCTGCACGCCGCCGCGGCCCGCAGCAACTCCCCGTCGGACCGGATCGCCTACGCCCTCGACGAGTGGCTCGTCCAGCACCCCGAGGCGCCGGTCAGCACGAACGCGGACTACCCCGGATGGACCCCCACCACGACCGCGCCGAAGGAGGCGTCGTGACAGCGACCGTCATCGAGGTACTGCCCGTCCGTCCGCGCAAGGCATCCGCGGCCCGACGCCGACGCCACCAAGCCCGCCTGTACCACCGGCTGAACCAGATCGTTCCCGGCGCGGCCACCATCCTCATCACACCCCTGTGGACCGACGGCACCGGCCGCGAAGAACGCCACTACCTGGCCCGCGCCCTCACCCCCGACGGGCGGGTCCTCAAGTTCCAGGCTGGTGGGTCCAGGCAGATCACCGCGCTGCTGCAAGGCGCCTACCCGGCTGCGGACTGGGACCACCCGCAGACGTGGACCGCGGCCACGAACCAGCTCACCGACCGCACCAGCCCGGACGCGGCGTGATGGGCGGCCGGGACGTCACCGTCGCAACCCTCGGACCGTGCCTGGTCAGCATCACCCAGCAGCGGGCCGCAGCTCTGCACGTCGCCGACCGCATCGGCGCCCAGCACCCGGATCAGACGGCGGCCGAACTCGCCGCCGACCCCGACACCCAGACCGAACTCTGTGACGTCCTGGCCGCCCTCGGAATCCGCACCGACCTGATCAGCAAGGAGCCCGTGACGTGACCGGCATCCTGCGCCGCCGGCGCGGCACCGGCAGCCACCGAGCCGATGACCGCATCGCCGAACTCAAGGCGGCCTACGAGCAGCAGCTCGCCGAACTCCGCGAGGAGAACGTGGCCATGCACAACCGGCTCGCTGGCGCAGACGACTTCTTCATGATCCAGGACCAGTACCTGACCAACCTCGAGGCCGACGTCCGCCAGCTCACCGCGCAGGTCGCCGAAGAGCAGGGCGCGCACGCCGCCACCCTGGCCGAACTCGAAACCCGCGACCGGTGGATCGGCGACCTCCAGCGACAGGTCGCCGAGGTGAAGCGGCGACTGGAGATCCGCGTCCTCGCCGAGAACGTCATCGGTCAGACGCAGGAGATCCCCGTCGAGGAGATCCGGCGGCACTGCGCCCCGGTACCGCTGCACCAGTCGCCGATGCCCCGCCGCGACCCGGCACACGTACCCGCCTGGGCACACCGCGACGGGCCCGAGCCAGCCGCCTGACCGGCTGGCGTGCGGTGCACCGTCCCGCACCGACCAGCCCACCAACGCACGAACCCCCGAGCGCTCACAACGCCCGGGGATCCGACCACCAGCATCCCACGAAGGAGCAGCAGTGCTGCACACCGAAGAACTGCCCACCTGCCCGATCCTCGGCGCGCCCGACAACTACCACTTCGAGGGCCACTGCGAAGACTGCGACATCAAGACGCTGTCACGCCTGAACCTGGGCCAGGTTGAAGACCGCTACCACGACGGGCGCACCGGGCAGGGCCAGTTCGAGGCCTACATGCACGTGTGGGCCACGCTCTCCCCGCACAAGGGCCGCGCCGAATGGCGCGAGACACCGAAGGACCCCGACGTGCGCCGCATCGCCCGCAAGTTGCTGGCGGCCCGCCACTTCGAGATCCCTGCAGACCTCATCGACGTGCAGCCCGCCTCGTTCCGCCCCGCCGCCTGACCGCCACTTCCTGGAGACCACCATGCAGCAGCTCGCCCTGTTCCCCGACAGTGACGTGAAGACCGACGGCTACGCCCAGCCTGAACCCCGCGACAACGAGCAGGCCGTCGAGGACACGGACACGATGCTGGAAGAGGCGGCGTAGTGAAACTCCGCATCGACCAGAGGCAGTTGGCTGAAGCCGCCAAGCGCGCCCACCGCCGCCTGCCCAACAACCCGCTGCAACCCATCCTCGGCGGCCTCCTGCTCGAAACCGACGGCGACTCGATCACCCTGTCCGGGTTCGACTACGAGACCAGCACCCGCGCCGCTCTGGCCGCCGACGTACTCGAACCGGGCCACGTGCTCGTGTCCGGCCGGCTGCTCGCGGACGTCGCCGCAGCTCTGCCTGCCGGGCCCGTCGACCTGATCGCCGACGGCAACGAGGCCATCCTGACCGCGCCGGGCACCACGTTCACGCTGCCGACGATGGACCGCCGGGACTACCCGGCACTCCCCGAAGCCCCGGCGCCAGCAGGCACCGTGGACGGCAGCCTGCTCGCCGCGGCCGTGGTGCACGCCGCGCAGGCCTCCATGCCGGACAAGGAAGCCGCCGGCAAACTTGAAGGCCTCCGAGGCGTGCATGTGGCAGCTGACGGCGACCGCCTGACAGTGTCCGCCACCGACCGGTACAGGATCGTGCGGCACCAGATGCCGTGGACGCCGGACGGTGACGCAGAAGGTGACCTGCTGGTGCCCGCCGCCTACCTGGCGGCCACCGCCAAGCAGCTGTCCGGTGGTCCGGTCCGAGTTTCCTTCGCCAGCGACATCGCCGTCGCCGCCCTCGCCAACGACACGCTGACGGTCACCAGCCGCACCATCGCCACCCCGTTCCCTGACATCGAGCGCCTCTTCCTCGACCCGGCCGCGGCCTCGGGCTGGATGCGGGCCGATGCTGGCGAACTGGTGGAAGCCGTCAAGCGAGTGGCTCTCGTGAACGACAAGGACGACCAGACGGTGGTCCTGTCCTTCGACAGCGACCAGGTGACGGTGCAGGCCGGCATCAACGGCCCGCAGGGGGCATCCAGTATCGGCGTCGAATCGGCCGACCTGGACGGATTCACCGCCAGCTACCGGGCCGAGTGGCTGGCCTCGGTGCTGGCCCCGATCGGCGGCCAAGTGCAGGTCTGGTTCACCACGCCGACGAAGCCGGTGCTGATCCGGCCCGTCGACGACGACGGCGCCGCCACCGACAACTACCGGGCCGTGTGCATGCCCGTCCGTCTTTCTCGCTGACCAGGAGCCCACACGTGATCACCATTGCTGACCGCACCCTCAGCCGCCTCGTCGCACAAACCCGGCCGCACGTCGGAAACCTCATCGACGCCGAAGCCGTCCAGTGCATCACCTTCGACCACGACGGCCGCCACTTGTACGCCATGGCCACCAACCGGTTCACCATCGCCGTCTCCCGCACCCAGGTCACTGGCGGCGGCGACGAACCGTGGTCGGCCATCGTGCACCGCACTCAGCTGCCCGAAGTGGCCGCTGCGGTCAAGCTCCTCGACACGGACACCGTCCAGTTGGAGCGCACCGAAGACCGGTTGATCCTTTCGGGGAAGCGCGGCCACCGCGTCGCCGTCGACCTCAGCACCTACGCCAAGGAGCCGCTGGACTGGCGGAAGCTGCTGCTGCCCGCCTTGGAGAAGCCCGCGGCCGACGCGCAGATGGCGATGGACCCGAGGTTCTTCGGTGCCTGGAAGAACTTGCCGAAGCCCGTCCAGATGTGGTCGACCGGCGAGGGCCGCATGTCGCTGATCGTCGCTGCGGACTTCCTCGGAGGGCAGATGCCGCTCCGCCGCGAGGGTGCAGATCTCGAACTGCGCCGCGAGTTGGACGCCTGGGCTGCGGCCAAGCGCGAGGAAGAGGAACCGGAGACCGCCCAGCCGGCCGCCGCCTGATCCACAACCGAAGACCAGCGCCCGTCGAGCCTTCCCCCAACTCCGGGCGCCACCAAGGGCCGCCAGCCCTGCACCCACCCCCCCGGTCGGGGCTGGCGGCCCGCCCATCAGCACACCCTGAACACCCTCAGGAGAGCCCCATGAGCACCAGCAACCCCACCATCAGCAGCGAAGTCGCCGCCCACGTCCTCTCCCACTTCGGCCGACCCGGCGGCTACCCGGCCGGCGACTGGACCGAATCCCTCATCAGCCTCATCGACCGCGCCGACATGACCAACCGGGCCAAACTCCTCGGCGCCTACCCCGACTACGGGGCCGCCATCACCCTCGCCAAGTACGACGAGGCCGGCATCGACACTCTCCAGGCCATGGCCACCGGCATCACGCTCCGCTGCACCCGCTGCCGCGACGAAGACGGCCCGTTCACCGCGGCCGGGCTGTGCGAGGCGTGCGCCCGCCCGATGCCCCTCGGTGGCGCCGCATGACCGACCCGAAGTACGCCAAGGACACCGACAACGGCCGCTACTACACCGACCCGGCCGGCGGCCCCGACCTCGTCTCCGTCACCAACGTCCTCTCCGTCGGCGTCGCCAAGCACGCCATCCCGCCGTGGGCCGTCAAGCTCACCGCCGAGTGGGTGCTGGAACACCGCATCGAGGTCGCCCGCCGCGCCGTCAAAGACCGCGAGCAGCTGCTGAAGGACATGAAGGCCGTTCACCGCAACGCCAGCGACAAGGCCAAGAACCTCGGCACCCGCATCCACTACCGCGCCCACATGATGGCCCTCGGAGCGCCCTACCCCGAGGACCTGGAAGTCGACCCCTACGCCCGCCAACTGGTCCTGTTCTGGCAGCGCTGGGACGTCGACCTCGCCGAGGACATCCTTGCCGCAGAGATGACGTTCCTGCACCGCCGCCTCGGCTACGCAGGCACCGGCGACGTCGTGATGCTGCTGCGCACCGGATGGCGCCGCATCCGGGGCCGCCGAGTGAAGCAGTCGTGGCTCGTCGACTACAAGACGTCGGCAACCCGGCCCGCCTCCTCGGTCTACCCCGAGTACACCCTGCAGCTCGCGGCGCTGAGGTTCGCCGAGACGGTGCTGCTGCCCGACGACACCGAGCACCCCGTGCCGGCCGTGCAGCACACCGGGATCCTCAACCTCCGCTCCCGCTCCCACGCCCTCGTGCCAATGCCAGGCAACCGGCGCGCCCACCGGGCCTTCCGCGGCGCTCTGGAGACCACCAAGTGGCTGCACGCCGCGCCGACCGCCTACCCCGCGCTGCTGCCCCCGGCAGCCGACGCGCGGCCCACCCGAAAGGCAGCCTGACCATGGGCTCCCGGATCATCACGCTGCAGCGCCAGGCCCGCGAACTCGGCCGCCTGCGCACCGGCTACAGCATCCCGAACGACGACCCCAACAAGCGGCCCCGGCCCGTGAAGTCGAAGACATGGGTCGTCACCTCCCACGCCGAGCACTACGTGCAGGCCGCAGTCGACGCATGGGGCGGCAAGATCGAACGCTGGCAGCCGCAAGGCAACGGCGTCCCCCAGTTCCGGGTCATCACCGAGGCCGAGCAGATCGAAGCGCTGCTGCCGCACGGCGACCCGCTGTCCCAGTACAACGAGATGTGGAACAAGGGCGGTTGCGCCCGCCGCTGCGACGGCCAGACCGAACAGATCTCGCGCCGCCCCTGCCTGTGCCTCGCAGAGTACGGCGAGGAATGGCACCTGCTGCGGCAGGACCAGTACCGCAAGGACAAGGTCTGCGCGGCCACATCCCGCCTGAACGTGATCCTCCCCGACATGCCTGACATGGGCGTGTGGCGGGCGGAGACCCACAGCTTCTACGCCGCGAACGAGATGGCGGGCACCGTCGACCTGGTCCTCTCCGGGACTGGCGGAAAGGGTCTGGTTCCGGTGACGTTGCGCATCGAGCCGCGCACCCGGGTGGCGGGCGGGCAGACCAAGCACTTCCCGGTGGTCGTCGTCGAGGTCCGCGGGGTCACCCCGCGCCAGGCCCTCACAGGACCGCTGCCGACCGCGCTCGCCCTCGACCCGGCAGGTGGCGGCCAGGCGGTCGCCGCAATCGAGGCGCTCCGCCCTGACTACCTCGCAGAAGCCGAGGGGGCGCTCACCTCCGACGACGTGCGCGACGTGTGGCGCAAGGCCCGCAACGCCGGCCACGTCGACAAGGGCGGCAGCGACGAACTGTCCAAGCAGCTCATGGCGATTGCCGAACGCATGGACGCCGAGGCCAACGACACCGGCGATGAACCCGTCGAGGGCGAGCTCGTCGACTAACCAACCCATCCGGGCTCCCGCCCGCCGCAAACAGGCGGGCGCCCGGCTCACCCCAAGGACACCACAGCCGTAAGGAGCTCGTCATGGCCCGCAAACTCAGCCCCGCGGAACGCCTCGCCTCTGCCGAGAAGGATTTCCTGCTGGAGGAGATCGCCGATCAGTCCTCGTGGGACCAGTTCATCGTCGAGCAGGCCGTTTTCCACTTCGGCCAGCGCCATAACGAATGGTCCTGCAACGACCTCCGCGACGTGCTGCCCGAGCTCGGCCACGGATTCCTCGGCGCCGCAATCAACTCGCTGCGCACCGCCGGGATCATCGAGCACACCGACCGGACGGTGCCGTCCACGCAGGCCAACACGCACGCGCACCGCATCGCCGTCTGGACGCTCACCGACAAGGGCCGTGCCATAGCCGCGCAGCGCCAGGCCGCCCGCGCCGAGCAGTCGAAGGCGGCGGCAGCGTGACCGGGCGCCTCATCACCGCCCTCCCGGCCCTCATCTACGCCGCAGCCATCCTCGCCCTCGCCATCAGCGCCATCATCCGCAGCCTCCGCAACGCCAACCAACTCATCGACGACATCTGCAACCAGCCGGGAGAGGAGAACCCGCAGCCATGACCGCCACCGATCGCGAAGCCCCCCACCACCGCAACCTCACCTGCGTCAAGCAGTACCGCTGCCGCCTCCCCGAATGCGTCGCCCGCATCCAGGCCTACGAGCGGCGCCGCTACCGGCAGAAGGGATACGGCACCTGGCAACCCCTCGTCGACGCCGAACCCGCCCGCCAGCACATCGCCGCCCTCCGCGCCGCCGGCCACGGTCTCACCAGCATCCAGAAGGACGCCAAGGTGAGCAGTGCCACCATCGCCCGAATCCTGTACGACGGTGTCAACCCGCGCGCCGAACGCATCCGCCCCGAGGTAGCCGCCCGCATCCTCGCCGTCCGCATCCGGCCCGCGGCCGTGACCGCGCACACGATCGTCGACGGCACCGGCACACGGCGCCGTTTGCAAGCCCTCATCGCGATGGGCTGGACCTGCCGTGCGCTCGCCCCACGGCTCGGCATCCACGCCCGGCAGGTCGACAGCCTGGTGTGGTCCGAGCGAGTCCTGGCCTCCACCGCGGCGCGGGTCGCGGAACACTACCGGGTTCTGCAGACCTGTCGGCCGGGCGACCACGGCGTCCCGAGCCGGTCGCAGAACCTGGCCCGCAACACCGCCGCCCGCAACGGCTGGCACGGGCCGCTCGCCTGGGACGACATCGACGACCCGAACGCCGAGCCCGAGACCGACACGGACGACACGACCACGCCCCGGCGGCGCAAGGTCAACGCCGACCCGGCGCGCGTCGCCCGCCTCACCGCGCAGGGCATGACCGCCGAACAGATCGCCCGCGAGATCGGCTGCCACAAGCGCACCGTCGTCCGCGCCCGCGGCCGGGCAGAACTGGCGGTGGCGGCATGAGCGCCGAGCAACGCGCCCACATCGAGGCACTCCTCCGTGCCGGACTGAGCAACCTCGAGATCCACCGCCGCACCGGGGCCGCCCGCACCACCGTCGCACGCCACCGACGGCGCCTCGGCCTCCCCGGCTACCACACCACCCCCGACAGCCCGAACTGCCGCCACGGGCACCCCTTCCCGCTCAACCTCGGCAGCAGCGAGAACGGGCATCTGATCTGCCTCGAATGCCGGCGCCGACGGCAACGCGAGCAGGCTGCCCGCGCCTACGTCCCGGCACAGCCGGACGTGGCCGCCATCGAACGCACTGTCGCCGGGGATCCGCCCGCCCGGCTGACGCCGCGGGAACGTCACGCCGCCATCCACCGGCTCGACCGCTGGGGCCTGTCGGCCGCGGTCATCGCCGAACGCGTCCGCTGCTCCAAGCGCACCGTCCACCGGGCCAGGGCCGCCGCGTGACCGGCTGCTGTCGGCCGCGCGCCGGACCCTAACCCGCCGCCCTCCGCCCCCGATTCATCCGCTCCAGCCGAAGGACAAAGCCGTGACCTTGGACGCCATGCACTGGGTGTGGAACCACTCCCAGTCGAAGGGGAACGCCCGGATCGCGCTGCTCTACGTAGCCGACCAGGTGCGCACTCCCAGGTGCGTGGTGCGGCTGAGCTATGCCGACTTCATGGAGGCTCTCAATGCCCCGCGGTCGACGGTCAAGGCCGCCGTCAAGGCAGCCGTGCTGTCCGGGGAACTGGAGCTGCAGGAGCTCGGCAAGGGGACGCGGCCGTCGCAGTACCGGCTCCCGAAAGCGGTCGGGTACGTCCGGCCGTCCACCTCTAGTGGGCCGGATTCTGACCCACTAGAGACTCACGAGACCACCTCTAGTGGGCCGGATTCTGACCCACTAAGCCCGAACCATGATCACGCTAGTGGGCCGGATTCTGACCCAGAGAGGGCCGGATTTCGGCCCTCTAGTGGGCCGGATTCTGACCCACACTCCCCAACCCACTCACCCAGCAAGCACGAGGGAGAGCCGGAGAGGCAGCAGCAGGACGATTACGGCATCCCCGACGCCGTCCGCCCGCTCGTCGACAGCATGACCGCCAGCGGCGTCATCGTCCGCTGGCCCTTCACCGGCGACCAGTGGTTCCCGCTCATCGCACTCATCAGCAAATGCGGCGTCCCGGCGCTCGTCGCCTATGCCCGCCGCACCGCCGACCGCACCCACGTCGACTCCGCCCGCTACTTCATGCGCGGCTGGAGCGAACTCCCGCCCAAGCCCGCGGCCGGCAGCCCCATCCACACGCCCCGCCCGCACCTGCGCGCCGTGGGCCAGAGCCCTGAAGACAGGGGGATCTTCTAAGTGACCACCGACCTCGAGCCCGACTACACGGACATCCCGCTCGAGCGCGTCCCGCCGCAAGACTTCGAAGCCGAGCAGGGCGCCCTCGGAGCCTGCCTGCTCTCCAAGACCGCCCTCGCCGAAGTCCGTGACGCCGTCGAAGTAGCCGCGTTCTACCAGCCCCGCCATCAAGTGATCTTCAGCGCGATCCTGCACATGGACTCCCGGGGCCTGTCCGTCGACCAGATCACCCTCGGCAAATACCTCGCCGACACCGGCGACCTCATGCGCGTCGGCGGCGCCGCCTACCTGTACACGCTCGTCCGCGCCGTACCCACCGCCGCCAACGGCGAGTACTACGCCGAGATCGTCCAAGACCGCGGCCTGCGCCGGTCCCTCATCGAACTCGGCACCCGCACCGCCCAAGCCGGCTACAGCACCACCGGCGAAACAACCGACCTCATCGAACGCGTCGTCGCAGAATCCCGCGACCTCCGCGACCGCGGCATGGCCTCCGAAGACCTCCCCGTCGAAGACATCCTCGACTTCGTCCAGCACGAGGACACCTACGACTGGGTCGTCCCCGGACTCCTCGAGCGGCAAGACCGGCTGATCCTTACGGCGAGTGAGGGAGGCGGCAAGGCGCTCGCACTGGACACGCCCGTTCCCACGCCCAAGGGGTGGACGACGATGGGTGAGCTCACCGTCGGACAGGAAGTCTTCGCCCCCGACGGGACCATCACCCGGATCATCGCCGCCACCGAGCCGATGCTCGGCCGACCCTGCTACCGGATGCAGTTCTCCGATGGCGCAGAGATCGTCGCCGACGCTGCACACCTCTGGCTCACCGAGACGCTGCTCTCTCGAGAAGCGACCGCCCGTCACGCCAAGCGCGGGCCGCTCAAGCCGCACGGCACCGACCAGGCTCACAAGCGCAAGTACTTCCCGCAGGTCGTCACCACCGAGCACATCGCCCAGACACTCACGGCCAGGGGCGGCCACGCCCTCAACCACTCCATCGAGACCTGCGCGCCGTTGCAGTACCCGGCACAGCAACTGTCGATCGACCCCTACGCCCTCGGCGCCTGGCTCGGCGACGGGCACTCCGCCGGAAGTCGCATCACCTGCGACCCCGAAGACGCGGAGATCATCGAGAACATCCGTGCGGCTGGCATCCCCGTGCGCAAGATGACCACTCCGTTCCTGTGGACGCTTGGCGACGGAACCGGGAAGGGCAAGCGAGGCGACGCCACCATCGCTGGGAAACTGCGTGCGCTCGGCGTGCTCAACAACAAGCACATCCCGACGATCTACCTGCGGGCTTCGGCAGAGCAGCGTCTCGCCCTGCTGCAGGGCCTCATGGACACGGACGGCACCGCGCTCGGCAGCAACAAGTGCGAGTTCTCCGTCACCAACAAGGCCCTCGCCGACGGCTTCCTGGAGCTGGTCCTCGGGCTCGGCATCAAAGCGACCCTGCGTCAAGATCCTGCCACCCTCAACGGGCGGATTGTCGGCATCCGGTACCGCATTCAGTTCATCACCGCACTGCCGGTCTTCCGTCTCGCCCGCAAAGCGAACCGGATGCGGCCCCTGAGGACCCGCCGGGCCGAACTGCGCTACATCAAGGCAGTTGATCCCGTGGACCCCGTGCCCGTGCGGTGCATCCAAGTGGACCGGGCGGACGGCATGTTCGTCGTCGGACGCGAGTGCATCCCCACGCACAACAGCACTCTGCTTCGGCAGATGTCCGTCACCCTCGCCGCCGGCATCCACCCGTTCCGCACCTGGGAGGTCATCGACCCCGTCAAGGTGCTTACCCTCGACTGCGAGAACGGTGAGGCCGCCTCCCGCCGCAAGTTCCGGCCCCTGCTCGCCGCCGCCGAGGGCCTCGAGCAGCCGGTACGCCGCGGCCAGTTCCACATCGAATGCCGCCCCCAGGGCCTCGACCTGACCCGGCCGTCCGACCGGGCGTGGGCGATGCGCCGCGTCGAAAAGATCAAGCCAGACGTACTGATCATCGGCCCCGTCTACCGGCTCCACGCAGGCAACCCCAACGACGAAGAACTCGCCCGCAAAGTCTCCGTCGTCATCGACGAAGCCCGCGCCACCGCCGGCTGCACCGTCCTCATGGAGGCCCACGCCCCCCACGGCAACAACATGGGCCCGCGCTCCCTGCGCCCCCTCGGCTCCAGCCTGTGGATGCGCTGGCCCGAGTTCGGGTTCGGCCTGCGCCCCGTCGAAGACGAGAAGTCCGCGCAGAACGTCGAAGGCGCCCGCGGCCGACGAGTTGTCCCCTGGCGAGGCAGCCGCGACGAACGCGACTGGCCTCAATTCATCAAGCAGGGCGAGAAGTGGCCCTGGATCTCTTACAAGCCCATCGACGCCGACCAGTACAGCGGCTACTCCGAGACGGGAGCGATCTGGTGAGTTTCGAAGAGCTCTGCGACGCCATACCCGAGGACAACCCCTTCGGCGTCTACTTCCGCCAGGTGCACGTCCGCGCCGGGCACGAGAGTGGCCAGCCGGGCGCACTCGCTGGCGACATGACCCACGAGGCGCTGCCCAGTTGGTATGGCGGGATCACGTTCCGATCCAAACTCGAAGCCGACTGGGCCGCCACCCTCGACACCTACAGGGTTCGCTGGGAGTACGAACCCGAGACGATCACTCTCGACTCCGGGGCCAAGTACATACCCGACTTCCGGCTCCCCGACATCGGTGCGTGGCTAGAGGTCAAAGGCACTGGCGTCCCGCGAATTGAGAAGGCCATCGAGCTGGGCCAGATGCTCGCCTGCCGCTGCGGTGGCGACTGCGTGTGCGAATGGCCCGGCGGCCAGTTGGTCGTCATAGGGCGCCCGCCGAAGCCCTACAACCCATGGCTGGACCCCGAGTACGACGACAGGCCGTGGGCCGCAAGTCGCGTCCGAACCTGGCGCGAGGAGGGTCATCCCGTGTGGGAGCCGGCCTGCGGGCGCGGCGCCTGGTTCACCCTCTGCCCGGACTGCCTCTGCGGCCAGTGGACCGCCGACTTCCGGTGCCGTGCCTGCCGTGGCCGGCTTGCCGGCGGCCACGCCTACCAGTCCGGCGACGTGGGGCTGCGGTTCACCAACTCCGACTGCCACGTCGCCCCGCCCCGCACCGCCTGATCTACCCCGCCACCACCTGAAAGGGACCCGCCCCATGGACGCCATCCACGACCACGACGGCCCCGAAGTCCGGATCTTCCACCGCCCCGCCGGCTGGGTGCTGCCCGACTACACCGACCTCGCCGACTGCACGACCAACTACCACCGCGCCCAGGACGGCCGCCCAGCCTGCACTGGCATCGCCGTCTGGAAGGTCGTCGAGGACCACGGCATGCACCTGACCATCGGCTTCTACTGCGACGCCGACCTCCCCGCCGAGCACCAGCCCGCCACCACCCCCGCCGTTTGAGCCCCCGCCCACCACAGGAGACAACCGTGAACACCACGCCCGAGCCCCGCGCGCTCGCCTGCACCCAATGCGGAGCGCCGGTGACCATCGCCGAGGACATCACCGGCTACCTCGACTGGGGCCTTGCCGTGATCGGCGACGACGGTGTGGTGCGCCGCGAGGAATGGGACTGCGAACCGCGCGTCCTCATGGCCGACAACTCGCGCACCGTCGGCCGCCCGCGCGCCTGCTGCACGAACCGGGAGTGCGGCCACCAGTGGCGGCTTAAGCGCCCGTTCGACCCCGCGGCCGAGCCGCCTACCTGACCGCGCCCGTGGCGTCTTCCCGCCATCGACACGAACCGCACCGTCTCGCCAAGGGTGGGACGGCAACCAGACAGGACACCACCATGACCGCCGCCGCCGCCGAAGCCGCCGAACTCCGAGCCGCCGCCGACAAGCTCCGCCAACTCGTCGCCGCGATCAGCCCGCCCAACCCCGTCGCCGCCCGCTTCCACGCCGACGACCGCCACGTCACCCAAGGCGACCACGGCCTCTACGACGTCGCCACCGCCGAAACCCCCGAGTGCGCCGCCTTCATCGCCGCGATGGACCCGCCCCTCGCGCTCGCCCTCGCGGACTGGCTCGGCTGCCTGGCGATGCTCGACCCGTCCGAGCGTGACGCCGAGACCTGCGGCTGGTGCAGCGCCAACCACCCGGCCGCTGTGGCCCGCGCCCTCAACCCCGTCGTGTAGCCCGCGCCCAGCCGACGATCACCCACGCGGGGACCGGTCCGCCCACCCACGAAAGGCCACCCGATGACCGACCAGCACGAGCCCGGCACCTACTACTGGTCCGCCGACACCGACCACTGCCCCCACAAGCCGATCCCCGAACAGGGCACCGACGCCTGGGACCAGTGGATGTGCAACCACCAGCCCTACGACGACGGCATCCTCTGCCTGTCCGCCCCCGCCGGATCCGCCTGTCTGGCCTGCTCCGCCGAGGAGGGCGACATGGTGCCGTGGGAGGCGTGCCGGGTACGCGAGCACGCCCGACCCAAGCACGGCATCGTCCCCAGCATCGACACCGCGCACGAGCCCGTCACGGTTCTCGTCGGCACCTTCGAGTGCCTGGACCGCGAGTGCGACGAGTACTTCGACGACGACGGCCGCGAGGACCCCGGCATCGAGCGCTGCTCCCACATCCGCGAAGAGCAGGTCTGCTCCTGCCAGCGACAGGACAACGGCGAGTACAGCAGCGAGCCCTGCCGCGCCGCCGCCGCGGTCTGACGCATCCGGCTACCCCGCCAGAACGCCGGCCGCCGGTATTCGACCTACCGGCGTCCGGCCCCCCTGATCATCCCCGAGGAGAAGCTGTGACCAACCCCGAGACCGACCGCCGCGAGACGGTGGAGTACTTCGTCCAGTGCCAGCAGCCTGACGGCACGTGGGAGCAAGCCAGCAGCACGGCCACCGATCTGGACTTCGCGACCGAGCGTCTTGCAGCGCGCCGCAGGATGCGGCCGGAGTTCGTGTACCGGATCGCGCAGCGGACCACGGTCGTGGTCGTCGGGCCCGCTCCTGCTGCCGTGTCTGTCCCGCCGCCCGCGACACGAGCGGACGCTGAGGCCGTCGCCCGAGTCCGCGCCCTGCACCAACCCGTCGAGTGCGTCAACGTCCGCTGCAAGCTCAAGCAGTGGTGCATCGGCTGCGACCCCGACGGCATCGAAGGCTGCGACGAGAACCCTTGGCCCTGCCCGACGATCCGCGCGCTCGACGGCGAGCAGCCGTCCGGCGGCCCGTGTGTGGCTGGCGAGCAGCAGAACGAGACACCGGAGCACGTCGGCGGACGCGTGAACGCAGAGGACTGCCCGGCCTGTGAGGGCACGAACCCGCCGTACCCGTTCATCTGCCCCGGACCCTCGGCCGTCGAGGAGCCGCAGTCGTGAGCCACGACTTCCAGCCCGGCCGTCGTAGCCGGAAGGGCCGCCCGCAGATGCCGCCGGAGGTGCAGGCGGTCGCCGACGAACTGTCCCGCAGGGCCGCGCAGATGTGGGCGGAGTCGGACGGGGAGCTGTCGATCGCGGAGGCGGTGGAGTTGGCGGCGTTCCGCATGGGTGTCGAAATGCCGCAAACCGTGACGGAACCTCGGGAGGGGCCGTGAGTGCAGATCCTCACCCCGGCAACTTGGGCCCGAGAAAGGCCCTGACGGCCCCTCTCGCGGCCTCAACCCCGCTCGCCGGTGCCTCGCGACGCTGGAGCCGCCTCCAGGGGCCGCAGGGCGCCTCTGAGGGCCACGCTTCCGCCCCGCGACCCCAACCCGAACCCCAAACCCGCACAAACCACACCGACATGGAGACCCGATGAACCTCGCAGCGATCACCATCACCAGCCTCACCCGCAACGAGACCTACGCCGCCATCGACGCCGCACCCCACGGCGCCCACGTCGAACTCGCCATCACCCAGCCCGACGACCGCCACGCCGGACGCCGCTACGACGCCACCATCACCGGCCTCACCGTCACCGGAGCCCGCGACCTGATCAACGCCGTCCACCAGCACATGGACGCCGTGATGGAAACCGGCAAGCCCCCCGCCTGAGCCCCTGCCCGTGCCACACCAACACACGGAGACCGACGTGCGCACACCGCCCCGCAAACCCACCCCCCGCGCCGGAACCCTCCGCTGCGGCGCACGCACCTGGCCCACCGACCCCGAATGCCCCAACACCGCCACCTGGCACATCGCCTGGCTCCTCGCCCCACGAGGCCACTTCTCCCTCGTCTGTGACCACCACCACTCAGGCGTCACCAGCAGCTACGACTACGTCGACTCCCACCCCGCCGAACTCAACTGCGACATGCCTGGCACCGGATGGCTGTCCGGCGACCCGAGCCGCTGCGTCATCGCACCGACCGCCGACCCCGTGGCCCGCGCGGCCAACTCACGGGAGCAGCCGTGACGGCCCCGCCGATCGACTGGCACGACATCTGCACCAACGCCAGCGACTACGACGACTACCAGCCCGGCGACCACGCCCCCACCCCGTTCGACCTCCGCCAACACGAGATGCGCGACCTCCGCGACCAAGGCGTCGGACGCGTCGCCCTCTGGACCGCCGACACCGTGCCCACCGGGAGGTACCTGTGACCCAGCCGCCGACCATCGCCCAGCTCCGCAACCTCACCGACCGGGCAGAGGCGGGTCTCACACCGGACGAACAAGCCCGGCTGCGGGCAGGCGTCGACCGGCTCGAACAAGCCGAAGCCGCGATCGACCGCGTCCGTGCAGCACGTGACCGCATCGCCCACGCCCCCGCCTATGTCGACGCCATCTGGTGCCTGGACCAGCTCGACGCCGCCCTCGCCGAGCAGCCGGCCGCCCACAACGACGGGCCCACCGTCCGCGAAGCAGCCGCAGACGACCGCCGCTGGCCCCTCCAGAAAACCGGCGAATGATGCCCGACCTCCACACCTGGATCACCCAGCAGATTGCCAACGCTGAGCGAGTAGCCCGCCAAGCACGCGAGGACATAGCCGCACTCCTGGCCAGCGGAGAAATCAACTCCCGGATTGCCGAGCGCCACATCGCCCTCAGCGACCCGGCCAACGTCCTACGCCGCTGCACCGCCGACCGGAAGATCCTCGCCGAGCACCAGCCCTTCGGCAGCCAGTGGGAGCCCTACGCCTGCGTTGGCTGTGGCCTCGGCGCCGGCGACTGCGGCGACTGGGTCACCGAACACACCAACGACTGCCCCACCCTCCTCGCACTCGCCGAGGGCTACGGACTCACCGAACAGCAGCGCGCTGGCCTCGATCGGCCCGCACCCGACCCGCCCGCCCACAAACCACACGGGCCCGCACCCGACACCAGCAGAGTCCCCGCCGCGCTCCGCGGACCCAACTGGCGCCCCAACCGCTGACCCAACTGCACCGCAGCAAGGAGCCCCGCATGACCGCCACCTGCACCGCCCCGCACTGCAGCCGTTCGTTGCGTGATCACGAGACCACGGCCGCCCACCAGTTGTGTGACCCGTGCATTCACCGGGCCCGCGACATCCTCCGCAGCATCCCGGCCGCCCTCACCGTCCTCCACGGCAGCCTCCAGCGGGAACGCAGCGGCGACACCGGACGCGCCGGGACGCGGGAAGCGCCGTTGCCGTGCCGGTTGGACACCATCAACCTGATCGGCCCGGCCGCCAGCGGCACCGTTCGCGACCTGCACGGCGACCAGATCGGACAGCAGCCCATCGCGGGAGTCCTCGGCTCGTGGGTGCGGCTCGTATGCGAAGAGCGTCGGATCAACGGGCCCATCCGGTACCGCGTCGAGGACTTGGCCTCCTGGCTCTCCAACCAATTGGGTTTTGCGGCGACGAAGCCGTGGGGCGCGGAACTGGTCAGCGAGTTGAACGACCTCATGTGGCAGATTCGCGGGATTGCTCGAATTGAAATCCGCACCCGCGCGATATCGAGGCCGTGTCCACGCTGTCAGTTGATGGCGCTCAGCCGCACAGACCACGACATGTACACGCGGTGCAGCGGATGCGGAAGCTCCTGGACTGATGCGGAGTTGAATGCCGACGCCGTGGCGAGGAATGCGGCCTGAATTGTCAGTCACCGCCGCTATATTGGTGGTATCAAACACGGCGCGGCCCCGGCGGTGGTGGTGCACCGGCCGGGGCCACTTCGGAGACTATGAAGGAGTCCCCGCGTGACAACTGTACAGAAGCTCTCGCCGAAGGCTCAGGCGGCATGGGGTAAATTCCGGGAACGGGTCGCCCGGATGGGCGGCGAAGTCATCGAGCCGACCTGGCGAGGAGCGACCGTCAAGCACCAAGTGACGTGCTCCGCAGGACACAGCGGCCACGCTATCCCGCACACGCTTCGACACCGTCGCCGGTTGTGTCTTGAGTGCCCTCTCTCCATATCCACCGCAGCCTGGGAGAAGTTCCATGAACGGGTAGCGGAACTGGGTGGGGAGGTTCTCGATACGGAATGGCGAGGGAGCCGTCAGATGTATGCCGTCAGGTGCTCCGTCGGGCATCTCGGCAGGATCTGGCCCATCGGGCTCCATCAGGGTCGAGGCATCTGCAGCACTTGCACCGGTCAGAGTCCGCAGATGGCGTGGGAGAACTTTCGATCCCTCGTTGAGCAGCTAGGCGGGATCGTTGTAGAGGAAGCCTGGAAGGGCAATGGCGAACCCCACGCCTGCCTGTGTTCCAAGGGGCACGAATGCCGACCTCGTCCAGGACACCTGCGTAAGGGTATTGGCATGTGCCGCACGTGTGCGGGCAACGACCCAAAAGCCGCCGAGGAGGCGTTCCGAGCGCGCGTTGAAGAACTCGGCGGCGAAGTCCTTGAGCCGACATGGCGGGGCAACAATAAACCCCATCGGGTCCGCTGCCCGAAGGGCCATGAGTGCTCGCCTACCCCGGGCGCTGTACAGCAAGGGTGTGGCATCTGCCGCATGTGCGCTGGCAAGGCGTGGGACGTGTTCTATGTCGTTGTTGACGAGATCAATGACACCATCAAGTTCGGTATCACATCGGGAGATCCGCGCCCTCGGCTCGGCATGCACGCCCGTGACGGTTTCGGCGACGTCGTTCGCCTCGTAGAGGGCCTGCCCGGTGACCTGGCGCCGCGGCTGGAACGGGCTGTCCTCGCCGCGTTACGGGATGCTCGTGAGGCTCCCGTGCGTGGCCGCGAGTACTTTCCCGCACACGTCCTCCCATTGGTCCTCGACTTGGTCGACGGATGGACGGCAGGGGCACCAGCGCCAGTTGGCGAGCCGGTACAACTCGCCCTCAACATCGCTGCATAGGACACGACTAAGCCCCCCACCTCCACGGTGGGGGGCTTAGTTGCGTTCTTCAGTGCGCCAATGCTTCGTCCAGGTACTCCTGCACGGGCTCGAACAGCCCGTAGGGCACGTACTCGGAGATTTCGCCGTGTGCGACCCAGGAGATCGCGTCGAGCTCCTCGTCATCCGCGACGTGAGCCTCGCCCTCGACGACCTCGCACGCGGTGTACGACATGGCGCGACCGGTCTTCGGGTGGACTCGCTCGCCGATCAGCTTGACCGCCTTTACCGTCAGGCCGGTCTCCTCCAGCGTCTCCCGGACAGCCGCCTCCTCTGGGGCCTCACCCGGCTCGATGCCGCCAGCGGGGAACTGCCACATCAGCTCGCCCTCCTTCACGGCCCGGCGGACCATGAGGACGCGGCCCTCGCTGACGATGATCGCGGCGGAGATGCCGGGCTTCTGGGTAGTGGTCTCGGTCGTCATGCGGCAACCTCCAAGGCGCTCAGGACGGGCGGGAAGATCTGATCTGCGGGAATGAAACGGGTCAGGGTCGAGCGCGGAACCCACGTGACGTCGACATTCTCCAGCGGGTCCCTGTTGGAGGCCTCTCCGGCGAGATGGTCGGCGAGGTAGTACGACGCCACGACCCCGGTCACCGGGTGGACGCGCTCACCCAATCGCTCGCGGACTGCGCAGTGCACACCCGTTTCGCCGTGCGTTTCCTGGGCTGCGACCGTGGCCGGGTCCGCGCCGGGCTTGACCATGCCGGCCGGGAACTGCCAGCGCAGTTCACCATCCCCACGCCTGCATACGAGGAGGACGTCATCCCCTCTGAGGACGATGGCGATGGCCACACGCAGGGCCTGCGCCTCGACCGCTGCCGGCCGGGGGCGAGTCTGGAGACTGAAGCGTCGTTGCACCGATGCGGTCGACCTTTCGTATGCGGTGTCCAGGGCGGATTGAATCTCGGTACGCGGCACGATCTCCGGTGAGGAATGCCAGTTGGCCACCGTGCGGACGGCGACGCCGAGGTGGTCGGCGAAGTCGTCATTCGTCATGCGGAGGGCCTGCTGCAGGGCGCAAGCTTCCCGGCCCGTCCACGTCACGATGTCCACACTGGCGCCCCTGCCTGATCGTCTTGGGCGTACTGCATTACGGCTGCACTCCTGCTGCATCGACACTGCATCAGCTGGTCATGGCGACCCGGTCACGGCGCGGATTGACTCGGAGTATGAATTGGCAACCTCAAGAGCGGTCGGAATGCGGTCGCTTCTTTTCCGGCTTGGGCGGGCGCTCCGGTAGCTCGTCCGTGTCGTGCACCAGCCAGAGCAAAAAGGCCTTGATGTGCTCGTTCATGGTCGAGTCCACGGCTTTGACCGCCGCCTGGGCCCGCTCGTACACGTCGGGGTCAGGGCGGAAGGTGCGGGCTCGATTGAGGTGGACTCCGGCTGGCATGGAGGAATCTTCCCACAGTGGATTGCCACGGTCTAGGGAAGGCGCTACGTTAGTGGAGTGCCACTCGGAGCCGCTCCACCGGCCCGAAGGGGACATCTGTGCCGCTCCACCGGCACACACAAACGAATTCGGCCCCAGCTCAGGGACTCCACTCCCTGGCCAGGGCCTGACCAATCAGGTTCTCTGAAGGGACCCCTGATGGCTACACCGCAGCTTACCGGTGCGTCCATGCGCACCGATCACCCCGCCCTCGCTCCGGGCTTCAGTCTGGTGCCGATGCTGATCGGCCGCCCGGACAACGCGCAGTACGTGTGGGGCCCGTGCCCCACGACGTGGTGTCACATCAAGCACGACAGGGACCGCCAGGTCGCCATCGAGGACGTCTGGCATTCCGGTGACTACATCGACCTGGAACTGCCGCACCGCGACGGCACCGAGCTGCTGGCCTACTTCCGGCTCGGCCTCGACCCGTACAGCGCGGACGAGAGCAAGCGGCGCCCGTTCATCTTCGCCGAGGACGGCAACACGGCCATGGGCTACTACATGGACCCGGAGCACGTCGAGGCGATGTGCGACAAGGCCGAGAAGTCCATCGCGCGGCTCCGCGCCATGGCCGCCGCCTGCCGAGAGGCCGCGACGGAGGTGGCGGCATGAGTGCCACCACCGCCCCGCTTCCCGCCGCCGCGGTCGCCGCGATCCACGGCCTTGAGGCTCGTCTGGCGGGTCTGCGCCGCGGCGAGTCGACGGTGGTCAACGGCACGGTGTGTACGGCCGTCAGCCTGCGGGATGCGGATCTGCTGGACCGGTACGACCGGGTCGCGGCCTGCTGCCGCCGGAAGTCCGCCACCGCCGTGTCGGCTGCCGACTTCGACCGGCTGCTGTGTCTGCAGGATGAGCTGGCGGCGTGCCGCCGTGAGGTCATCGAGGCCGGCCTGCTGCACCTGATCGAGGTGGCAGCGTGATGGCCCGGAACCTGCACCGTGTCGATCAGGCTCGTGAGTCGCTGGCTCTGGCTGCCTCTGTGGATGCGGAGGATGGTCGGGCGGTTGCCCGCCTGGTTGGCCGGCTGGAGTACGACGTCGAGGTTCTGCTCGAGGGGGCTGGCGCCGAGTCTGCGGCCGTTGTGCGGGCCCGGCGCGTGCTGGAGTCGGCGAAGCGGCTGGATATGTCCCAGCGCGGCAGCGTCGCCCGGGCTCTGGGCCGGCTCGAGACGATCCTTGCCGAGCTCGTCGAATTGCTGACGGGGGGTGGCGAGTCGTGACGGAGCAGCAGGCCGCTGACGCCCTCGCCCAGCAGCGGATCGTGGAAGCCATGGCTGCAGCGGCAGCCGCCGAGCGCGCCGCCGCCGAGGCCGCCCGCCTCGCCGCACAGCAGCAGCACTAACCCCCCTTATCGCCGCAGGCGGCGGGATGACCACATCCCCCGCGGCCCCGCCGCCTGCGGCTCCCCACCCCACCCGAACCAACCCGAGAGGGCTCACCAGCCATGTCCCCGTACCTGATCTCCGCTGACCTGGGCGCCACCGAGCTGGGCCGGAAGGCCCGCGCCAACACGACCGTGGCCGAGGCCACCGTCCTCAGCATCAGCGACCTGTTCGGCGAGTACGCCAAGGCCCGCGCCGACGGCGACCTGGCCCGCATGCGGCAGATCCGCCAGGTCGCCGACCCCGAGCTGGCCGACGAGCTGAACGGCTTCGACTACCCGGCCGCAGCCTGATCCGGCCCCGAGACGCCGTGGCGGCGGTACATCCCCCGGCCGCCGCCACGGCCCAGCCCCGCCAGGCCGAACCAGGGCCTACGCCTCGACAGCAGACCAGGGCACTGCACCATCCCCTATTCGCCGATCGGAAGGATCTTGTTATGCCGCGTGCGACCAGCAACAAGCCGGGCTGGAGCGACGAGCGGATCGCCCGCTACGCCACCGCGATCACCGTGCAGGTGAAGGTGAGCGGCCAGCGGGAGGCGGCCATCGGTAAGGCGCTGGACGAGGAGTTCACGGCCGAGGAGCTGGAGCGCGGTCTCCGCCACCTGAACTCGATCAACAAGCGCTGACCGGCTGCCCGCCCGGCCCGTCTCGCACGGGCGGTGAGGGGAACCGCAACAGCGCCTCCAACCCCAACCCGAAAGGAACCCTGATGGGCCTGTTCAGCAAGGCTGCCGATTCTGCCGCTTCGACCGTTGCCCGCGTGGGTCAGAAGGTCGCCGGCGACCAGGGCGTCCAGGCCGCCAACAAGATCACCGGGCCGCTCCTGGGGGTCCGCTTCGAGAAGTGCTCCGACAGCTGCGACCACGCCAACGCCAACCACAGCTGACCGGCTGTCCGCGCCGCCCGACCCCACCAGGTCGGGCGGCAAGGAGAACTGGCGCAGCACCACCCACCCCATCCGATTCGACCCCGAGTGAGGTCGTCATGTTCCGCATCCTCCGCTGGGCGCTTCTTGCCGCGTTCCTGATCGTCGTCGGCTTGTGGCCCGCCGTGGCCGCCCCGATCGGTCTTGCTGCCGCCGGCTTGGCCGTGGTCGTCGGCATGATCCCCGGCCCTGTGCTCGCCCTCGGCGCCGTCGCGCTCTGGCTGCGACACCGGCCCGCCACCGCCTGAACCCGTACCGAAGCATCGAAGGGACTGATCCGCTGTGACCGCCACATCCGTCGAGAAGGTCAACGGCCGCGCCGTGGCCTCGCCTGAGCCCCGGTTCGAGTACGACCCGGTCGCGCACGCCGAGGCGGAGGCGATCCGAACCGAGGCCGCCGCCAAAGCCGAAGCCCTCCGCATCCAGGCCGAAGGCGACGCGAAGGCCACCCAGATTCTTGCCCGAGAGCAGGCCGAGAAGGACCGCATCGCCAACGAGCGTGCCGCCATGCGCCTGGAGAAGGACAAGGTCGACCACCAGGCCTACGTCGCTAAGAAGGCCGCCGAGACCGCCAAATCGAAGGCGGAGGAGAAGAAGGCCGCCGACGCGGAGAAGGAAGCCGCCGAGCGTGAGGCACAGCAGGCGGCCGAGCAGGAGCGCGCGGAGCGGTGGTGGAAGTGGGGTGCGCGCGGCATCTACGCCGTCGGTCTGATCATCGCTGCTCCGGTGCAGTTCATGCACTTCTGGGACCCGCAGAGGCCGTTCCTCGTCGCCGCCCCCGGACTCCTCGAGGGCCTCGCCTTGGTACTCGCCTTCGGCGCCACGTGGGCAGTCGCTCACCGCCGTGACGTGATGCCTTACCGGATCGGCATCATGATCGGCGCGGCGATCGCTGCGGCAGTGAACCTGTACGGCGGACTCACCGACGCGGCCATCGGATTCAACGCCGGCCTCATCGGTGCGCTCGCCTCGGTCGGCGGTCCGGTCGTGCTGATGGCTTATGAGCACGGCATCGCGCAGCGGGCTGACGGCATCCCGTCGCTGCGCGACCGCCGTGCCGCCTCCCGGGCCAAGGCCGAGGCGGACGCCGCCCGCAAGAAGGCGGCCGACGAGAAGAAGGCTGCCGACGCGAGGGCAGCCGCCGAGAAGGTCGCTGCGCAGAAGCGTGCCGAGGAGGAGCAGGCGCGTAGGGACGCTGACCGCAAGGCCAGCCACGACGACGTGTGGCATGTCGCCGACGCACTCCGCGCGGCCCGCGGCTCCCAGTACGTCACCGAGCAGATCTGGGGCGAGGCCTGGTTCCTCGTCACTGGCTGCAAGACGGTCGGTATCCGTGCCGAAATCGAGGCGCAGTCGCGGGCAGCGCAGGCCCACATGCGGACCGTCACCGACGCCCCGGTTTTGGGCTCGATGTCGCTGGTCAATTCCCAACGACCTGCCAAGCCGAAGCGCGACCCGAACGCCCCCGACGGGCGCCGCAACAACGGCGGAACCCCGCCCCGCCGCACGCCCGGCGACAGCCAGCCCAACCACCCCATCGCCCGCTCCCAGGCCCGCGCCGAGCGCACGCCTACGCCCGCTGAGAACGCCAGCTAACTCACCCCATTGGAGACCCCGTCATGAACCAGACTCTTCGCCGGATTGCCGTCTCGGGCGGCGCGGCCATTGCCCTCCTCGGCGGGCCCGCGGTCATCACCGCGAACGCCGAGGAGCACCACGCCACCGTCGTCGCGGTCGCCGAGAAGCAGCCCGTCCCGAACCCGTCCGGCCTCACCACCGACCCGGGCTCCGGCGCCCAGCTGCAGAACCCGGTCGGCGGCCAGCCCGCTGGTGTCAACGGCGAGCAGATCCAGACGCAGGCCGGTGGCGGGGCGATCGGCGCCGGCATCGTCGCCATCCTCGTCCTCGGCGTCATCGTTTTCGTCCGGGTCAAGAACGGCCCCATGCGGGTCGGCGACGCGGTCCTCGTGACCCTGTTCGGCATCGCCATCTCGGGGACGGTCGTCGGCGCCATGGGCGACAGCCTCACCGAGTCCGCGATCAGCTCCCTCGGCAACGTCCTCAGCGGCCTGTAGCCACTCGTCGACGCGGGGCCCAGCCCGGGCCCCGCCCCCACACGGAAGGACCAGGCCAGTGGCCACCGAAATTCAGCAGCCCGGCCAGCCGGTCGCAGCCCAGACCACCCAGGACGGCGGTCGCTGGGACGAGCACAAGGCGAAAGCCAAGACCGCCTTCGACGGGCAGAAGCAGAACGCCGGCCGCCGACTCCGCGACTGGTTCGCCACCGCCGACCTCGACGACCACGAGCTTGCCGAGCGCGTCGTCGACGCCAAGCGGCGCAAGGCCCAGCAGCAGGACGACCACCTGCTGCGTGAAGTCGGCCGCGTCAACGGCCGTCTCGCAGAGGCCCGCGTGGACGCCGCCCGGCAGGGCAAGGAAACAACCCCGCAGGTGGAACGCATCCGGGGAGAGCTCGCCGCGCTGCAGGCCCGAGTCGAGACCCGGGCCACCGAAGGCCCGATGATCGCCGTCACCCCGCCCACAGGTAAAGAGGTCGACCAGGCGCGTTGGATGAAGAAGGCGACCCGTGTCGGCGCTGTTCTGGCCGGCGGCTACGCCTACCTGCACGGCGTTTCCACCGAGCCCGGCCTGCTCCTGCTGTCGATTCCCGCGGCCGGGTTCGGCTGGTGGTTCCTGTCCCGCCCGCATGTTGAGGACCAGGAGGCCGCGGCCCCTTTCGCCCAGACCCCGGCCCTGCCCGCCACGTTCCTGGCGGAGCCGGCCGGGGGTGCGGCGCCGATCGTCGGCGGGAACGTCGTCATGTCCGTCGAGCAACTGCCCGAAGGCGCCAAGCCGTTCCCCATCCGTAACGTGCGCACCCCTGACCAGGCCGCTCAGTGCGTGCTGCTGGCGGCCCGGGCGGAGAATGTGCCGATCGTCGAGGTGTCGGACGTGCAGCGGCAGCCGTGGGGCTGGCAGTGCACCGTCCGTGTCAGCGAAGGCACTCCCGAGGCCATCATCGTGAAGAGCGGTGACCTGGAGACCAAGTTCGACCTGCCGGCCAACGGAGTCCGACCGCAGCCGATCAAGGCCCGGCGGGCGTGCGCCATCCTGCGACTCGTCGACGGTGACCCGTTCGCCACCGCGCCCGGCCTGCCCTACCGCGCCCCCAAGTCGATGTCGATCACTGACAAGTTCCGTATCGGAACCTCCGTCGGCGGTGACCCGCTGGAACTTTCGCTGGCCGGCGTCATGGGCCTGTGGGTGGCTGCCTCGGGTGGCGGCAAGACCGGCATCCTCCAGGGGCTGGCCGAGGGTACGACGGCCTGCTACGACAACATCACCATCGACCTCGACCCGCACGGCGACGGCCTCGAAGACCTCGGCGACTGCGTGCGGATCACCGCCCGTACCAACGAGCAGATCGAAGCTGTCCTGCTGTTCTTCCTGGTCATGTCGAAGGCCCGTGCCCGACTGCGGCAGAAGCTCGGCATGGGCAAGAAGTGGAAGGCCAGCGCCCAGCATCCCGCCGTGACGATCTTCTTCGACGAGTTCCCGAAGGCCACCGAGCTGGCGAAGAAGCTTGCGTTCGACCTGCTGCTCGTCGGCCGCAAGGAACTCATCGAGGTCGAGATCGCCTCACAGGGCGGTCAGAAAGGCTACCTCGGCGAGAACTTCGCGCAGATGGTCGCCCTCAAGGCGGTCGGCCCCTGCAAGGTCGGCGACACCCGCGCCGTGTTCGGCGACGGCTCCGTCAACGAGGGCTACCTGCCGCACAAGCTGTCCCCGGCCACCGACACCGACCCCAAGGACGCCGGTCACATCTACATCCAAGGCGTCCCCGGCCGGCCCGACGAGCCGATCGAGTACGCCATCCACGAAACCCCGTCCGCCACCCTGCGTAAGCTCGCCGAGGAGCGCCTGGAAGCCGGGCTGGTCGAGCCCGACCAGGACAGTCTCGACGCCATGCGTGGCGTGGACCTGCCCGAGTATGTCGAGGCGGTCTACGACAACGACGGCAACATCAAGAAGGACGCCCCGGTCAAACTGCTCACCTGGGATGCGCTGCTGAGGCTGTGCGGAGCTCAGCCTGCCGAGGCCGACCCGCTGACGGACGGCGCTGCTCGTACCGCCGTCGAGGACGCGGTAGCCGTCATGGAGAAGGCCGGGGTCGACCGGATGAAGACCGAGGTGCTTCTCCGGGCGCTCCGCGAGTACGACCCCGAGGCCTACGGCGAACTGCCGGTCGACCAGTTGAAGGCGCTGCTGAAGGATGCGGGCGCCGGCGCCCCGATCACGCTCGGCCAGATCGGCGAGGAGGCCAATCCGCGCGGCTTCAAGCGTGATCGTCTCCGCCACCTGCTGTGACCGTTACGCGAAGTATGCACCCCTGATCAGGACCTGCTCAGCCCTGCTCACGCCGCAAACCCGCAGGTCACAGCCGCTCAGGCTGCCGCTCAGGGCCTGCTCAACAACTGCTCTGAGCGGCACGTGAGCAGGAACCTGAGCAGCCCTGACCTGCACCTTTAGCCGCTGAGCAGCCCCGAGCAGCAAGAACAAACCACCACAAACCCGAAACGGAGAAGATCACCCATGTCCAAGTGCTGGCAGCCCAACGAGGCCAAGAAGTTCGCCCGACAGGCGCAGATCGGCAAGTCCTACTACGTGCTGTACGAAATGGCCACCAACCTCGCCCCCTACGAAGACTCCCAGCTGTACAGCGAGATCACCTTCACGCAGCGGCGGCCGTTCACCGGCACCCCCTGCACCAACGGGAGCATGGACGCCGTCCAGCTCTGCCAGAACTGGGGCCCCGTCTACGAGCAGCCCCCGGCCGGCGTCCGCAACGTCGCCACCCCGCCGCGGCAGGTCGCCGGGCCCCTCGGTAGCAACGACTACGAGGGCGTCCTTGACGAAGCCGAACTCCGCGGACTGGAGAAGCGGGCCAACCAGGGCAGTGACCCGCGCAAGCGGCGCCCCCTCGGAACCTGGCGCGTCTGACAACGACTGAAAGGACACGAAATGGATCGACAGCAGGCAATCGAAGAAGCCGCCCGTGAAGTGCTCGCGCACGGCGGCCCGGACTGCCTCACCGACCCGCGCGAGGTGATGCGCGCGGTCGGCCGCGCCCTCGACGCGGGGGCGTCCAACGAGGACATCAAGGCCGAGATGCGCCGCCAGCGCGGCTAACCAAGCCGGGGCGCCCCACCAGCCTGCCAGCAACCAGGGGCGCCCCACCCACCCAGCCCGAACCAGCGAACCAGGAGACCCCCATCATGCCCCGCGCCATGACAGACCAGCAGTGGGATGCGCAGAACGGAACCGTCTCACCCGCCGAAGCGCAAGCACGAGGCCCGTGTTGGTGCTGCACCGGAAACGGCGTCCTCTACAGCGCATTCGGCGGCAAGCAGATCAAGGCCAACTGCGGCGAATGCAAGGGCAGCGGAAAGGCCCAGCCGTGACCACCAAGACGCTCGCCCCGTCCGCTCCGAGCGCCACCGCGCTGAGCTTCGACGAGCGGCTCGCCCTCGCCGCCCTCGCCGTCGACGCCCGCATCAACACCCAACCGCTCGACCTGGCCGACGTCATCCGGAACCCCGTCAACACCCCGCAACCCGCACCGTGCCCCTACACCACCCCCGTCGCGGCCACCCTCCACAAAGCCCGCCTCCGCCTCGAAACCGGCGGCTGGTGCACCGGAGCACTCCGCGACGAACAAGGCGCCAACTGCCTCATCGGAGCCATCCGCGCCGAAGCACCCACCGGCGGGGCAGCCGACGACGC
Organism: Streptomyces graminofaciens; assembly: GCF_030294945.1. NCBI lineage: Bacteria > Bacillati > Actinomycetota > Actinomycetes > Kitasatosporales > Streptomycetaceae > Streptomyces > Streptomyces graminofaciens. Next base: position 1,420,947 of record NZ_AP018448.1, on the reverse strand, counting down.
CTGCCGCATCCTCCTCGAAACCATCCGGAGGGACTTCTCCGGCGCCGAATCCATTCCTAGCTGGAATGACGCCCGGAATGGCCCGCGCCAGCCCCTCCTCTACCTCGACCGCGCCGCCGCACTCGCCCACGCCCGCACCCTCTGACCGCTCACAGGGAGTCCGCATGGCATTCGAACGCATCAGCAAAATCCTCGAAGCCCCGGACGGCTCATTCGTCTACGCCCAAGCCGACCACACCGCCGACGAGTTCCGCGTCGTCTGCTCCGGCTGCCCCAACCTCCAGAACACGCCCTACAACAGCGGCACCGGAGCGATCCTCGCAGCCTCCTACCACGCCGAACACGACCCCGATCAGCGCCACGTCCCCACCAGGAAGTAGCCACCCCAGCAAGGGAGAAAGTAATGCCCCAGCCCGACATCGAGTGGGACGTCTTCCAGTCCTACGGCCGCATGCCCGCAAACCTCGACCGCGGCCTCGCCGTACCCGCCAACACGTGGGTCGCCGCCGCCATCCACTCGGCCACCGGCAACACCCTCGCCCAATCCGACCCGCAGCCCACCGAGGCCGCGGCCCGAGCCGACGGCGAACGCAAACTCGCCGCCTGGCAGCAGAAGCAGGCCGCCTGATGGGAATCAGCATCAGCCACGGCGTGCCCTCCACCCGATCCGCACTCACCATCAGCAACCTCGGCACCCACCTCGCCCACGCACTCACCGGGACGGAATGGCGCGAGGTCGCCCACCTCTTCGACGGACACCTCAGCGTCCCCGTCTACACGCCGCCCGCCGAGGCCGGCCGGATCGGTGAACTCCTCACCAAAGCCGCCAACAGCCGGGCCATGAACCCCGAATGGGGCCAGCTCGCCACCCTCCTCGCCGGATCAGCGCGCCGAGCCGCAGCAGCCCGACAGACCTGGGAATGGACCTGACCGCCGTTCCCGATCCGACCTGACACCGGATCTCCTTGCAATGCCCTGACCTGCAATGCATACTCGGAGTCACCTAGGGACCTCTGTGCCCACAAGCACCACGGAACCCCCGCCACATGCGCGGGGGTTTCCGCATGTCAGGGGAGGTGCCATGCCCCGCCCCGACGACCACCGTGACGCAGACGGACGCGAAGCAGCCGGGATGTTGTGGTTCACCGTCTCCCAAGCCGCCGCATTCATCGGCGGCAGCCGACAGACCATCTACGGCTGGGAACGCCGCGGCCTGCTGAAGGATCCGCGCACCGACGAGCACGGCCGCCGCATCTACAGCCAGCAGCAGATCGCCGAAGCCCACAAGCAGGCCCGCGACAACGCCGACGCCGTGCGACGCGCCGCCTGAACCGTCCCGCCGCCCGCCGGACCCCACCCCGGGCCGCGGGACACCCAACCCCTGGAGGTGACCGTGCCCTTCCCCGTAGGCGCCTCCACGATCACCGTCACCGGCACGTTCCCCGTCCCCGTGGCAGGCGCAGCACGCGCGGGCAGTGTCGTCTTCACCCCCTCCACGGTCCTCGTCGACTCCACACAGCACGCCATCTACAGCGGCGCCGGCACCGTGACACTCAACGGATCAGGGCAGCTGAGCACCACCCTGCTCTGCAATGACGACACCGACGTACAGCCGACAGGCTGGCGGTGGCGGGTCGACGAGCAGCCCACCGGCGGGCAACGCCGCACCTACTGGATCGACCTGCCGTCCACGCTCGGCCCGACCGTCGACCTGTCCGTGCTCGCCCCCGTGTCCGCGCCGGGCGGCAGCGGCCAGTCGCTCCCGCCGAGCGGACCGGCAGGCGGAGCGCTCACCGGCTCGTACCCGAACCCGGCGTTGGCCGCCGCTACGATCGCCCTCTTCGACGCGGGTGGTGCCGCCGCAGCAGCCCAGGCCGCGGCAGCCGCCGACGCCACCAGCAAGGTGACCGCACACTCGGCGGACACCACCGATGTGCACGGCATCCCGAACACGGCGCTTCTCGAGACCATGGCAGGCGCAACCGCCAAGGTCACGACCCACACGGGGGCCGCGGACCCACACGGTGACCGGGCCTACGCCGACGGCCAGTTCGCGACGATCACCGTCGTCAACACCCTCACCGGCACAGTGACCACACTCAGCGGCACCGTGACCGCGCTCAACGGATTCGTAGACGACTGCCTCGGCCGCGTCGCCGCCATCGAGAACGGAACCGCGTTCCTTGCCGCGCTCAACGTCACAGGGAACGCCCTCATCTCCGGCGGAGACCTCACCGTCAAGGACAACGCCAAGGGCTACCGCTTCCGGCGAGGCGGCGGCGCACTGGACTTGGAAGCCACCGGCGCGGACCTGATCGTCTCGAACTGGTCCGGGACCGGCTTCAACGGCACTCAGCGCAGCTACGACCGTTACTCGGCCGACGCCCTCAACGTGCAGCACGCGGGTAAGCGCGAGTTCGTGGCAGCCCTGTACGGGGCCGTCGTCCACGTCATCGACCCCGACGCCAATCGGCTCGGCTTCCACGGCAAGAACCCCGTCACGCAGCAGGCCGTCACCGGATCGCGTGGTGGCAACGCGGCTCTCGCCAGCCTGCTGACCGCACTCGACACCCTCGGGCTCATCGACGATCAGACCACGGCCTAACCGTCAGCCTGCCCACGGTCACGCCACGGCCGATCCCGCCCGTGCTCCCGGTCCACACGCATGTGCCGGCCGAACCCCACGAACACGGCGATCAGGACCAGCACCGCGGCCACCATCAACCACGGCAGACGACCAACCCAGCCGAACACCAGCGCACACATCGCCACCACCAGCACACCGGCAGCCACATTCCCCTGCATCAAACCCCCACAAGTCGAGGGCGACACCGTACCGGGACGGAGGCGGCATGGGCAGACGAAACGGATGGCGAGTCTGCTCAACACCCGGCTGCCCCGAGTACACGCAGGGCGGCAGATGCGACGGATGCCGGGCCAAGGCAGAGAAGCAGCGCGGTACGGCACGGCAGCGCGGGTACGGCGGACCAGGATGGCAGGCAGCACGACGTGCGGTCCTCGAACGTGACCGGCTCTGCGTCTGCACTGATGACGGGCACGCGCACGACGGCCCATGTCGACAGCCGGCCACCGTCGCTGACCACTACCCCGACGAACGCCGCGACCTCGTGGCCGCCGGCGTACCCGATCCGGACTCCCCGCACCGCCTGCGGGGCATCTGCGCTGGGTGCCATGGCCGCAAGACTGCGGTCAGCACCCCGGGCGGCTGGAATGCGTGACGGCGAGTGGCCGGCCGCGCGGTCGATGGTCACTCAGGGTAGGGGGATGGCCCCCTCCGGGCCTCTCTGGCGGACCGCCGGGGAGGGCTGCGGAAGGCCGGTCAAGATCAGAACTTCCATGATCGCGTACAGAGTGACGCATTGTAATCATCAGTCGGGAGCCCTCTTCGGCAAGATCTGACTTGGTGTCAGTGCCTCGCCCTACCCTGAGAGCACCATGGATGAATTGCGTACATGCCCTGGTTGCGGGCAGGCGATCACCCCTAGCCCCCGTGAGCGGAACCCTCGGCGATGGTGCAGCGAGCGTTGCCGCGCATGGGCTCGCCTGCATCCTGGGATCCTTCGCCAGCTCGCTCGAGCCTGTCCAGGTTGCGGCGCTGATATGTCGGAACGGAGCGCCCAGGCGAAGTACTGCACGACGCGCTGTGGCGAGATCGCGCGCGGTGAGCGGTTGCCCGATCCACTACCGACTCGCAGCTGCGCCCTCTCAGAGTGCGGCGAGGAGTTCCAGCCCTATCGCGAGGGCCAGCGCTGTTGCTCGGAGAAGCACGGGAAGCTGCTGTACAACCGGGAGTCGCGGGCGGACGGCCGACAGAAGCCGGAGCCGTGGAACGACAAGCGCCGCGACCGCTACCACCGGCGGCGCGCGCAGAAGAAGCAGACGTCGACTGGCGAGCCGGTCCTGCTCGCAGACATAGCTGAACGCGACGGCTGGCGCTGTCACATCTGCGGTACTCGGGTCGGCAAGAAGATCGCTTGGCCGCACCCGAGAAGCGCGAGTCTGGATCACGTGGTCCCGCTCTCGAAGCAGGGCCCACACACCCCGGCGAACGTCCGCCTGGCCCACTTGGGTTGCAACAGCTCAAAGGGCAATCGGGGCGGTGGCGAGCAGTTGTTGTTGATCGGCTGAGCGCAAGGCTTGGCCGGGTTCTACGCCGCGCAACGCGGCTAGTTGGAGTGATCGATATGCCGAAGGGTGGTGCACGCACTCGGTCTGGTCCTCCGCCTGACCCTGAAGCGCTGCGGCGTGAGCGGGATGCTGGCGAGTGGACGATTCTGCCCGCCGAGGGCCGTCAGGGCGCAACGCCCGAATGGCCGCTCATCGAGCTGACCGACCGCGAAGCCAAATTGTGGGACCGGCTCTGGGAGATGCCGCAGGCCCTGATGTGGGAGCGATACGGCCAGGACATTGAGGTCGCCCTGTACGTCCGGCGCCTCGTCCAGGCTGAGCAACCCGACGCATTCGTCAACCTGGGCACCCTCGTGCGGCAGATGGCCGACAGCCTGGGACTGACGACGCCCGGCATGCGGGCTAACCGGTGGCGCATCGAGCGTCCCAACGAGGAACGCGAGATGTCGGCCGGGCCTTCGCCGACCATCGCGCCGACCTCGGCGCGTGCCCGGCTGAGGGCGGTGGCCGGTGGTAGCGGCTGACGACGGAACCTGGTCCACCGACTTCCCGACCTTGTTCGTCGTCCCCGACTGGATCACGCGACACTGCCGTCTCCAGTCGGTCGGTGGCCTAGACGACACGCCCTTGCCGTTCGAGATGTATGACTGGCAGCTCCGCATCACGGCCAACCTCTACCGGGTCAGGCCGGAAGCCGAGTTGGGGCAGTTGTCGACGGCCTTTCATTTCCGGCGTGCGCAGGCAGTCGCACCGCAGAAATCCGGCAAGGGGCCCTGGGCGGCGAGCATCGTGGCTGCCGAGGGTGTAGGCCCGGTGCTCTTCAACGGATGGGCGCGCGGAGGTGAGCGCTACCGCTGCACGGACTACCGCTGCGGTTGCGGGTGGGTGTACGAGTACGAGCCTGGCGAGCCGATGGGCCGGCCCTGGAACAAGCCGCTGATCCAGATCACGGCTACGTCCGAGGACCAGACGGACAACACCTACCGTCCGCTCCAGGAGATGATCCGAAACGGGCCGCTCTCCGAGCTGATGCGAGTGGGCGAGCAGTTCATCCGCCTGCCCAACGACGGCCGTATCGACGTTGTTACTTCAAGCGCACAGTCCCGTCTGGGCAACCCGATCACGTTCGCCTCGCAGGACGAGACCGGTATTTGGACCGACGGCAATGGCATGACCAAGGTCGCCACGACGCAGCGCCGGGGTCTGGCCGGCATGTCGGGGCGCTCCCTTGAGCAGACGAACGCCTGGGATCCCACTGAGAACTCGGTGGCGCAAAAGACGGCAGAGACCAAGGTCAAGGATGTCTACCGGTTCCACCGGCTGCCGCCTAAGGACCTCGACTATGGCAAGAAGGCGGACCGGCGGAAGATCCACGCTGCCGTCTACCAGGGCAGCACGCACATCGACCTCGACGCCATCGAGGGCGAGGCATCTGAACTGCTGGAGAAAGAGCCTGCTGAGGCTGAGCGCTTCCACGGGAACCGCATCACGGCTGGCATGGGTGCATGGCTGCAGCAGGACCGTTGGGATGCTCGGCGTGCTCTTGAGGATGTTCCGGACGGTACGCGGATCGTGCTCGGCTTCGATGGCTCTGAGGTGGACGACTGGACGGGCATTCGTGCGGAGACGCTGGAAGGTTTCCAGTTCACGCCGCTGTATGGGCCAGACAGGCGTCGCTGCATTTGGGATCCGGTGGAGTGGGACGGTCAGGTGCCGCGGCTTGAGGTCGATGCCGCGGTGGATGAATTGTTCGATCGGTACGACGTGATCCGTATGTATGCGGATCCGCCGTACTGGACGAGCGAGGTGGCTCAGTGGCAGGCGCGGCACGGCGAGAAGCGCGTCACGGAGTGGCACACGTCCCGGCCGGTGCAGATGCATGCTGCGTGCGAGCAGTTGCTGACGGATGTGGTGAAGGCCGACACGGTGTTCCGGCACGACGGGTGCGAGACGACGTCAATCCATGTACGGAATGCCCGTAAGGCGGCCCGGCCGGCGAACCGGTATGTGCTCCGGAAGGCTGCCATCCACCAGAAGATCGACCTTGCTGTCTGCTCGATCCTGGCGCACGAGGCGGCCAGCGATGCCATCGCGGCCGGCCTGGCCCGCCCTCGGAAGTCGTCGAAGATGCTGATTCTGCGGTGAGGGCGAGGTGGGCTGGTGGAGCGCACTGAGCTGGAGTGGTTGAAGCATCTGATCGACTGCCATGACCGGGAGAAGCCGGATCTGAGGCTGCTGGACCTGTACTACGAGGGTGAGCAGCCGCTGTCGTATATGGCGCCGGAGTTGCAGGCGGAGATGGACGAACGGGTCCGCCAGGTGGTGGTGAACTGGCCGCAGTTGGTGGCCGACTCGATTGAGGAGCGCCTGGACGTCGAGGGTTTCCGTTTCCCTGAGGAGGCGGAGGCGGACGAGGATTTGTGGCGGATCTGGCAGGCGAATCGGCTGGATGCGGCGTCGCATCAGGGGCATTTGGATGCGCTGGTGATGCGCCGCAGTTACGTGATCGTGGGCGCCCGGGAGAACGATGCCGAGACGCCGTTGATCACGGTGGAGTCGGCGCTGGACGTGTTCGCCGAGCATGATCCGCGCACGGGCGCGGTGGCTGCTGCGGTGAAGCGCTGGTGTGAGGAGCCGGGGGGTGAGTCGCCGGTCGACTACGCCACCTTGTATCTGCCGGACTCGACGTCGTGGTGGGTGAGGGACCGCTCGGGTTCGTGGATTTCGGATCCTGAGCACGAGATGGACGAGCACAATCTGGGCGAGGTGCCGGTGGTTGTGCTGGCGAACCGGCCGCGGTTGAAGCGTCCGGGTGGGGTGTCGGAGTTCAAGGCGGTCATTCCGATCTCTGACGCCTGCTGCAAGATCGCCACGGACATGATGGTGAGCGCGGAATATCACGCGACGCCGCGCCGGGTGGCGTTCGGGTTCGGCGATCAGGACTTTGTCGACGAGCAGGGCCGCCGGGTGTCGGCGTTCTCGCGGATCATCGGCCGGATGTGGGCGACGTCCCGCAACCGCAAGGAGGACGGCGCGGACGTCGTGCAGTTCCCGGAGGCGTCGCTGTCGAACTTCCACGACACGATCAACCAGTTGGCCCGGCTGGTGGCGTCGCTGGCTGGTCTGCCGCCGCACTTCTTGGGCTATGCCACGGAGAACCCGGCGAGCGCGGATGCGATCCGCTCGAGCGAGTCGCGGCTGGTGAAGCGTGCGGAGCGTAAGCAGCGGGAGTGGGGCGAGGCGTGGGAGCGGGTCATGCGGCTCGCACTGCGGTTCCGCGACGGCGCTTTCGATCCGCGGGTGTTGGCGCTGGAGACGATCTGGCGTGACGCTTCGACGCCGACGGTGGCTCAGAAGGCGGATGCGGCGGTGAAGCTGCACACGGCGAAGATTGTGCCGCTGCGGCAGACCCGGGAGGACATGGGCTATACGCAGGCCCAGATCGCCCGCATGGAGGCCGCCGACGAGGAGGCCGCCGAGGACGCGATGAAGCGAATCCTCGCTGGCGATTTGGCGGCGCTGGAGGCGGGTCCGAAGCCGCCGCCGGAGGAGGAGGCGGACGACCCGGTGCCTGAGCCTGCGGGTGTGTCGTGACGACGGCGCCAGCGCGTCTGTCGTCTGTCGATCTGGCGGAGGCGTACTACGTGGCGCAGGCCCGCCTGACGCGGTCTGCGGTGAACCGGGTGCAGACGTTGTGGCGGGAGTTGGACTCGCGGGATCTTACGGGCTCGTGGGAGACCCTGGTGGGGCCAGGGGTGGTGGAGGCGGTGGCGGTTGGGCAACTGGCCGCCGCCGCCCAGGCCGACCCTTACCTCGATGCGATCGAGACTGCGGATGGCGACGGCCCGGATGGTTCGGCCCGGCTCAGGGCGGCGACGTTCGCTGGGCACGCCTCGGACGGGCGGGCGCTGGACACGCTGCTGTACCTGCCTGTGATCACCACGAAGCAGGGGATCGCGGCTGGCCTGTCGGACACCGAGGCGATGATGCGGGGCCTCAACCAGATGCTGCGCATGGCGGCCACGCAGGTCACGGATGCCGGTCGCACGGCGGTCGGCGCGGGCATTGCGGGCCGGCGCACGATCCGGGGCTACATCCGGATTGCTACGGCTCCCTGTTGTGCTCGTTGCGCGATCCTGTCCGGCAAGGAGTTCGGGTGGAATGCTGGGTTTCAGCGGCACCCGCGCTGCGACTGCATCCACATGCCGGCCACGCTCGTCGCCCGGAGCAGCCTGCGGCGGGGCTTTCTGGAGCATCGCGAGATGGCGCCGACGGTGGGCGCTCGCGGCCCGCGCGGGTTTGTTGACGCGCAGACGTACTTCGGTTCGCTGTCTCGGCGGGAGCAGGACCGCATCTTCACCATCGCGGGTGCGCGGGCGATCCGTGACGGCGCGGATATCACGTCGGTCGTGAATGCCCGCCGGGGCATGTACACGGCGTCTGCCTACGGGCAGCGGCTGAGGGCGACCCGCGAGGGCGTGACGACCCGGGGCGCGTTCTTCCGTTCGGAGCGGGCCCGCGACATTGCGCGCGGGCGGGTCCCGGCGAACATCGGCCGGGCATACCGGCTGCGGACGCCACGTCTGATGCCTGAGCAGATCTATCAGCTTGCCGGGTCGCGCGATGAGGCCATCGCGATGCTCCGGCGCTTCGGCTATCTGGATTAGCCGATCTTTAACCGGCCGCGCGCAAGGCGTGTCCGTCCGATCCCGCAACGGGAGACCCATCACATGCACAGCACCCGTAACCGCTGGCTGTCTGCTGCCCAGAGCGCGGACTGGTTCCAGCTGGACCGTCACGACGACCCCGAGCCCAGCCCGGACCCGGCCGATCCGCCGGAGCCGGAGGGAGACCCCGACCCTGAGCCGGACCCGGAGGGCGCCGACAAGCTCGGCGACGCCGGAAAGAAGGCTCTCGACAAGATGAAGGCGGACCGCGCGGAGGCCAAGAAGGCCGCGGCGGCCGAGAAGAAGCGCGCTGACGAGCTGGCCCGCAAGGTGGCCGAGTTCGAGGACCGCGACAAGTCCGAGCTGGAGAAAGCCACCGGCCGGGCGGAGGCGGCGGCGAAGCGCGCTGAGGCCGCCACGGCGCGCGCGGTGCGCGCGGAGGTCAAGGCCGCGGCGGCCGAGTTCGCCGACCCGGACGATGCGCTCGCGCACCTCAACGGCAAGTTCGCGCAGTATGCCGACGACGGCGGCGAGATCGACACCGAGGCGATCACCGCGGACCTGGCCGACCTTCTGGAGCGCAAGCCGCACCTGCGCAAGCAGACCACGCCTGCAGCGGACCCGTCGAGGGCGCCGAAGCCGGACCCGTCGCAGGGGCCGCGCAAGGAGCCCGCACCGAAGGACTACCGCAACGCATCGCGCGAGGAGATCCAGAAGGGGCTCGCCGCGCTCGGGGTCCGCCTGCGCTGATGATCCGTATCCGTGCCCGACTGGGCGAGGGCCGGACCTCGATCGAGGTCGACGGCCACGAGGGCCATGTCGAAGACGGGCGGGTCTGCGCCGCCATCACGGCAATCACCCAAACCGCGCTGCTGGGGCTGGAGCAGTACGCCCAGCAGTTCCCGGACCTCGTGTCCGTCGAAATCACAGAGGAGAACTCATGACCACCCTGACCGCTCGCCGGTCGTGGTTCCGGCTGACCCGGCACGATGTCCGGTCCACCCTGCCGGCTGCGATCCGCGCCATCATGCAGAACGGCCTGCTCGACGGTATGTTCCGCGAGTCGCTGATGCCGGAGCTCCTGTTTCCGCAGATCGCGGACATCGAGCCGTGGCAGGGCGCCAAGGGCGACACGAAGATCATGACCCGGAACGGGCTCATGACTCCCGACCCGACTCCGACCACCGGCTCGGACGCGTCCACGGGCTCGTACAGCATCGAGCAGTGGACCGTGACGATGGACCAGTACGGCAAGTCCATCGACACCGACCTGCTGCAGTCGTCGATGACGCAGGCGTCGAAGTACCTCAACGACGTCAGCAGGCTCGGCATTCACGCCGGGCAGACCATCAACCAGCTCGCGAGGAACAAGCTGTACAAGGGCTACGCGGGCGGGCGCACCTACTGCCGTACCGCGGGCAGCTCGGACACGTCGATCGAGGTCGCCTCCACGGACGGCTTCACGCATGTCCTGGTCAACGGCGTGCCGACCGCGGTGTCGGCGTCGACTCCGCTGACGGTGTCGATCGAGGGCGTCGCGAACACGGTGACGGGCGTGAACACCTCTACGGGCGTTCTCACGCTCGGCACTGCGCGCGCGGATGTCCTCGGCGATTCGGTCGTGTCGGCCCAGGCCCCGTACTCGGTGCGGGCGGGTTCCTCGAACGACTCGGCGTTCGACCTGGCGGCGGGCGACCTGATCAAGTTCTCGCACTTCCGGGCGGCCGTGGCCCGTCTGCGCCGCATGCACGTCCCGTCGGCTGAGGGCGGCAACTATGTCGCGCACATCGACTCGGTGACGGAGTCGCAGCTGTTCGAGGACACCGAGTTCCAGAACCTGTACCAGGGGCGCGCCGACTCGCAGACGTACCGGGATCTGGCGATCGGCGTGTTCGGCGGCATCGTGTGGGTCCGCAACGAGGTCGTCCCCTACCTGACGACCGCCACCACCGGCTACGAGGATCTCGCGACGACGGTGCACCGCCCGATCGTGGTGGGTGCGGGTTCTCTGATCGCGGCCCCGTTCGAGAACCCGGCCGGCCTGCTGCGTGAGACGGGTGTGTCCGACGTCCCCGAGATCGCGATGCTCAACGTGGCGCCGGGTGTGGACGTGGCGCGGATCGTGCGCCCGCCGCAGGACCGCTACCAGCAGAACGTGTCGACGACCTGGTCGTGGGTCGGCGACTACGGCGTTCCCTCGGACTCGCTGGCGAACGGCGACAACGCTTTGTTCAAGCGGGCCGTGATGCTGGAGCACAGCGCGAACTGATCGCACGCCCCGCCTGGCGCGTCCGGGCGGGGCCTTCCGATGGGAGGCTCTCGTGCGCGTTCGCGTCAACGAGACCATGAAGGTGTTTCACGGGCACGTGCCGACCCAGCTCGCCGAAGGCCAGGAGGTGTCCGGCGAGCTGGCGGCGATGCTGTTGGAGCGGGCGGCGGCGAAGGTGACCCGCCTGGACGCCGAGCCGGATGAGGACGGGGGAGATGGCGGCCCGAAGGAGCCGCCTGCTTCCCTGGCGGATGCTTCTACGGCCGCCGAGGTGCTGGCCTGGGTCGGTGAAGACCCGGATCGTGCCGCCGAGGCGCTGGCCGTCGAGGAGGCTGCGGAGAAGCCGCGGTCGACGCTGGTGAAGCAGCTCAAGAAGCTCGCCGAGGGCTGAGGGGAGGCTGCCGTGGCTTCTCTTCCCCCGCTGGCGACGGCGGCCGATCTCGGCACCGTGCCGGCCTCGGCGTCCAGCGCAGACATTGAGTTGGCGCTGCGGTGGGGGTCTGCCCGCGTCCGTCGTTTCACGGGGCAGGTTTTCACGTTCGTGGAGAACGAGACGATCGAGTTGGGTGGCGGGGACCGGGTGCTGCAGCTGCCGCAGCGGCCACTCGTGGTCGATGCCACGCATCCGCTGACGGTGGTGGAGATTCCCGGCTATGCCGGTGTCGAGATCACTCTCACGGAGGACACCGATTTCACGCGGCTCGGAAACGAGCTGACCCGCGGGGATCCGCGCTATCCGGTGGGCCGCCTGATGGGATGGCCGTGGAGCCGCGTGCAGGGCGTGTGGGCGCCCAAGGTGCGCGTCACGCACAGCCACGGCTACGTCGACGAGATCCCGGACGATGTCGTGGAGATCGTCGTGGACCTTGCGAAGATCAACCTGTCGAACCCGGAGAACCTGAGGTCCGTGGCGATCGACGACTACAGCCGGACTTTCGCCGCCGAGACCATCGGCGGAGCCCGGCTGTCACGGGATCAGAAGGACGACCTGCGCCCGTACCGGCGGACCGCATTCTCGGTGAAGTCGTCGTGACCGCCCTTGAGGCGGCCCTGGCCGCAGGGCGTGCTGAGGCTGAGGCGCTGATGCGGGACACGGTGACGGTGTTCCGGCCGGGCCCGGATGTGTTCGACCGGGTGACGGGTATTTCGACGCCTGGCCCGCCCGAGGTGACGTTCTATTCCGGCATGGCGCGGGTGAAGCCTGACCAGCTGGCCGACTCGGAGGTGCAGGCGGGGGAGCGGGAGGTGGCGTTGCGGCAGTACAAGGTGTCGCTGCCGTTCTCGTCGCTGCTTCCGGCGCCGGGTGTGCGGCCGAGGCCTGGGGATGTGGTGGATGTGTCGGCGTCTCCGGACCCGCGTCTGGTGGGTGTGCGGTTGTGGGTGACGGGTGTGCAGTACAGCGGCACGGCGACGGCGTGGCGGATCATCGCGGAGGACCGGTCATGAGCATTAACGCCAACACGCGGCAGTTGGACGAGTTGGCCAGTGTGTTCCGGGTGAACGCGGTGCGGGCTCAGGTGCAGGCGCGGGCGGTCGTCGCACGCGGAGCGCTGAATGTGAAGAACGGCTGGCGGGCCAACGCGGTCGCGTCGTCCGGTCGGCACGCGCGTCTGTACCCGAACAGCATCAGCTACGACATGCGCCCGCACCCGACTGGGGCGTCGGCGGAGATCGGGCCGGACAAGTCCCGGCCGCAGGGGGCGCTGGGGAACCTGCTGGAGTTCGGGTCGGTGAAGAACCCGCCGCACAACGATGGCGGCCTGGCGCTGGCGGCCGAGGCGGCAGCGTTCACGGCGCATGTCGCTGCGATCGGCGCGCAGATGGGCCGCGGGTGAGTACCCCGCCGGCGGTCCTGCCTCACCGGGACGCGGTCAAAGCGGCCTTGGAGGCGGGCGGCCTGACGGTGGGGCTCGGCGGCGCTCCGCCGACGGCGCCACCGAACGGCACGACGACCGAGTATGTCGCGCTGTATGTCGCTCCGGGCCGTTCGGTGCCGGAGTCGCTGGCCGACGCCCGCCTGGACTTCGACACGGTCTTTCAGGTGACGTGCGTGGGGAAGACCGAGGAGCGCTGCCTGTGGGTCGCCGACAAGGCCCGTCGGGCGTTGCACGGGACGCTGACGGTCGACGGGCGGCGGGCGTGGCGGCCGGAGGAGCTCGGCGGCCCGCCTGTGCAGCGTGACGACGATGTGTCTCCGCCGCTGTATTTCGTGCCGGTGCAGTACCGGCTGATGTCCACCCCAGCCTGATTGGAGCTTTCTCATGGCGCTTCTTGCCCAGCAGGTCATCGCACGGTCGGGCCTGACTCCGACCTATTCGGCGGCGGCCGGGTCGACGACGGTGACGTGCGGCGACCGCTCGTTCCTGCACGTGAAGAACACGAACGGCAGCTCGATGACCGTCACGGTCACGGCGACCGCCCAGGTCGACGGCCAGGCTGTCGCTGATCTGGTCGTCACGGTTCCGGCGACGACCGGCGACAAGATGATCGGCCCTCTCCTCGGCCGCCTCTTCGCGTCGACCGCCGACGGGACGAGTGCCGCCATCACCTACTCGTCGACCACCGGTGTCACCGTCGCGAGCCTCGTCATCTGACGCACTGCCTGCCCTGTCCCGCCCCGTCCTCGGGGCTTTTTTCATGCCCTGAAGGAGGCACGTCATGTCCGACGTGATCAACGACGGTAAGACCCGGGTGTACTGGGTGAGCACCATCGCCAACATCGCCGCGCCGACGGCCGCCGAGCTGAACGCCGGCCTGGACTTCACGACCCGGATCACCCCGGACGGCCTGAACATCCCGGCCGAGACCGCGGATGTCGACAACAGCTCGCTCGCGTCGACGTTCACCACCAACCGCGCCGGCCGCCGCAGCTTCTCGCCGGAGGTGACGTTCAAGCGGGGCGACTCGGCGGGCGACGACCTGCCGTGGACGACGCTCACCTACCAGACCATGGGCTACCTGGTGGTGCGCCGCATCCTCGCGTACACGACCGCGTGGGCGGCCGGGCAGAAGGTCGAGGTGTATCCGGTGGAGTGCGGCGAGCGGAACAGCATCCCGCCGGCGCCGAACGAGGTCGCCAAGTTCACCTCCAACATGAAGCTCCGGGAGGAGCCCAACACGGCGGCGACGGTGGCCTGATGCCCAACATCAAGGACATCCTTGCCAAGGCGAAGCCGCGGGAGCACACGATCCGCCTCTGCCTGGCCGGGGATGTGGCCGCCGAGGTGGAGCGGCTCGAGGCGGAGCTGGCGGCGACGCAGTCGTGGGTGCAGCAGTCGATCGCTGATGCTCATCCGGGGATTGCGCTGGCGGAGAAGATCGCGGCGGCGCGGGAGCGGATGCAGGGCTCCGAGGTGGAGTTCACGTTCCGGGCGCTCGGCGCGAAGGCCTGGTCGGATCTGGTGGCGCAGCATCCGAGTGACAAGGAGGGCGAGTCGTGGGACGACGAGTCCCTCGCCCCGGCCCTCATCGCGGCATCGGCCATCAACCCGGCGATGACGCCGGACGATGTCGGCGAACTGTTCGAGCAGCTCAATGCCGGGCAGCGGCAGCAGTTGATCGATGCGGCGTGGACGGTGAACGGGGAGGCGACGGCTGTCCCTTTCGCGTTGCACGCCTCCGCGATCCTCGCCTCCCGCACCGACGGGAAGTAGAGGCCGCCCGGGCGTGGGGCGTCCCGCGCAGCATCTTCCTCGGCCGTTCGTGGCCGCAGGCGGGCGAGCCGCTGTGGACCGACGAGGACCGGGAGTGGGCGCTCGCCCTTCACCTGGTGGAGCAGGACGTGTGCCCGGACTGCCGCCAGCCCTGGAGCGACGCCACCGACGCCAAGAGTGAGGGCCAGTGGGATGCGCACCTGGTGCGCTGCCACGCCTGCCATGCGGCGGCGCGCACGGTGGCCCAGTTCGAAAACGGCGGCGGTGACATGCGCGGCCTGCACGTCAACCTGACCAGGGGGTGAGCCGTGGCGGTTCGTACCGTCTCCGTCATCCTCACCGCGGACATCGCAGCATTCCGGGCACGCATGGCGGACGCCTCGCGCACGGCGACGCGGACGTCGACCAACATCCGCACGAGCATGCGGAACGCAGGCCGCACTCTGACCCAGGTCGGCGAGAACCAGAAGAAGACCCTTCAGGCCATCCAGGGCGCCTCGGTTGGCCTGGTGGCGGTGTTCGGCCTGGCTGTGGCGGCGGCGGCGCGGTTCGAGAAGGCCATGTCGAACGTGAAGGCCGTCTCGCAGGCTTCCGCGGGCGAAATGGCGACGCTCCGGTCGGCGGCCCTGGAGGCGGGGCGCACGACGGCGTTCAGCGCGGTGGAGGCGGCTGAGGCTCAGCACGAGTTGGCGAAGGCCGGCGTGTCTGTGTCGGACATCGCCGGGGGTGCCCTGAAGGGCGCCCTGAACCTTGCGGCGGCAGCGGAGATCAACGTCGCAGAGGGCGCGGAGATCGCCGCGAACGCCATGACCGTGTTCGGGCTGAAGGGCCGGGATGTCGGGCACATCGCCGACCTGCTCGCCGCGGCGGCGAACAAGAGCACCACCGACGTGCATCAGATGGGCATGTCGCTGCGGATGGCCGGGCAGGTCGCCTCCCAGACCGGGCTGTCGCTCGAGGACACCGTCGGTGCGCTGACCCTGTTCGCGGCTGAGGGCCTGAAGGGTTCCGACGCCGGCACCAGCTTCAAGGTGATGCTGCAGCGGCTCACCCCGCAGTCCAAAGAGGCGCAGGCCGCGATGGACAAGCTCGGGTTCACCGCCTACGACAGCACGGGCCAGTTCGTCGGGTTGCAGGAGATGTCCCGCCGGCTGAAGGACTCGTTCGCGGGTCTCACTCCCGAGGCGCGTAACGCCGCCATGGGTGTGATCTTCGGCTCGGATGCGGTGCGGGCGGCGAACATCCTTTACAAGTACGGCGCCGAGGGCGTCCGCACGTACACGGACGCGGTCAACGACCAGGGCTATGCGCAGGCCGTCGCGATGACCCGCATGGACAACCTGATCGGCGACTTCAAGCTACTGAAGGCGGCGGTGGAGTCCGCACTCATCGAGACCGGGAGCGGCGCCAACTCCGCCTTGCGCGACATGGTGCAGTGGGTGACCCGGCTGGTCAACGTCTACAACAACCTGCCCCCGGGGATCCAGCAGTCCGTCGGCATGATGACCGGGCTGGTCGGCGTGATCGGCCTGGCGGGTTCGTCGATGCTCCTGCTGCTGCCGCGCATCATGCTGGTGCGCCGCGAACTGATCGCCATGGGTGTAACGGCGCAGGTGGTACGTGGCCAGTTGATGACGCTCGGCAGGCTCACCATGGTCCTGGGCGCGCTGACCGCGGTCGCCTGGGGCGTCTCCACCCTTGCTGAGAAGATGCGCGGCGCGGGCCCGGACGCTACCAAGATGGCCAACGCGCTGGTCGACCTGGGCCAGAAGGGCAAGGCTGCTGGGGAGCTCACGAAGACGTTCGGGAAGGATCTGGACGGCTTCGGTGAGGCGGTGGCCCGGATCGCTCACCCGGACGTCCTGGACCGGACGGAGGACTTCTTCTCCACGTTCGATCCGATGGCCGAGGGCGGCCCGACGCTGGAGGCTGCCCGCGAGAAGGTGGCGGCGCTGGACGAGGCGCTGGCGTCGCTGGTCAACTCTGGTGCGACGGACAGTGCCAGCGAGGCGTTCAAGCGTATGGCGACGGCGGCCGAGGAGAACGGCACGTCGCAGGAGAAGCTGCTCACGTTGCTGCCGCAGTATGCGGAGGCGCTGACTGGCGCGGACACTCAGGCGAAGATCACGGCCGAGTCGCAGGGTTCGCTGGGTGATGCGACGGCGACGACGGCTGATGAGATGCAGGATCAGCGCACGGCGGCGGAGAAGCTGGCCGATGCGTTGAACGTGCTGAACGGCGTGGCCATCAGTGCGGCTCAGGGGCAGATCCAGTTCGAGCAGTCCCTCGACGACCTCGCGGCGGCCGTGAAGGAGAACGGCACAAGCCTCGATGTCACCACCGACAAGGGCCGCACGGTCAAGTCCGCGTTCCTGGACGCGGCGAAGTCGGCGCAGGACTATGCCCAGTCCGTCGCTGATCAGAAGGGCTCGGTCGAGGCCGGGAACGCGGTCCTGGAGACGAGCATCGCCGCGCTGAAGCGGACGATGAAGCAGGCCGGGTTCACCGACAAGCAGATCAAGGATTTGATCGGCACCTACGCGCAACTCCCGCCGAGGACCGACACCGAGGTTCGCGCCGAGATCGGCAACGCGATGCGTGACCTGGAGACGGTGCAGGGCAAGGTCAAGAAGACCAAGGGCAAGACGATCACCGTCGACACGCTCACCAAGGAAGGTGAGAGCGCCCTCGAGCGGCTCGGCTTCAAGATCAAGCGCACCAAGGGTAAGAAGATCGTCATCACGGTTCCGACCGGCGCCCAGAAGCGGAACGTGGACGCTCTGGCAGCCGCCATCAGGGCCCTGCAGAACAAGTCCGTCACCGTCACGATGACCACGGTCCGCCGCACCATCGCCGAGAGCAACGTCAGCGGACGGCCGGGGCGGGGCGAGGGCGGCTTCTCCAAGAACTCCTTCGGCGGCATCGTCGGCCGGGCCCGCGATGGCTTCTACATCCCTGGTTACGCGCCGCGCATCGATGACCAGCTGATTTTGGCCTCCAAGGGCGAGGGCGTCCTTGTGCCGGAGGCTGTCCGCAAGGGAGGACAGCGGTCCGGTCTCGGACCAGCAGGCTTCATCGCCGCCCTCAACAACTGGGGCCGCTTCGGCACCCGGATGACGATGTTCGCCGATGGCGGCATCGTCGGCTACGCCAACGGCGGCACCGTCAAGAAGAAGGCGACACCCCAGTCGGTCATCAACGCACGCCGCGAACTGCCCGGTGACTTCGGCGACTTCACCCGTTCCCTCACCAAGTCGGCCTCCGAAATCCGCACGGCCTCCAAGGCCATGGCCACGGACCTGAAAAAGTTGGGCAACGCCGGGTGGAGGCTCGCGGGCCAGGTCGACAGGACCAGCCGCAAACTGCAGTCGCTCGCCAACCAGCGGGACGACGTCCGGGAGAAGATCGCTGAGGCCCGCCAGTTCGCGAAGGACCAGACGTCCAGCGGCAAGGAGTTCATGGCGCTCGGCAAGGGCGGCACCGCCGCCGAGCTGATCGCCGGGCTGCGCGAGCAGCAGGCCGAGGCCGCCGACTTCCAGAGGGACATCACCTACCTGCGCAAGCGCGGCCTGAACAAGGATTTGTTGAGGCAGGTCATCGAGGAGGGTCCCGGCAGCGACCTCGCCGAGCGGATCATGACCGCGTCGTCCGCCGAGTTCCAGACCCTCAACCAGCTCGCCGGTAAGGGCGCCAAGCTGGCCACGAGTATCGGCCGCACCACCGCCGACGCCCTGTACGACGCAGGCAAGAACGCCGGCAAGGGCTTCCTCGCGGGGCTGATCTCGCAGGAGAAGGCCCTGCAGAAGCAGATGGACAAGCTGGGTAAACAGCTCGTCTCCTCGATCAAGAGGGCCCTGAAAATCAAGTCGCCAAGCGCGGTGATGCGGGATCAGGTCGGCAAGCAGCTCGGCGCCGGCCTTGTCCAGGGCATGGACCGGTCCCTCGTCGACGTGCAGGCGGCAGGCGCGCGCATGTCCGCCGCGGCCATCAGCGCCGCATGGGGCGGCCCTCCCGCCGCCACGACAGCAGGCGCGGGCGGCGGCGCCTTCACCGGCGACCTGTACCTCGACTCGGGCCAGTTCCTTGGCGCGGTGCGAGGCACTGTCACGCCGATGATCCGGGACTCCGAGCAGCGGCAGGCGTACCGGGCCAAAGTGGGGAGGCGCTGAGTGGCCATCTCCTACATCGGCATCGGGGCCCTGTCGACCCACGCCGACACCATCACCCCCGCCTACCCGGCCGGCGCCACAGCTGGGCGGCTCGCTGTCCTCCAGGTCGTCTCGGCACACACCGACGAGTCCGTCCCCACCACACCGTCCGGCTGGAACCTCGCAGGCACCTTCTCCGGTGGCGGCGGCGTTTTCGGCGCCGCAGCAGGACCGCGCCGACTGACCTTTTTCACGCGGGTACTGGCCGGGTCGGACGCGGTCCCGTCGACGCGGATCCCATCCGGGTCGACGGGCTCGCTGGTGGCGGGCCGTGTGCTGGTGCTGGACCGCAGTGCGGGCACCGGCTGGAGGTGGGCGGCCAGCTTCGGCGAAGACACATCCTCCGGAACCGGGTTCTCGGCCGTGGCGTCGACGGCGCTGACGTGGGCGGCCGGGGACTTCACGGTGCTCGGCTACGGCGTGTGCGTGTCCACTGCGTCCGCGACAGCCGAGGCCATCACGGCGACGGGCATCACGTTCGGCACGGTGACCGAGCGGGCCGACGACTCCGTCACCGACGGACACGACGCCCGCCTCATATCCGCGACGTGCTCCGTGTCGTCGGGCAGCGGCACTCAGGCCCCCACGATCACGGCCACCCTGGCCGCCGCAGCAACCGGCGTGGCCGGCGCGCTGCGGATCCGTGAAGCGTCGGCGGCCATCGCCGCCACAGCACAGACCGTGTCCCCGCCCCGCAACCTGGTCAGCGTCACGGGCATGACCGCGGAGAACATCGTCGCGGCAACCATGTACCGGGTCATCGGCGCCACCCGTACCGCGGTGCGGGCGGCCGACTCAGTCGACGTGACCGGGCAGGCCGCGTTGCTCCGCGTGGATGCCGAGCAGCCGTTCGGCGTCGCCGTCTCCTACTCGGCAGACCTCGAGGACGTCAACGGCAACGTGTGGACCGTGAACACGGCCAGCACGATCACCTCAACCGTGACGGGCGACGTGATCAGCGATGCCATCCGTGGTCTGGGCGCCGTCGTGACCATCGCCTCATGGCCGGAGAAGAAACGCGACCGCGACAGCAGCCAGTTCAACGTGGGCGGCCGGATCGTCGTCGTCAGCAGACCCCGGTCCAGCGCGTCGGCCACCATCCTGGTGCGCACATCGACCGCGGAGGAGGGCGACGCCCTCCACGAGGTGCTCGGCTCCGCCACCGAAGGCGTCGTCCTCATCCGCAAGCAGACCACCATGCCGGGCGTCGACGGCTACCTGGTGGTGCTCTCCGACACCGAGGACCGCAACTGGTATGACGCCCTGCGCCGCTGGTCGCTGGACGTCGTCGAGACGGAAGCGTGGCCGTCGATCCTGGAGGCGGCTGGGTTCACACTCCAGGACGTCGCCGACAACTACACGACCCTCGCCGACCTGTCCGCCGAGAACGCCACGCTCCTCGACCTGGCGCTTCGCGACTTCGGGGCGTGAGCGATGCTGGAAATGTCCGATGCGGCGCTCGCCGTCGTACAGCGCTCCCACACCGTCGTGGTGCGTGCGGAGTCGTGGCGGGCCGGTGAACTCCTCGCTGATGACATTCCCGTGGCCGGGGGCGGCGAGGACCGCGACCGGTCCCTCACCGTGCCCGAGCGGGTCACCCTCACGGTGCCGCGCCGGGACCGCGGCGTCGACTGGGACCCCATCAGCCCCGACCATGCGCTCGCCGCCTACGGGCAGCAGCTGCGCGTCTCCTACGGCATCGACGTCGGCGGCAGCACCGAGTGGATCGACCGCGGCTGGTTCCTCATCACGACTGCGGAGACCGACGGCGACACCGTCAACGTCCAGGCCGAAGGACTCCTCAGCCTGATCGAGGAGGCCAAGTTCGTGGCCCCCTTCCAGCCGTCCGGGACGCTCGCCTCCACGGTGCGGTCCCTCGTCGAACCGGCGCTGACCGTGGAGTTCGACGGCGCCCTCGTCGACCGGTCCGTGCCGGTGGGCATGCAGTGGGACGAGGACCGCATGGGCGCCCTGTCCGAAGTGCTCGACGCGTGGCCGGCCGTGCCGCGCGTCACCGAGGACGGCTTCCTGCGCGTCGAGCCTCTCGACGACAGCGGCGACCCTGTCCTGGCCATCACCGACGGGACGGGCGGCACCGTGGTGCGCTGGCAGAGCGCCAGCAGCCGCGACGGCGCCTTCACCGTCGTCGTCGCCCGCGGCGAAAGCTCCACCGGCGACCAGGTACAAGGCGTCGCCTACGACCGCTCCGGCACCAGCCCCCTGCGAGCCGACGGCCCCTTCTCGCCGCTGGCAGTTCCGTACTTCTTCTCCTCGCCGCTGCTCACTTCGGTGACGCAGTGCAGGGCCGCGGCCCTGACCACGCTGGCCCGGCTGCGCCGCACCGCGTCCCGCATGCTCACCGTCACCATGGTTCCCCACCCCGGCCTCGTCCCCGGCGACATCGTCTCTGTGACCGGCGCCGGGCTGATCAGCCAGCCGTGTGTGATCGAGAAACAGGGGCTGCCCTACTCGCCGGGCGAAATGACCCTGACGGTGAGGACCATCGATGCCTGACCTGCGAGACTTCAAAGCGTCCCTCGCCCGCAGTGGCCCACTGATCGGGTACGCCGACTCCACCGTTTCTTCCGGCGCCTGCGTCGCCACGGTCGGCGGCATCCAGACCACCGTCCGCGTCGTCACCGGCCTCACGGTTGCTGTCGGCGACCGGCTCATCATCCAGCGCGTGGCCTCCACCTACGTGGCCACCAACGTCCTTCCCGCGGCCCCTGCTGTGCCGCCGCCGACTCCGACGCCGCAGGAAGAGGCCCCGGACACGGGTGACGCGGCCCCGGCGCCGAAACCGGTGACGACGACAGGCACGCTCACCGTCACCCCGGTCGCCACCGCCACATACCGGGACGGCAAGTGGCGCACGGACATCGGCAGCGTCAACTCGGCGGACACCTTCCAGGGCCGCTATTCCGGCTCCAGCTACGGCCGCAACACCGGTGTCGCCTTCTACGGTTCCAAGCCTCGCTCCCTGTCCGGGGCGACGGTCACCAAGGCCACGATCCGTGTGAAGCGGCTCGCCGCCGGCGACTTCGCCGCACGCACGGCCACGCTCCGCCTCGTGACCCAGGCGACCCGTCCGAGCGGTGCACCCACGCTGAATGAGACGACATCCGGCCCGAGCCTGAAGGTCAACACCTCCGGCACCTTCACGATCCCCGACGCGTGGGCACAGGCCATCGTCAACGGCACCCGAGGCGGCATCGCCATCAGCATCAGCAGCGACAGCCCATACATCCAGTTCGCCGGCCGCAACTCGTGGTCCGCTGCATGGACGTTGACGATCTATTGGAGGCGTAGTTCATGAGCCAGGAGACCTCCAAGGGGATCACCTACCCCGAGTCGACGGACCATGCCCGCCTGTGGGAGCACCTGCAGAACCTGGCCGAGGACGTCGACGGCATCGTCCCCGCCAGCATCGACGTGCAGACGTTCACCTCCTCCGGCACCTGGACCAAACCGGCCGGGGCCCGGCTCGTCATCGTCGAGGTGCAGGCGGGCGGCGGCGGCTCCGGGGGCTGTCCGGCCACCAGCGCCGGGCAGGGTGCCGCGTCGCCGGGTGGCGGGGGCGGCGAGTATGCGCGCGGCTGGTTCGCGGCCTCCTCCCTCGGCGCGACGGAGTCCGCCACCGTCGGCGCCGGCGGCACAGCGGGCGCGGCCGGGGCGAACGCCGGCGGTAACGGTGGCGCGTCCTCGTTCGGCTCGCACATCACCTGCAACGGCGGTGGCGGCAGCCAGGCAGGGACAGCATCGTCAGGCAGCAGCTCCAGCCTCGCGGGCGCCGACGGCGGCACCGGGGGAACAGGTGGAAGCGTCCGCATCCCCGGCAGCGACGGCGGATGCTCCCAGACCGTTTCCGGGTTTCCGATCAAGATGAACAACGGCGGCGGCTCGGCGCTGGGCGCCCTGCAGCGGTCCAGCGGTATCTCGGTCGGCTCGACGGGCGGCATCGCCGGGAACCTGTACGGCGGCGGCGCGTCCGGCTCATCCAACGGGCCGAGCAACTCGTCGGCGGCCGGGGACGTGGGGGCCGCGGGCATCGTCATCGTCACCACGTTGAAGGCGTGACCGTGGCCACCGTTGAGGAGCCGCCGCCACCCCCGACAGGGAATCCGGGCCTGCCGTTCACGTCTGAGCGCCGCGACGGATCGATCGCCGAGCAGTGGGATGTGCCGTCCCGCACCTACTGGCGGCTCGATGGCGGCGAGGTCGTCGAGTCCCGGCCGTTCACGGCGGCCGAAGAGGCGTGGGCGCGGCAGCAGTCGACGGACGAGGCACGCCGAACCAACCGTGACCTGCTCATCGCCCGCGCCCGGGCGGCCCTCGCCAGCAACGCCGCATACCTGGACCTGGTGGCCGCGGGCACGGCGACGAACGCACAGCACCTGGCCCAGGTTCCGGCGCTGACCCGGCAGATGCAGGGCCTGATCCGGCTCCTCCTCGGCTCTGATCTGCTCGATTCCACAGGAGGATGACATGACGGGTGTCCGCGTCGTCTCGCTGAAGACCGATGACCCGCAACTGATTCCGGCGGACGGCGAATACCACGTGCTGCGGTTCCCGTACACGGCATCCGCCGAGTCGTATGACGCGTGGGGCATGCACGAGCCGCTGCAGCGGGACGGCTATGAGGTGCGGGACTGGGCCCGCGACGACCGATCGGGCCTGATCTGGCCGGTGTCGTCCGGCTGGGGCGCGGTGCATGGGCTCGTCTACTGGGATGCGGGCGACTACACGGAGGTCCGGTCCCGGTTCGTCCGCGACCCGCTCGGGCTGGCCGGCGGCTACGACTCGACGTGCACCGAGGACCATGCGCCGACGCCGGGCGGCCAGTACCGGGCGAAGACGTGGGGGCTGTTCGTCCAGCCGGGGACGCCGGTCGCTCTGATGGTCCGCCACAACGCCTCGTCGGCCCGGGCTGTGACCCTCGCCGAGTGCAAGCTGATCATCCACCCTGTAGAGGAGCCCTGACATGGCCCCACCTCTGACCCACGACCGGTTCATCGCGATCCTCAAGGCGGAGGGTGTCAAGGTCGCCGAGTACCCGGGCTGGCGGGATCGCGAGCGAGACGACGAGACCGGCCGGCCGTTCGGGCCCGTCCACATGGTCCTCAACCACCACACCGCGGGCGCGGACTCGCTGACGGCGGTGGCGAAGAACGGCATCGCCGGGCTGCCGGGCCCGCTCGCCCACATCCACCTCGCGAAGTCGGGGCTGGCGACGCTGTGCTCGGGCGGCCGGGCGAATCACGCCGGGCTGATGGCGCTGAACGCCTACGAGTCGTTCCTCAACGAAGCGTCCACGCACCCGGCGCCGAACAAGGCATCGGGCACGGTCGACGGCAACGACGTCGCCTACGGGATCGAGACGGAGAACCGCGGCAACGGCACGGACGTGTACCCACGGGCGCAGTACGACGCGTGGGTGCGGATCAACGCCGCGTTCTGCCGCGAGTACGGCTGGTCCGCGGACTCGTGCGGCGGCCACAAGGAAACCAGCATCGAGGGCAAGCCGGATCCGCTCGGCCCGGTAGAGGGCTACGGGGCGCGCGGCGGGTTCGCGTTCAGCATGGGCCAGTTCCGCAAGGACGTGGCCGAGCGGCTGTCACACGCCGCCGACTGGTCGCCGGGCGCGACTCCGCCGGCTCCGAAGCCGACCACCGAGGAGCGGCTGACCGCGCTGGAGAAGCGCGTCACCGCGCTGGAAAAGGGCGCCGCGTGACCGCGATCGACTACGACTTGGAGTTCCTGGAGGACGGCCGCACCATCGAGCTGATCTCGATCGGCATGGTGTGTGACGACGGCCGCGAGTACTACGCCGTGAGCTCCGACATGCCAGTGGACCGGATTCTCAACCACCAGTGGCTGAAGGCCAACGTGTGGCCGCACCTGCCGCTGCGCGGCTACAAGCCCCCGCCGCAGATCAACGCCCTGCAACAGAGCGACGGTGCCCTCGACAAGACGGACATCCGGGTTAAACCCAAGTGGGTGATCGCGAACGAGGTCCGTGAGTTCATCCAGGCCGCCGGACCGGACGTCCAGCTCTGGGCGAACTACGGCGCCTACGACCACGTCGCCCTCGCCCAGCTGTGGGGCCCGATGATCACGCTCCCCGACGGCGTGCCGATGTTCACCCACGACATCCAGCAGGAGCGATCCCGACTCGGTCTGTCGTGGGACGACCTGCCGAAGCAGGAGGGCAGCGAGCACAACGCGCTCGCGGACGCCCGTCACAACCGAGTCGTCCGGCGCTGGCTCGCCGAACAGGAAGCGAGAACCTCATGAAGATCTTCGGCCGTGAACCGGCGCTTCTCCTCGGCTTTGCCGCAGCCGCCCTCAAGCTGCTCGCCGCGTTCGGTCTCGGCGTCAACGAGACCCAGCAGGCCCTCGTCAACACCGTCCTCGCCGCCGGTGTCGGCGTGTGGCTGGCCGCTGTCGCCCGCGACGGAGCTGTCGGCGCCGCACTGATGCAGGCCGCGCAGGCGGTCATGGCCGCGTTCGTCGGCTTCGGCCTCGACTGGTCCACGGAGAAGCAGGCCACTGTCATGGCGAGCGTGGCCGCGTTCCTCGCCCTGTGGGAGCGCACGCAGGTGACGGCGCCGGTGTCGACGACGTGGCTGGAGCAGCACAGCCCTGTGGCGCCGTCCTCGCCGCGAGGGGTGTAGGTGCCGGGCCGGGTCGTGCGGCGGCTGGGGCGGATACTCGGCCGGCGGGGCGCGATCCTCCTGTGCTACGGCGCCGTGTGGGCGCTGTACGGGTACGCGCAGGTCGCCTCGCCGCCACCGGACCAGCGCGGGCTGCAGCCGCTGCTGGAGCTGTGGCCATTGTCGGTGTGGGGCTGTCTATGGATGGCGGCCGGCCTGCTCGCGATGGTCGCCGCGTGGCTGCCGCAGGGCATGGACTGGCCCGCCTACCCGGCGCTGCAGCTGGTGGTGTTGCCGTGGATGGGCTGCTACCTGATGACGTGGCTGATGGGTGATTTTCCAAGGGGGTGGATTGCGGCGGCTGTGTGGGGGCTGATCTCGGTGCCGGTGTGGGTGGCGGCGGGTTGGCCCGAGCCGCCCCGCATCAAGAGAGTGAGCAGCGCATGACGGTGGACACCTGGATTCAGGCCGGGTTGGCACTGGTGGGTACGGCGGGTGGTGTGGTGGCCGCGCGGTCGGCGCGCAGGACGAAGCGGCAGGAGAACCGCGACGACTTCACCGAGATCAAGAAGGCGTTGAATGAGCGTATCGACGAACTGAAGGTGACGCAGGCCGGGCAGCAGGAGCAGCTCACCGGCCAGGGCGCGGCGATCTCGTGGCTCGTCGTCGACCGCCGCAGCATGGTCAGCTACATCCGTAGCCGTGGTCTTGAACCGCCGGCTCCGCGTCCTATCCCCGAGCGGGCGCGGCCGTACCTCGACCACCTCGACGTGTGAGAACTGGAGTACGAGTCATGGCTGATGTCCCCGAGGATCCGCCGCCGTTCTGGCTGTCGCCCCGCCCGTTCCTCGAACCCGACCTTCCGCCACCCGACGACGATGACGCCGAATGACCGACGCCCCCTGCTCCTCGCCGCAAACGCGGCGGGGGAGCAGGGGGCGTTTCAATGTGCGCGGGCTAGCTAAGCCAGCGCACTCGGGGGTTCTGGGGGACCTCCACTTCGCAAGGCACAACCCAGTCCTTGAAGCCGTCCCGCCTGCATGTGAGGACGAGTCGCATCGGCGTGTTCAGTCACTGGTCGCGCCACCGGGCGTCCCGGTCGTTGCCCTCTTGCCATTGCGGGGGGCGGGTCCGCCCGTTCCCCACGGCCGGGGCGCAGGGGACGTCGCGGTGCCGATTCGTCTGTGGCCTCGTTTCCCGGGCATGACCGAACCCTTCTGCATGACGTGCGCCGAGGTGCGCCTCGGGCCGGCCGCCTGCGCGACCGTCGATCGCATTGTGGCGAGCGCTCCACCCCTTAGTCCCGAGCAAGTGAGGCAGCTTCGCGCTGTGTTTCAGCCAGCCCGCACCTCGTCAGGTGGCACCCCAGAGCCCCGCCGCAAAACCTGCGGGCACGGGGAGGCGACTGGCAGCTAGCGCATAACGTTCCCTGAAGCGTGCCCGGTTGGGCGGCAGCACTCTCGATAACATGCCATATCGCGGGCGTTATTTGGGGTGATTGTCCGACTCGACTGACGGGGCTTCTGGCCTCTCGGGTAGCTCCGCTCCGGGGCGTCTGGCGTACCACTCCCACAGTCGTCGGGTGATGTTGCTGCGGTCGCCGCCTGCGGCGTGCGCGGCGGCGTCGAAGTCCGCGACCAGCTCGTCATCGATTCCGCGCACGACCCGCTGCCTGTGTCGGTGCCGGTGCTGGCGACGGCGTTCCTCTTCGCTGGTCATGGCCTGAAGTGTGACAGGTGGCTTGCCACCGGTCAAAGGGTGCGGGATGATGGTGGCAAGCCACCAGGGAGGAATGACGATGAAAATCTCAACCGCTTGGCCCGAGGGCGTGATCGCCCGCTACCTCACCGTCGGAGGCGCCACCGTCGACATCGCCGACGACAGTGGGCGCGGCTATATCGTCGCCACCTGCACCGGAGAACGGTGCGGCTGGCGTGAGCGCACCAGCATCGAGGGGTACGTCTACGACACTCCGGAGCAGACGCAGGCTCGCATTGAGGAGTGGCTGCCGGAAAGCCAGCGGGAAGCGCAGGCCCACGCCGAGACCTGCCGCGCCATGCCCCGTCCGAACGCGGCTTGACGGAGGGCTAGACCATGGCCGCCCATGCAGACCGCCGCGATGCTTTCGCCCAGCGGATCTACGAGTACTGGAACCCCGGCAGCCGATGGAGCGAGGCGCACCCCGACGACGTGATCGCATACCGTGCGGACGCCGACATCGCGATGACCGCCGCCGACGCGCTCTCGGGCATCACCTACACGCCACCTGAACGATCCGACATCTACCGCGAGGTGGCCGACCGGCTCGGCGCCTACGCGGGCACACAGAAAGACGATGCACCCATCGTTGCCCGCATGGCAGACGCAGTGCGCGAATGGGCCGACTGGGCAGACAGCTTCCACGCTGGAGACGCATGACCGCCTACGAAGTCACCGCCTATCGGGGTAAGCGCAACTGGTACCTGAAGATCGCCGACTACCGGAAGACCGTTCGTGACGGCGAGGGGAAGCCTCCAGCCCAAGAACAGGCTGAAGCGCTCCGAGTGGAGTTGGCGGAACGGTCGCACCGAAACCGGTTCGGCTGGACGCACATCGACATCCAACCCAAGAATGAGGACGCCCCATGACCGACCGGCCCACCCGCCCCGAGGTCGACGACCCTCGCGTCCTCGTTCTCGCGCAAGCGCGGCAGCAACTCGCCCACAACAACACCTTCGGCCTCCCCTGCCCGGCATGGGATGGCCTCACTCGCCAGGAGCAGGACCTGTCGCTGGCGGAAGCGCGGAACTGGCTACACGCTGCGCTCGACGCCGGACTGGTTGCAAACGAGCAGGCCTAGGGCCGGTAATCCCTACATCCGAGAGCGCCCCGCCTGAGGAAAGCAGGCGGGGCGCTCGCCCGTACCGTACCCGATCGGAGACCCCGTGACCGACCTCGTCCCGCGCCAGCCGGACGCCACCCCCGCCGTCTACGACGCTGCGACGCTCGCCGTCCTGCACGCCATGGAAGAGGCAGCCGAGAAGCACCTCGACGCCATCCGCCCCCACAACACGAAGCGCGGCTACGCCAACGACTGGAAGCTGTGGGAGGAGTTCCACGACTGGCTCGGGGAGCGGACTGGGCACCGGATCGCCTCGACCAACATCACAAAAGGCACGCTCGTCGGGTTCGTCGTCTGGCTCGACACCATCAAGCTCGCCGCGCCTAACAGCATCGACCGGAGGATCACCGGCGTCACCGTCACGGCAAGGAACGAACACGGCATCGAAGTCCCCAAGGCCGCCACCGTCGCAGCCCGGCAAGCCCTCAAGCCGCTGAAGAACGACCCCGAACGGCAAGCACGCGGCAGGGGCAAAGCTGCTGCCGCCACCCCCGAGCAGTTGCGGCAGATGAACGCCAACGTTGCCGATGGACTCACGGGCCTCCGCGACCGCGCTCTCTGGCTCATGGCCTTCGGGGTCGCCGGGCGTTCCGCCGAAGTCGCCGCGTTGCGAGCCGAGGCCATCGTCCACGTCAGTCAGGGCCTCGACGTCCACGTGCCTGCGGTGAAGGGTCGCCCGCCCCGAGACGTCGTCGTCGGCTACGGCAAGAACGTCGACACCTGCCCCGTCCGCGCCTGGCTCACTTGGCGCACCGCCGCAGGCATCACCACCGGACCCGCCTTCCTGCCCATCACCGCCCACGGCCACCTCGGAGACCGAGCGCTCTCCCCGGAAGCCGTCCGCGAGATCATCGCCCGGAACGCCGAACGCGCCGGACTCTCCGTTCGCCTCACCGGCCACAGCATGCGGGCCGGATTCATCACCACCAGCCGCCGAGCCGGGAAGCGCGAAGAGAAGATCCGCGCCCAGTCCGGGCACGCCGAGAACAGCCCCGCCTTCTGGGGCTACATTCGCGAAGCCGACAAGTGGACCGATGCTGCATCCGAAGACATCGGCCTGTAGGGATAGATGCCATGAGCGATACCCCGCCCGAGGAGCCTCGCAAGGACTGGATGGAGATCTGGTACGAGAGGGGGGCCCAGGTAGCGCGCCACCGGGTCGCCGAGGGTGAGGTGCCGCCTGCGTCGCGCCCGGTTGTCGCGAGCCTGGCCCAGTTCCGGGAAGGCGCGCGGCGGCCGGTGGAGGCGTGGCCTGTGGGCGAGTACGTCCTGTCGTCGCGTCGCCGCGTTGTCAGTGGCGGTCGTTAGCCTGGAATCTCCGGCAGTCCTTCGATCAAGCCGGGTTTGTTGAGTTGCTGGCGCCTCGCTCGAGCGTGGAACCCCGGGCGAGGCCGCACTCTATTCCTGCCCGTGCCTGACGGCCCGCTTCACTGCCATCTCGAGGTCGTACCGCCCGATCCCAGCCTCGGCCGCGTGCCGGGTGATGGCGTCTTGGACGGCGTTGGCGGTGTCGAGGGTGAGCCGTCCGGCCTGGATCTCGTTCCAGGCGGCGGTTTCGAGAGCGAGCAGGTCGTCAGGGAGTTCGATCGTTGCCACGCGGAAAGGTTACGCCGCCTCCACGATCTCCCCGCACGCGCGTTCCGCCGCGGTGGCCGTCGCCCACTCCGCCACCAGCACCTCGTACCGGGCCCGCGACTCCCCATACAGCCAGCCACCCATACTGCGGATCAGCGCACGAATCTCCGCATTCACCACGACAGACGGGCGCACCGGGCCACGCGGCAGAGGAGTGGGGGACATGCCGCAAAGCCTACGGCCACCCTCTGACAGTGGTCAGCCGTCGCCCGGCGCCTGTGGCAGCTCGGTGACGAACGTGCCCACGCCCGGGTACATGGCCGCCAACCCGGCCTCCCGCAACTCCTTCAGCACGCGCTTCGCAGTCACCTGACTGATCTCGAACTCGTCGCAGATCGCTACGAACGAGGGCAGCTTCTGCCCGGGCGCGTATGTGCCGTTGGCGATCCTGCCCCTGAGGGCTGCGTAGACCTGCCGCCACCTAGGGGCATTGGGTATGTCGTGGGTAGCCACACCGCCCTGGGCGGGGATAAATGGCAGCGTCTCGGCAAACCACACCACACTGCTGAACTCAAGCCCGGCGAAGTACTCCCGCGAGTTGACCCGTGCGGCGTGGAAGCGGCAGAACTTGATCAGTTCCGCTTCGTTCTTCTTCGCCTGGGCGTGAGGCTTGGAAACCCACTGATCCGTCACCGAAATGCCCAGCCCCCGTGAGTAGCCGTGATGGGCGTGGAGACGGTTGGCCGGGGCGACGCTCATCCCGACCTTGACCACGTCAACGCTGAACCTGATGACGTACAGGTAGCCGCCGAGCGGCGATTTGCGCGGCACCCCGCGAAGGGTAGGCTGACTGACAGCCATGAGGATCACTACTCCTCTGGTCAGGCCCTCGTTCGGTGTTCACAGCACCATCGAGGGCCGCACTGTTTCCCTGGATTCTACCTTTCAGTAGGGGCACGTCGCCGTCTTCGACTGATCGCCATCAGTCCTCGTCGGTCTGCATGCTGCGGTCAACCACGTAGATCCCCATGCCTCGAACGGTCTCCACCAGGCCCTCGTCCTTCAATACCTGGGTGGCCTTCCGCAGCGTGTCCCGGGCAACCCCGTAGGCCTGCTCCATCTCAACCATCGTCGGGATGCGCCGACCAGGAGGAATCGTCCCGTCCTCGATCTGCCGTCGCAGATGGTCGGCGATCTGCCGGTACGGGGGCACAGGCCCTTCCCTGTCGATGATCACCATTCGGACGCTAGCCCGCCACCCATACCGTGCCATAGCTACCCACCGGGGTAGTCAGGGGTAGTACGGTGCAACGGAGCAACACAAAAGCCTCCCGGACGCGGCGCAGCATCCGGGAGGCAGCCGACGAACGGAGCGTCGACGATGAGCGAGCCTACGAGGCCAGAGCCGCCACCCGAAAGCGGCCCGGACGCCATAGCTGGGGCCAGCCGGCTCAGCCCCGTACAGCAGGCGTGGAGCGACTACGTCGGCCACTCCCTCCGCTGCGGCACCTGTCGAAGCATCGACGGAGGGAAGTGCGGCACGGCGGACATGTTGTACGGGGCCTATCAAGAGCAGGGTGCCAACGCCTACGGGCGGCTGGCCGAAGAAGCACCCTGACCTGTCGGCCGGACGGCGGCCGAGGGTTACCGGCAGAAACGTTTGGCCAAGGCTCCACCTGCGGTTACAGAAACGCACAACCCATGAACTAAAAGTCAAAGAATATGCATGAGACACCTTCACTCACGGCCGAAAGTCGGCTTTACTCGTGACACCCGGCGCCCCCCAACGCCAGGCGGGAAACGCTCGCCGCTACCTCGCGGGCGCCAGGCGGATGAGCCAGCGATCCATCGGCAAAATCAGGTCAGCAGTCTCCAGGGGGCGACCGTCATGGTCGAAACGAGTGCGCACCACACGGAACGCCACGGCGTCCACCAGCAGGCCCAGCGCGTGCGCCTGCTCCTCGGACAGCTCCACCGAACCCAACTCGGCCACGAACGAGTCGTGCGGCCGGCGCTGCCCTCGCCACCACGACGACACCAGCATCGCCGACCTGCCACCGGGATCCAGACACTCCACCGTCTCGTGCTGCAAGGTCGCACCTGCATGGACGCCAAGGCGCGCGGCCAGCTCCACCGTGGCGGGGCGTGGGCGGGTGTCGGTGGTCTCGCTGGAGAACGGCCAGTCGGCATCCGGGTCGGTGAGGGTGCGCATGGCAGGAGCATGCGCGACGTACACACTTTTGCGCTCCTCGCCTTCGAGGACGCCTGTGCGGCGCAGGAGATCGTATGCGAGTCGCATGGTCTGCGGGTGGATGTGGTACTCGGCAGCCATGCGGGTGCGGGACGGGAGTGTCTGGCCAGGGCGCCATTCGCCGGCGTTGATGCGGTGGCGGATGTCAGCGGCGATGCGGCGGAAGCGCGCTTCTGACATCGGGACCCCTGGCGTCGATCATGACGTGAGGCCTGAAGGTACGAAGGTGCTGCCGCACTGGATATATCCAGCAGGCGCAGGCGGCCATCGAGGGCCATTGGTAACTGAAGAACGCGAGATGTCGGCACCGCGGGGTTCAGTTCTTGAGGTGCCGATTGGGCCGCATCCCTGGCGCGTACCCCCTACTGGCGCCAGCGCGGCGGCCTGCGTATACCTGGCAGCGCGTGCCGGGTATCCACCCGAACGAGTTAGCCATTCCGCGACATCGGGAACGGGGGCGCTCGTTGGGCAGAGTGCCGAAGCCGGAGTCGATCCATACCCCCAAGGTGTGCAAGACGACTCCGGCTTCGGTCTGTCTATGTACACGGTCGTCGGCTCGGCCGCGCTCACCGGGGATGGGAGATGGGAGACGAATGGGAGTGGATCATGATGACTTCCCGCGCGGACTCGCTAGGTTCCACCAACTTCCGCTAGGTGCGGACCGCGTCTCGGCAGGTCAAAGCACTGATCAGCAGGTCAGGACCACAGCCGGTTCTCCGGCATGAACATCATCGACATGCGCATGCACATGAACTTCAGCGACGCGCAGAACGCCTTCGGCAACGGCAAGGACTCCGACGACAGTGTCAACGACGCCACGTACAACGTCGTCTATGTCGACAGTCACGACTACGGCCCCAACAAGTCCGGCAACCGCTACAGCGGCGGCACCGACGCCTGGGCCGAGAACATGTCCCTGATGTGGACCTTCCGCGGCATCCCGACGCT
The DNA here is from genome assembly GCF_030294945.1 of Streptomyces graminofaciens. Taxonomy (NCBI): domain Bacteria; kingdom Bacillati; phylum Actinomycetota; class Actinomycetes; order Kitasatosporales; family Streptomycetaceae; genus Streptomyces; species Streptomyces graminofaciens. The sequence goes on along the minus strand of NZ_AP018448.1, from coordinate 1,387,693 downwards.
GTACTACGGCTCCGAGATCGAGTTCCAGAAGGGGCAGAAGATCGACTGCGGGCCGACGTGCCCGCTGGCCACCACCGGACGCGCCTACTACGGCGACCACCTCGCCGGATCCGTCACGGCCTCCGACTTCGGCAAGGCCGACTCGGCGAGCGGCCAGGTCGCCACGACCCTCTCCCAGCCGCTGGTCAAGCACCTGCAGCGGCTCAACCAGATCCGCCGGGCGGTTCCCGCCCTCCAGACGGGCCAGTACTCCACCGACGGCATCAGCGGCCGGATGGCGTTCAAGCGCCGATTCACCAGCGGCTCTACAGACAGCTTCGCCCTGGTCACGGTCACCGGCGACGCCACCTACACCGGCATCCCGAACGGCACCTACCGGGACGCCGTGACGGGCGACGCGAAGACCGTCTCCAACGGCACGCTGAGTGTCGGGGCACCCGGCAAGGGCAACCTGCGGGTGTACGTACTGAACGGGCCCGGGAAGATCGGCGCCGAGGGACCGTACCTGAAGTGATGCTGCGGTGAGGCATGCCCCGGCTTGGATCGGGTACGCGCAGGTCGTCGCGTCCGGGGCGGATCATGTCCCGGGCGGTCCGTCCGCCACTACCCGGGATCAGCCATGGACATACCTACGAACAACCACATCGGGCCCTGGGCCGCCTCGCCGGCGCAGCAGGCGCTGAACGCGCTCGCCCTGGACACGGCCGACACGGCCGCCCTGGACACACTGGCCGACAGCGACGTCCTGGTCCCCGTGCCGGACGACGCCGACGAGGCGGCCGTCACCGACCCCACGATGGTCGCGCTGCCGGTCCTCGAGCAGCCCGGCGCCGCCCCGGTCGTGCCCGTTTTCACCTCCGAGCCCGAGATGGCCGAACTTCTGCCGTTCGTGTCCCGGTACCGCCTCGTGCCACTGGGCGCCCTCGCCTCCCAGTGGCCGGACGAGAACCTCGACCTCACCATCGACGCCAGCTCCCCGCACGGCGTCACCTTCGCAGCCCGGGAGGTACGCACCCTGCTGGGGCGCGCTGCGAGCTGACGGCGACAGGCAGCCAGAGACACCCCGGGTCCTCAGAGACTCAGCCCGGGGTGAGGATCCCCTGCGGACCGAACACGTCCTGGTTCCGCCGCCGCAACCGCGTGCGCCCGAGGCCCCAGCTCCTTTGCGATCCATTGCCGCTTGAGCACACCCACACCGCGCGCGCCGGTCGGCGTGCCTCCCAGCCGCAGGTCCAGGACGAAGATCTCGCCCGCCGCCTCCCGGGCCGCGTCGGGCAGCTCGGGCCGCGCCGGGTCGACGACGGGCGCGGCCACGGCGGAGTCCGAGTGGAGGACGTCAGCCGTTCAGCATGCGGGCCAGGACGTCGCGCTGCAGGGGCAGCACCTCGCTGTGCAGCTCGCGGCCCTTCCGGGTGAGGGAGACCCACACCCCGCGCCGGTCCTCCGCGCAGACCGTGCGCTCCACCAGGCCCTCCTTCTCCAGGCGCCCGATCAGTCGAGAAAGGGCGCTCTGGCTGAGGTGGACCTGCTCGGCGATGTTCTGCACCCGGCACTGCTCACCGGAGTCCTTGGCAGCCGCCGTACCCGACACGAGAACATCGAGCACCTCGAAGTCGCTGGCGCCGAGGCCGTGCGGATGCAGCGCGCGATCGATCTCGCACATCGTGCGCGCGTGCACGGACAGGATGCCCCGCCACTGCTCCTCGAGCCGTGCACCGGCCGTGTTCGCTGCCATACCCGCACGGTAACAGAGGGTCGGAGCCTTGTTGCCGGTGCAACTATTGCGGGTGCACAGGCGAGCGGGACCGTGGCGGGTGGGGCGCCCGCGGGCTACTCGGCGGGGGAGTCCTGGAGGAGCCCGATGAGATTCCCGTCCGCGTCCTTCGCAGAGGCGATCAGCCTGCCGCCGCCGACGTCCTGCACATCCTGGAGCGTCTCGGCGCCCGCGCCCACCAACGCCGTCAGCGACGCGCGGATGTCGGAGACGTGCCAGTAGGGGACCGGCCCCGTGATCCCCTTCGCGTGCCCGTTGGGGTCGAGCCCGATGTCCTGCCCGGCGTCCTTGAACCCGACGTAGTACGGGGTGTCCGCATAGGGCTCGGCGCCCAGCAACGCGCTGAACAGGGCCTTCGCCTGGGCGAGGTCCTTGACGGGATAGATGACGGTCTTCACGCCCGCGGTCATGACGTACTCCTGCTCTCGTGTGGTGTCGGTTGTCCGACGCCGGTGTTTTCACGCTAGGGCCGGGGAGGGGGAAGCGGCTTCTCGAATTCTGATCGGTCGGCTGCGGCCCGGTGGGGGACGGGACGGCGACGGGTAGGGGCGGCGGGGGCGAGAGAAAAGTCAGGCGGGCCGGAGCCAGACCGTGGCCAGCGGCGGCAGCGTGAGCCCGATGCTGGCCCCGCGCCCATGCCAGGGCCGAGGCTCCGGTTCCACGGCGCGAGGGTTGCCGACACCGCTGCCCCCATAGCGAACGGCATCGGTGTTGAGGACCTCGGACCACCCCGAGACGCCCTCCGTCACCCCCAACCGGTACTCCTGCCGTACGACCGGCGAGAGATTGCAGACCGCCAACAGCGGACTACCCTTCGCGTCGTACCTCAGGAACGCCAGCACATTGTCGTCGGCCGCGTCCCCGGTCACCCACTGGAACCCGTCCGGCTCGGTGTCCCGCTCCCACAACGCAGGGGTGTGCCGGTAGACCGCGTTGAGGTCCCGGACGAGGTCCCGAACCCCCCGGTGGTCCGCCTCCGCCCCGTACGCCGGATCCAGCAGCCACCAGTCCGGCCCGTGCGCCTCCGACCACTCCGCCCCCTGCGCGAACTCCTGCCCCATGAAGAGGAGTTGCTTGCCGGGATGGGCCCACATGAAGCCCAGGTACGCCCGGTGGTTGGCCCGCCGCTGCCACCAGTCACCCGGCATCTTCGACACCAGGGCCTGCTTGCCGTGGACGACCTCGTCGTGGGAGACGGGCAGGACGTAGTTCTCGCTGTACGCGTACACCATCGAGAACGTCATCTCGTTGTGGTGGTACTTGCGGTGCACGGGCTCCTTGGCCATGTACTCCAACGAGTCGTGCATCCAGCCCATGTTCCACTTCAGCCCGAACCCCAGGCCGCCCCAGTCCGTGGGTGAGGTCACCCCGCCCCAGTCGGTGGACTCCTCCGCGATGGTCACCACCCCCGGCATCCGCCGGTACAGCGTGGCGTTCATCTCCTGCAGGAACCGCATCGCGTCGAGGTCCTCCCGCCCACCGAACACGTTCGGCGACCACTGGCCCTCCTCACGCGAGTAGTCCAGGTACAGCATCGAGGCGACCGCATCCACCCGCAGCCCGTCGATGTGGAACTCCTCGCACCAGTACACCGCGTTCGCCACGAGGAAATTGCGAACCTCGGTGCGCCCGAAGTCGAACTCGTACGTCCCCCAGTCCGGATGCTCGGCCCGCCGCGCGTCCCCGGGTTCGTACAGCGGATCCCCGTCGAAGCGGGCCAACGCCCAGTCGTCCTTGGGGAAGTGGGCCGGCACCCAGTCCATGATCACGCCGATCCCGGCCTGATGCAGGGCGTCCACCAGATACCTGAAGTCGTCGGGGGTACCGAGCCGGGCCGTGGGCGCGTAGAAGCCCGTGACCTGGTAACCCCACGAGCCGCCGAACGGATGCTCGGCGACCGGCATCAGCTCCACATGTGTGAAGCCGAGGTCCTTCACATACGCCGGTAGCTGCTCAGCAAGCTGACGGTACGTCAACCCTGGTCGCCAGGACGCCAGATGGATCTCGTACACCGAGAAGGGGGCCTGGTGGACGGGCACGTCCCCGCGCCTCGCCATCCACTCCGCGTCGCCCCACTCGTGGCGCGACGCGGTCACGACGGACGCCGTCTCGGGCGGTACCTGCGCACGGCGTGCCATCGGGTCGGACTTGAGGAAGCGGTCGCCGTACCGGGAGGTGATCTCGAACTTGTACGTCGTGCCCTCGCCGACACCCGGCAGGAACAGCTCCCACACCCCGGACGAACCCAGGGATCGCATCGGGAACGCCGTCCCGTCCCAGAAGTTGAGGTCTCCGGCCACCCGCACGCCGCGTGCGTTCGGCGCCCACACCGTGAAGCGGGTGCCGGTCACGCCCTGGTGGGTCATGGGCTCGGCACCGAGGGCCTTCCACAGCTCCTCGTGCCGGCCCTCGCGGATCAGATGCAGGTCCAGTTCCCCGAGAGCGGGCAGGAACCGGTACGGGTCCTCGGTCTCCTGTACGGCCCCGTCGTACGCCACCAGCAGCGTGTACGCGGGGATCGCGTCCAGCGGCAGTACCCCGGCGAAGAGCCCGCCCCCTTCCGAGGTGAGACTCCAGTGCTCCCCGTCGACGACGACGTTCACGGCACGCGCGAACGGGCGCAGGGTCCTCACCGCGATGCCGCCCGGGACCGGGTGCGCCCCGAGCAGGGCGTGCGGGTCGTGGTGGGAGCCGGACAGGAGGCGGTCGCGGTCGGCGGGGGCCAGGGGAGGGGCCGCCTCGCACGGCGTCGGTGCCGGGTGTGGACCGGCCGACTCCAGGGATGTGATGTCGCGCAGGGCCACGGCTTCAGTCTCCTCTCACGGCGAGTCGTTCGATCGCCGCCATCGGTACGGGTAGCCAGTCGGGTCGGTGCCGCGCCTCGTACAGCACCTCGTACACGGCTCTGTCGGTCTCGTACGCGCGCAGCAGACCGTGTTTCTTGCGCGGGTCCCAGCCCGCGCGGGCGGCATAGCCCGCGCAGTAGGCCTCGCGGCACCGGCGCGCCCACTCCGGGCGCCAGGGGCGGCGCTGGCGGGCCGCGTAGTCGAAGGAGCGCAGCATGCCGGCGATGTCCCGGACCGGGGACTCGGTGCCGCACCGCTCGGTGAGCGGACGGGACGGCTCGCCCTCGAAGTCGATGACGAACCACTCCCGGCCCGCCCGCAGCACCTGCCCCAGATGCAGATCGCCGTGGATGCGCTGGGCGGGTGGCCCGGCATCGCAGTGGACGAGCGCCCGGAAGGCGCCGCGCAGACCGGGCACGAACGGCCTGAGCGCCGGTACGCAGTGCGCGGCGGTGTCCAGCCGCTCGGTCATGGCCTCCGCTATCGCCGCACCCGTCCGGCCGTTGTCGCCGTGTGCCCCGGCGGTGAACGCCGAGGCCAGCGCGAGGTGCACCTCCGCAGTGGCCCGCCCCAGCTCACGGGCCTGAGCGGCGAAGTCGTCACCCGAGGCGAGCGCCCCCAGGGCCAGGGTCCAGCCGTCGGACGCGTCCCGCAGGAACGGCTGGAGTACGCCGAGGGTCGCCGCGTACGGATGCTTCGTCCGGAACCACGCCACGGGCGCGGGCACCCGCCCGCAGCCCTGCCCGGCCAGGGCTCCCGGCACCTCCAGATCGGGGTTGACACCGGGCTGGATCCGCCGGAAGACCTTCAGGATGAAGGCGTCGCCGTACACGAGCGAGGTGTTGGACTGCTCGGCGTCCAGCAGCCGTGGCGCGAGCCCGGCGGGCACCGAGACGGACGGATCCGCCTCGAAGCGCAGGGGGCCGACGGTGCCGGGGTGCCGCAGGCGTTCCAGGAGCAACTGCGCCGACCGGGGGTCGTACAGCGCGTCGTACACCGTGAGACCGGCAAGTGGACCCTCGTGCGCCCGCCCGATGAGGGCCCGGCCCAGACGCGGCGCGAGATGCTCCCGTATGCCGAGCAGCAGCTGGTAGCAGTCGCCCGCCGGGCCCGCCCCGACCGGGCTGGGCAACCCCGAGTGACCGGCGTGGATCAGCAGGTGCAGACAGCCCGGGTACAGCTCGGTCATGGACAGCAGCGCGAGATCCGTGACGGGCCTGTCCTTGCCCGCGAACCAGCGCTGCCGGGGCAGCCAGTCCCGCAGCAACCCGGCGAGCGAGGTCATGAGGTCGGTGGCGTCCCCGGCACTGCTCGGGCGGAGGGTAGCGGTCTTCGGCATGGTGACGCGTCCTTTCGCGAGCACACGCTCAACGCCGTCGGGCGGCGGCGCGGGAGAGGACTCGGGAGAGCCGGAACCAGTAGAAGCCGTGGCCCGCGAGGGTGAGGAGGTAGGGCAGTTCGCCGATCGCTGGGAAGCGGACGCCGCCGATGAGTTCGACGGGGTGGCGTCCCTCGTAGGCGCGCAGGTCGAGTTCGGTGGGCTGCGGGAAGCGGGAGAAGTTGTTCACGCAGAGCACCAGGTCGTCCTCGTACTCGCGGAGATAGGCGAGGACGGCGGCGTTGGACGAGGAGAGTTCGGTGTAGGAGCCGAGGCCGAACGCGCAGTTCTGCTTGCGGATCTCGATCATGCGCCGGGTCCAGTGCAGCAGGGACGAGGGCGAGGACATGGAGGCCTCGACATTGGTGACCTGGTAGCCGTAGACGGGATCCATGATGGTCGGGAGGTAGAGCCGTCCCGGGTCGCTCGTCGAGAAGCCCGCGTTGCGGTCCGGGGTCCACTGCATCGGTGTGCGGACTCCGTCGCGGTCGCCGAGCCAGATGTTGTCGCCCATGCCGATCTCGTCGCCGTAGTAGAGGATCGGCGAGCCGGGGAGGGAGAGCAGCAGGGCGGTGAACAGTTCGATCTGGTTGCGGTCGTTGTCCAGGAGTGGGGCCAGGCGCCTGCGGATTCCGATGTTGGCGCGCATACGCGGGTCCTTCGCGTATTCCGCGTACATGTAGTCGCGTTCTTCGTCGGTGACCATTTCGAGGGTCAGCTCGTCGTGGTTGCGCAGGAAGATGCCCCACTGGCAGCCGGACGGGATCGACGGGGTCTTGGCGAGGACTTCCGAGACCGGGTAGCGCGATTCCCGCCGCACCGCCATGAAGATGCGGGGCATGACGGGGAAATGGAATGCCATGTGGCATTCGTCGCCGCCGCTCGGAAATTCGCCGAAGTAGTCGACGACGTCCTCCGGCCATTGGTTCGCCTCCGCCAACAGCACGGTGTCCGGATACTGTGCGTCGATATCCCGGCGGACGCGTTTGAGGAACTGGTGGGTGGCGGGCAGGTTCTCGCAGTTCGTGCCTTCCCGCTGGTAGAGGTACGGCACCGCGTCCAGTCGGAAGCCGTCGATTCCGAGGTCGAGCCAGAACCGCAGCGCGGCCAGGATCTCCTCCTGTACGGCCGGGTTCTCGTAGTTGAGGTCCGGCTGGTGGGCGAAGAAGCGGTGCCAGTAGTACTGCTGCCGGACGGGGTCGTAGGTCCAGTTGGAGGCCTCGGTGTCGACGAAGATGATGCGGGCGTCCTGGAACTGCTTGTCGTCGTCGGCCCAGACGTAGTAGTCGCCGTAGGGGCCGTCGGGTTCCTTTCTCGACTCCTGGAACCACGGGTGCTGGTCGCTGGTGTGGTTCATGACGAAGTCGATGATGACGCGCATACCGCGTTGGTGGGCGGCGTCGATGAATTCCACGAAGTCGGCGAGGTCACCGAATTCGGGGAGGACGGCGGTGTAGTCGGAGACGTCGTAACCGCCGTCGCGCAGGGGGGATTTGAAGAAGGGCGGGAGCCAGATGCAGTCGATGCCCAGCCACTGGAGATAGTCGAGTTTGGCGGTCAGGCCCTTGAGGTCGCCGATGCCGTCGCCGTCGCTGTCCTGGAAGGAGCGGACGAGGACTTCGTAGAAGACGGCGCGTTTGAACCAGTCCGGGTCCCGGTCCTTCTGCGGAGTGTCCTCGAAGGTGTCAGGGATGGGCTTGTTCATGGTCATGGCGTTCTTGACCCTCCGTTCCGTGGCGAGAAGGACGACCGTTCGACATGGGGGACATGCAGGATGTGCGCGGGCGCCCGCCCGGGTTCCAGACGCACATGGTTGCTGTGGCCCCAGTGATAGGTCTCACCCGTCAGCTCGTCCCGCACCGGCACGATGTCGTGCACGTCAAGACCGAGCCGCGGCATGTCCAACGAGACCTCGCCCTCCTGGGCGTGGTGGGGGTCGAGGTTGACGACCATCAGAACCGTGTCCGACCCCGTGCGCTTGCTGTACGCGATCAGCGCGTCGTTGCCGGTCCGGTGGAAGTGCAGATTGCGCAGGCGGCGCAGCGCCGGGTGGCGTCGTCTGAGGTGGTTCAGCGAAGTGATGAGGGGGGCGATCGTACGTCCGTCGCGTTCCGCCGCGTCCCAGTCGCGGGGCCGGAGTTGGTATTTCTCGGAGTCCAGGTACTCCTCGCTGCCGGGTTTCAGTGGGGTGTTCTCGCACAGTTCGTAGCCGGAGTAGACGCCCCAGGTGGGGGAGAGGGTCGCGGCGAGGACCGCGCGGAGTTCGAAGGCGGGGCGGCCGCCGTGCTGGAGGAACTCGTGGAGGATGTCGGGGGTGTTGACGAAGAAGTTCGGCCGCATGTAGGCGGCGGCCTCCCCGGACAGTTCGGTGGCGTAGTCGGTGAGTTCCTGTTTGGTGTTGCGCCAGGTGAAGTAGGTGTACGACTGCTGGAAGCCGGCCTGGGCGAGGGCGTGCATCATCGCCGGGCGGGTGAAGGCCTCCGCCAGGAACACCACGTCCGGGTCGGTGCCGTTGACCGCGGCGATCACCTGTTCCCAGAAGACGACCGGTTTGGTGTGCGGGTTGTCCACGCGGAAGATCCGCACGCCGTGGTCCATCCAGTGCCGCAGCACCCGCACGGTCTCGGCGATCAGGCCGGGCATGTCCGCGTCGAAGGCGATGGGGTAGATGTCCTGGTACTTCTTCGGCGGGTTCTCCGCGTACGCGATCGAGCCGTCGGGGCGGTGATGGAACCACTCCGGGTGCTTGTGCACCCAGGGATGGTCCGGGCTGCACTGGAGGGCGAAGTCCAGCGCCACCTCCAGACCCAGGCCCCGCGCCTCACCGACGAAGAAGTCGAAGTCCTCGATCGTGCCCAGGCCGGGGTGGACGGCGTCATGGCCGCCCTCGGGCGAGCCGATCGCCCACGGCACGCCGACGTCGTCGGGGGTCGGGGAGAGGGTGTTGTTGCGGCCCTTGCGGAACGTCGTCCCGATCGGGTGGACCGGCGGCAGGTAGATGACGTCGAAGCCCATCTCCGCGATCGCCGCCAGCCTGCGCGCGGCTGTGCGGAAGGTGCCGTGGGGCTGCTCGGGGGTGCCCTCGGAGCGGGGGAAGAACTCGTACCAGGAGCCGTACAGGGCCCGTTCCCGCTCCACCAGCAGCGGCAGTGGATCGCTGCTGGTGACCAGTTCCCGCAGCGGATACAGGGCCAGGACCTCGTCCACCTCCGGCGTCGACGCCGCCGCCAGGCGTGCCGCGGCCGGCGACGAGCCGTCGCCCAGCGCGCCCGCCGCGGCCAGCACCACCTCACGGGCCGGCCCCTCCGGCACTCCGGCGGCGGCCCGTGCGTACAGCTCGGCGCCCTCCTCCAGCACCAGCCCCACGTCGATGCCCGCCGGGACCTTTATGCTCGCCGTGCGCCGCCAGGTGGCGACCGGGTCGCCCCATGCCTCGACCTGATACGTCCACAGACCGACCGCGTCCGGCGTGACCATCGCGCCCCAGCGGTCGGTGCCGGGGGCCAGCTCGCGCATCGGCGTCCAGGGGCCGGGGCGGCCCTCGGTGTCGCGGAGGACCACATTGGCGGCGACCGCGTCATGGCCCTCACGGAAGACCGTCGCACTGACCTCGAAGGTCTCGCCCACCACCGCTTTCGCAGGGCGTCCGCCGCACTCGACGAGTGGGCGGACCTCCTTGATGGGGACACGGCCGATGGCCGGGGTCGGGCTCACGGTCTCACCTCCGCCACATTCGAGATCGGCGCTGCGCCGAACGGCTTCCTGCAAAAGAACGAGTGGGTTCACCCGGAAGGCCGCTCTCTCCCCGAAGCGACCGCCGTCTTCCCGGAGGGACCGCTGTACTTCCCTGCCGGCACCCACCCCGCGCGCTATCTCCCGCCCGCGAACCGGGACTCCGGCGGTGGACGGCGTCTTACGCGGCGGTCCTGCCGACCCTGACCGGGCTGTTCGAGCGGGGACTCCTGCTGGGGGTGGCCGCCGTGCTCCCGGAGATAGGTGAGCAGGTTCGTCTGGAGATAGCGCTCGGCCGCCGCCACCGCCTCCCGGGCACAGCGCTTGCCCATCAGCACGCACAACGTGTAGCCCGAGTCCTCGAAATGACCCCGCGCGGCGAGGTCGCTCGGGGCCGCGAGCATGACGCGTTCCCACGTCCGGTAGCGCCGCAGATGTCGGGCCACCTCGTTCTTGGCGGGCAGCAGCATGGTGCCGGTCACCTCCCAAGGACTCTCGGAGGGGTACGACCCCCCGCGCGGAGTCGTGCACGGAGGAGCACCGGCCCCTGATGAGCCGATGCCTGCCCTCATGGTGCACGGGTGACGACCGAGCGTCTTGTTGGTGCTTCAACTACCCCATGAGTCGCTCGTGTTGCACGAATGGCGTAGCACTCCCACTCTGGGATCTGACTCAGAAGCGATCAGTGCTCACGCTTCGTGATCGGATTTCGTCCGTGAGGACGAGCGGAGGCGGGAGCTTCGCCGGTGAGGAGCCAACGACGATGAAGACTGCAGTGCCCTGTTACTACCACCTCGACGTGGAAGTCGGTCCGGAACGGGTCCAACAGGTCAGGCGCATCCTGGCCGCGCACCTGAGGCTCTGGGACCTGGAAACCCTCGTCGGACCCGTCTGCCACAGCGCCGAGCTGCTGCTCCGCGCGATCGACGAACACGCGACGGACAAGAACACGTCGATCGAGATGTGGTGGAACGGCCAGCACCTCATCTCCGCCGTCGGCCAGAACGACCGCGGGGTACGCCCGGACCGGGAGCTGCGCCCCTGCCTGGCCTGGATCGCCGCGCTGAGCGACGGCTGGGGCTGCTGCACCACGGCCAGCGGGAGCACGGTCATCTGGTTCACCCAGCGGGCGCCGGTCGACGAAAGCGTGCCCCGGGTCCCGACGGTACCCGCGCCGACCCTGCGGGAGGTGCGGCAGGTGCCCCGCGAGATGCCGACCGCCGCGGTGCTCGCCGGTCCGCTGAGCGCGGTGTGCTGCGCCGAAGCGGCGCTGTGACCGCGCGGCCGCGCAGGACAGGGGTGCCCGTGTGGAGTGGGCACCCCTATCCGCTGGGCGCCTCCTTCGACGGCACGGGCACCAACTTCGCCCTCTTCAGCGAGGTCGCCGAGGCCGTCGACCTGGTCCTCGTCGACGGGGACGGCGGGCACCGCCGGGTCCCCCTCACCGAGGCCGACGGCTTCGTGTGGCACGGCCACCTCCCCGGCGTCGGCCCCGGACAGCGCTACGGCTACCGCGTGCACGGGCCCTGGGACCCGGCCGCCGGCCACCGCTGCGACCCGGCGAAGCTGCTCCTCGACCCGTACACCAGAGCCGTCGACGGGCAGGTGGACAACCACCCCTCGCTCGTCGAACCCGGCGCCGACAGCGCCGGGCACACCATGCTCGGCGTGGTCACCGACCCCTACTTCGACTGGGGCGACGACCGCCCGCCCCGACGGCCGTACGCCGAGAGCGTGATCTACGAGGCCCATGTACGCGGCCTCACCCGCACCCACCCGGACGTCCCCGCCGAACTGCGCGGCACCTACGCCGGGCTGGCGCATCCCGCCGTCGTGGAGCACCTCACCTCGCTCGGGGTGACCGCGATCGAGCTGATGCCGGTGCACCAGTACGTGCAGGACGGGGTGCTCCAGGGGCGGGGCCTGTCCAACCACTGGGGCTACAACACGCTCGGCTTCTTCGCGCCGCACAACGCCTACGCCGCCCACGGCACCCGGGGACAGCAGGTCACCGAGTTCAAGGCCATGGTCAAGGCGCTGCACGCGGCCGGACTCGAAGTGATCCTCGACGTGGTCTACAACCACACCGCGGAGGGCAACGAGAAGGGCCCGACCCTCTCCTTCCGAGGCATCGACAACGCCTCGTACTACCGCCTGGTGGACGGCGACTGGGCGCACTACTACGACACCACCGGCACCGGCAACAGCCTGCTGATGCGGCACCCGTACGTCCTCCAGCTGATCATGGACTCGCTGAGGTACTGGGTGACCGAGATGCATGTCGACGGGTTCCGCTTCGACCTCGCGGCCACACTCGCCCGGCAGTTCCACGAGGTGGACCGGCTGTCGGTGTTCTTCGACCTGATCCAGCAGGACCCGGTGATCAGCCGTGTGAAGCTCATCGCCGAGCCGTGGGACGTCGGCGAGGGCGGCTATCAGGTGGGCAACTTCCCGCCGCTGTGGTCGGAGTGGAACGGCAAGTACAGGGATGCCGTACGGGACTTCTGGCGCGGCCGGCCGCACACCCTCGGCGAGTTCGCCTCCCGGCTGACCGGCTCCTCCGACCTGTACGAGCACAGTCGGCGCCGCCCGCGCGCCAGCGTCAACTTCGTGACCGCGCACGACGGTTTCACCCTGCGCGACCTGGTGTCGTACGACGACAAGCACAACGAGGCCAACGGGGAGGGCAACCGGGACGGGGAGAGCGTCAACCGGTCCTGGAACTGCGGGGCCGAGGGCCCCACGGACGACCAGCAGGTCCTCGCCCTCCGCGCCCGCCAGCAGCGCAACCTCCTGGCCACCCTGCTGCTGTCCCAGGGCATTCCGATGCTCTGCCACGGCGACGAACTGGGCCGCACGCAAGGCGGCAACAACAACGCCTACTGCCAGGACAACGAGGTCTCGTGGGTCGACTGGCGGCTCGACGAGGAGCAGTGCGCCCTGCTGGACTTCACCCGACGGCTCATCGCCCTGCGCGCCGCCCACCCCGTCCTGCGCCGCCTCCGGTTCTTCCACGGCGACACGCCGACCCACGAGGGCCAGCCGCTGCCCGACCTGGTGTGGCTGCGGCCGGACGCCCGCGAGATGACCGACGCGGACTGGGAACGCTCCGACGCGCATGCCGTGGGCGTGTTCCTCAACGGTGACGCCATCGCCGAGCCGGACCCGTACGGCCGCGCCGTCGTCGACGACTCGTTCCTGCTGCTCCTCAACAGCCACTGGGAGCCGATGCCGTTCCGCCTGCCCGGGGCCACGTTCGGGGAACGCTGGACGGTGTGCGTCGACACCGCCGCCGAGCCGGACAGCACCCCGGACGAGTCGGAGTACAAGGCGGACGCGACGGTCGCCGTGGAGGCCCGTGGACTCGTGCTGCTGTCACGGCCGTCCAAGGCCATGTGAAGCGCCCGCCCCTGGCGGATCGGGCTCAGCGGTCCCGGCGTGAGGTGATCGTGAACTGGGCGCCGTCCGGGTCGCGCAGTACCGCCTCGTCCGGGCCCTGGCGCAGGACCGTTCCGCCGTGGTGCTCGGCGGCCTCGACGCAGGCCGCCACGTCGGAGACCGAGAAGTGGATCTGCCAGTGGGGCCGGATGGTGGGGTCGGGCGCCGCCTCCAGCGCACCGGAGCTGATCCGGGCCACGATCTCGCCCTCGCTGCGCAGGACGACCTCGTTCGCCTCGTAGCGGACCTCGCAGCATCCGGGCTTCTCGGTGGCCCACTCCAGGACCTCGCCGTAGAAGATGGCCGCGTCGAAGGCGTCCCGCGTGTGGAGCCTGATGAAGGCGGGGGCGGCCCGGCGCCAGGTGTCCCAGTCGGTGAACAGCTCGCCCTCCCAGATCCCGAAGGTGGCCCCGTGGCGGTCCGCCAGCAGGGCCGCCCGGCCGGGCGGGAAGGAGAGCGGTCCTACCGCGACCGTGCCGCCCCGCTCCCGGGCCCGCGCGGCGGCCGCGTCCGCGTCGGACACGGCGAAGTACGGCGTCCAGGCGACCGCCATCTGCCACAGCGCGGCAACCGCCGCGATCCCGGCGACCGGCACACCGTCCGCGAGCGCGATCCGGAAACGGTCCCCCATCTTGCCGGTGCGCCATCGCCAGCCGAGTACGGCCGCGTAGAAGTTCTCCGTGGCCGCGAGATCGCGGCTGGTCAGGCTGACCCAGCAGGGGGCGCCGAAAACGGAATGGCTGGAGACGACGTTCGCCGCGCCGCTTTGCTTCGTGTCGTGATTCATGGCAGTCGCGTCCTGGTCTCGTCCGCCGGCACACACCAGTGGGACACACGGGTGGGGACACCAGTCTCCAACCGAATCCGGGGCCGGTGCCTGCCGAGTACCCCCGCGTGGCGCTCCGACCCCGGTGCTCGCATGCCCTTCGGACAACGATCCGGACGACCGTTCGGGTGATGACGGCCCGCCCGCGCCCTTACGCGGGGCACGGGCGGCACCGCTCACACCACCATCACGACGACGATCGGAGCCGTCGAAGCGGTCAGAGCCGTTCGAGGATGCTCTTGAGCTGCTTCACCTCGGCGGACTGGCCCGTGACGATGTCGTCGGCCATCTCCTTGGCGTCGGCGTTCCTGCCGTTCTTCAGCTCTTCCTGAGCCGTGGCGATCGCGCCTTCATGGTGCTCGATCATCATCTCCGCGAACATCTTGTCGAACCCGCTGCCCTTCATGGCGTCGAGTTCCGTCATGTCCTCGTCGGACATCATGCCGTCGCCGCCACCGCCGTGGCCGTGGTCCATGCCCGGCATGGACTCCACGGCCGTCGGCTGCTTCCAGGACTTCAGCCAGCCCGTCATCGTCCTGATCTCGGGGTCCTGAGCCTGCTCGACCTTCGCCGCGATCTCCTTGATCTCGGAGTCGGACGCCCGGCCGTCGGCCAGCTTCGCCATCTCCAGGGCCTGCTCGTGGTGCGGGATCATCATCTGCGCGAACGCGACGTCCGCGTCGTTGAAGTCGCCGCCCGTTGCGGCGTCGCCGTCACCACCACAGGCGGTGAGCAGGATGACGCCGGCGGCCAGAGCGCCGAGGGCGGACGTGCGGCGCCGGGCGCGCGTGGAAGAAGACATGGTGATTTCACCTCGTACTGATCGTTCTCGGAATGCTTTCGGGCGTACGTCGATGCCGTGGGGCCGCACACGAGGGCGCGCCCACGGGAGGGCGTACGGCCTAAAGCCGTAGAACCGACAGCCGGGTGAGATCAGGGGGACGGGGCGGCGGGGGATTGGGCCGCAGACCCATCGGCATCCGCGCGAGGAGGGAGGCCGAGCGGTCCGTGCGGCGGGCCAGCGCGGCACGGACGAGCGCGGCGAGCACCCACACGGCGAGCAGGACGGCCACGCACAGCGAGGTCATGTCCATGGGTACGGCAGGGCGGTCGGTGGAGGGAGAGGTCTCCGCCCCATGGGCTGCCGCGGGCGGGTCGGCCTTCGTGGTGCCGGGCGCGTGGGCACTCAGGGCCCTCCCGGAGTGCTCCTCCGGGTGCCCGACCGTGTGCATCACGAAGACACCCAGCGCGAGCACGACGACGAGCAGCAACTGCCCGAGGGCACCTCCTGCTCGTACGACACGGCTCACGCCCACGACCGACGATCCTCCTCCAGCGAGTGGAACCGCGAAGCTCCTTCGCAGCGATGCTGTGCGGTGTAGTACGCGGGGATCGTCAGCGGGGTTCAATCGCGGGGACGGCTTCCGCGTCACGTCGACTCCCGGCGCACCAGATCCGTCGGCAGGATCACCGCGGCCGGGTCCTCGCCGCCGATCTGCGCCAGCAGCACCCGGACCATCTCGGCGCTGATGCGGTCGTAGGGCTGGCGGATCGTCGTGAGGGCGGGGACGGCCTCCGTCGCCGCGGCGGAGTCGTCGAAGCCGCCCACGGCCACGTCCTCGGGGACGCGACGGCCCGCCCGGCGCAGCGCCGCCAGGGCGCCCTGCGCCATCAGGTCGGAGGCCACGAACACGGCGTCCATGTCGGGTGCCTGCGCCAGCAGCCGTTCGGCGCCCGTCTCACCGCTGGCCCGGCTGTAGTCGCCGGAGACGATGAGCCGCTCGTCGATCTCGACGCCCGCCTCCCCGAGCACCTCCTTGTAGCCGGCGAGGCGGTCGACACCGCCCGGGGTGTCCAGCGGACCGGTCACGACGCCGATGCGGCGGCGGCCCAGCGACAGGAGGTGGCGCACCATGTCACGGGCGCCGTCCCGGTCGTCCGCGGCCACGTAACTGACCTTGGAACCGGGCGCCATCGGCTTGCCGCACTGGACGAGGGGAATCCCCGCCTCGCGCAGTTCCTGGGCGACCGGGTTCCCGGAGTGGCTGGACACCAGCAGCACACCGTCGACGTGGCCCGCCGTGATGTACCGCGTGATCCGGCGCCGCTCGTCCTCCGTGCCGGCCACCATCAGGAGCAGTGGGATGTCGTGCGCGGCCAGTGCCTGGGTGCAACCGCGCAGCAGGACGTTGAAGTTGGGGTCCTCGAACAGCTTTTCCTGCGGTTCCGTCAGCAGGAAGCCGATCGAGTCGGAGCGGCCGGTGATCAGCGAGCGGGCGTGCCGGTTCACGACGTAACCCGTCTTGCGGATCGCGGCGTTGACGGCCTCGGCGGCGCTCGGGCTGACGTAGTGACCGCCGTTGAGCACGCGTGAGACGGTTCCCCTGGAGACTCCCGCCTCGCGCGCCACATCGTGAATGGTCGGCGGTTTGCGCCTGCCCCCCGTGTTGCTCATGGTCATGACTTTACGGCCCCGGAGAGCAGATCGAGGCTCCAGAAGCGCTGGATGACCAGGAAGAGCGCGATCAGCGGGATCACCGCGAGCAGCGCACCCGTGATCACCAGGGTGTAGAGCGCCGGAGTGTTGGAGCCCTGTTCGAGGAGCGTGAACAGACCCAGCGTGATCGGGAACTTCTCGTCGTCGCTGAGCATGATGTACGGCAGCAGGAAGTTGTTCCACACGGCGACGAACTGGAACAGGAAGACCGTCACCAGACCCGGCACCATCATCGGCAGCGCGATCCGGGTGAAGATCCGCCACTCGCTCGCCCCGTCCATCCGCCCGGCCTCGACCACGTCGCCGGGGACGGCGGCGGCCGCGTAGATCCGGGACAGGTACACGCCGTACGGGGAGAGGACCAGCGGCAGCAGCACCGACCAGTAGGTGTCCGCGAGGTCCGCCTTGGCCATCAGCAGGTACTGCGGGATGGCGAGGATCACCGGCGGCATCAGCACGCCCGCCATCAGGACACTGAAGATGGTCTCGCGGCCCTTGAAACGGTAGATCGCCAGCGCGTAGCCGCTGACCGCCGAGACGGCGGTCGACAGCAGGGCGCCGACGCCCGCGTACAGGGCGGAGTTGCCCATCCACTTCCAGTAGACGCCGTCGCGGTAGGCGTTCAGGTCGGACACGTTGTCCGCGAAGCCGGTGCCCGGGAAGAAGGTGAACGTGGAGAACAGCTCGCTGCCCGACTTGGTGGCCGCGATCAGCACCCAGGCCACGGGAAGCAGACAGTAGATCGCGCCCAGCAGCAGAGTGAGCGTCGGGACGAGCGCGATCCGGCGGCCCAGCGGCGGGCCCTGTGCGGTGCCGGGCGTGGTGCTGGCCGCCGGGGCGGTCTTGCGGACGGCAAGAGAACTCATCGTACGGCTCCTTGACTGTCGTCCCGCTTGTTCCGGGAGTTCGCGGCCCTCAGGAAGCCGAAGGACAGGACCAGCGTGGCCACGGCGATGATCACCGCGCCGGCGGCCGCCGAGTAGATGTCGCCCTCGCCGAACGCGTCCCGGTACACCTTCATCAGCGGACTCCACGTCGTGGAGACCGAGTTGGTGAGGGGCTTCAAGGTCGTCGGCTCGCTGAACACCTGGAGTGTGGCGATGATCGAGAAGAAGAAGGTCAGCACCAGCGAGGGCGCCACCATCGGGATCTTGATCCGCAGCGCGATCTGTAGCGGCGTCGCGCCGTCCAGCTTGGCCGCCTCGTACACCTCGGTGGGGATCGCCTGCAGCGAGGTGTAGATGACGATCATGTTGAAGCCGGTGCCGCCCCAGACCGCGATGTTCGACAGCGCCGCGTACAGGCCGCCGCCGTCCAGCAGGTCCGGCTGCGGGAGCCCCAGCTTCTCCAGCACGAAGTAGAAGGGGCTGACGTCCGGGAGGTAGAGGAAGCCCCAGAGCAGGGCCGCCACGACGCCAGGGATGGCGTACGGCAGGAAGATCGCCAACCGGGTGAAGGGGGCCAGCTTCACCTTGTCGCTGTCCAGCATCAGGGCGAAGACCAGCGCCAGGCCGAGCATGACCGGGACCACGATCGCGCCGTAGCCGAGGACGCGCAGCGCGCCGTCGAGCAGTTCGGAGTCGGTCAGGGCGTCGGCGTAGTTCTCGAAGCCCGCCCAGACCTCCCGGCGCGCGCCCGATCCGAGGCCCAGGCCGTTGACCTGCACCTTGTGCAGGCTGAGCCAGACCGCGTAGCCGATGGGCAGCGCGAAGAAGAGGGCGAACAGGACTGTCGCGGGGAGGAGGAAGAAGTAGGGGGCGCTTCGCGCTCGTTTGAGGGTGGTGGTGGGAGACGGGTGGGCGTACGGGGCCCCCTTGACCCCGTACGACCTCCGGCGTGCACTTGTCACTCCGCGACCTCGAAGCCCTGCTTCTTCATGTCGGCGACCGTGTCGTCCTGCATCTTCGTCAGGGCGTCACCGAAGTCCGACTTGTTCTTGGCGGCGGCGCCGAACGCGTCCTTGAAGGTGGTGTACGCGACGTTCACGTTCGGGCCCCACGCGGAGGGCGCCGTGGTCTTCGCGATCTCGGAGGCCGTGGTGTAGAAGTCGGCCTGGTTGGAGAAGAAGGCCGGCGGCTCGGTGAACGCGTCACTGGTCTGCGCGGTCGTGGCGGCCGGGTAGATACCGCCCTCCTTCGCCAGCGCGGTCAGCGCCTCCGGGTCGGTGTTCAGCCAGGCGGCGAACTTCGCGGCGGCACCCTTGTTGTTCGAGTCCGTGGTGACGGCGGTCGAGGAGCCGCCCCAGCTGCCGGTCGTGTTCTCGGACGACGACCACTGCGGCAGCGGCGCCACCTTCCACTTGCCCTTGGTGTCGGGCGCGGCGGTGGTCAGCGTGCCCGGCGCCCACACGGCGCTGACCCAGGCGATCTGCTTGCCGGTGTTGAGCGCCTTGTTCCAGGCCGGGGTGTACATCGGCTGGTTGTCGATGGCGCCCTCCTTGACGAGGCCGCCCCAGAAGTCGGCGACCTTCTGCGTCGCCGCGTCGTCTATGCCGACCTTCCACTTCTGGCCCTCGGTGGTCCACCACTTGGCGCCCGCCTGCTGGGCGAGACCGGCGAAGAGGCCCGAGTCGTTCGCGGAGAAGGTGGTCAGATCGACGTCCGAGTCCTCCTTCTTCAGCTTCCGCGCTGTCTCGGCGAACTCGTCCCAGGTCTTCGGAACCGTCAGGTCGTACTTCTTGAAGAGGTCCTCGCGGTAGTAGAACATCATCGGCCCGATGTCCTGCGGGATCGCGTAGACGGCGTCCGAGCCCAGCGTGGTCTGCTGCCAGACGCCGTCGGCGAACTTGCTCTTCGCGTCGCCCGCCTCCTTCGCGATGTCGGCGACCGCGTCATTGCTGACCAGCGTCGGCAGCGCCTGGTACTCGGCCTGCACCAGGTCCGGGCCCTTGCCCGCCTTGTGCGCCGTGAGGATCTTGGTCACGAGCGTGTCGCCGGAGGCCTGCTTCTTCACCGTGACGGTGATCTGCTGCTCCTTGCCGGGACCCTTGTTCCACAGGTCCACGACCTTGTCCATGCCCGGCGTCCAGGTCCAGTACGTCAGGCTCGCCGGCCCCGACTGGGCCTCGCTGTCGTCGTCGGACCCGCCACAGGCGGCAAGTGCGGTGGCGCCGAGCGTGACGGCGACGGCGGTGGCCACAAAGCGCCGGTGCTTGGTGATGTTGGGCATGGATCTTTCTCCCCTGACCTGGGTCCTCGCCTGCTGCGAAGACCATGCCATGCTTCTGTGAGCGTTCACAGGTACTGCGTCTGTGAGCGTTCACAGTAGAGAAACATCCCGGACACTTGTCAATGGTTGTTGCTGTGCGGTTATGTTGGGCTCGCACCGCCGCCGCAGTGTGTGAACGTTCCCAAATGATCGACTAAACGGGAGAAATCCATGCCGGAGACCACCCCCACGGGCCTCACCAGGCTCGCCTTCGGTGGGGACTACAACCCCGAGCAGTGGCCGGAAACCGTCTGGCACGAGGATGTCCGGCTGATGCGCGAGGCCGGCGTCACGATGGTGAGCGTCGGCATCTTCTCCTGGGCCCTGCTGGAGACCTCGCGCGGCGCGTACGACTTCGGCTGGCTGGACCGCCTGCTCGACCTGCTGCACGAGAACGGCATCCGCGCCGACCTGGGCACCCCCACCGTCGTACCGCCCGTCTGGTTCTACCGCGAGCACCCCGAGGCGCTGCCCGTCGCTGTCGACGGCACCCGCTACGAGTTCGGCTCGCGGGGCGCCATCTGCCACAGCAACGCCGACTACCGGGCCGCCGCCGCGAACATCACCACGAAGCTCGCCGAGCGCTACGCCGAGCACCCCGCGCTCGCCATGTGGCATGTGCACAACGAGTACGGGGTGCCCGTCTCGGCCTGCTACTGCGACTCCTGCGCCGCGCACTTCCGCCGCTGGCTGGAGCGCGCGTACGGCGACGTGGAGGCGGTCAACGAGGCCTGGGGCACCGCCTTCTGGGGCCAGCGCTACACCGACTTCGCGCAGATCAACCCGCCGCGCGTGGCGCCCACGGTCGGCAACCCCGGCCAGGCCCTCGACTACAAGCGGTTCGCCGACGAGACCATCCGCGAGAACTTCGTGATGGAGCGGGACATCCTGCACCGCCTGGCGCCCGGCATCCCGGTCACGACGAACTTCATGACCGCGCTCAGCCAGTGCGACTCCATCGACTACTGGGCCTGGGGCCGCGAGGTCGACATCGTCACCAACGACCACTACCTGATCACCGACGGCCGCCGCACCCATGTGAACCTCGCGATGGCCGCCGACATCACGCGCTCGGTCGGCGGCGGCGCCCCCTGGCTGCTGCTCGAACACTCCACGTCCGGGGTCAACTGGCAGGCCCGCAACCCCGCCAAGGCCCCCGGCCAGATGGCCCGCAACTCCCTCACCCATGTGGCGCGCGGCTCCGACGGCGCCATGTTCTTCCAGTGGCGGCAGTCCCGGCGCGGCGCCGAGAAGTTCCACTCGGCGATGCTGCCGCAGGCCGGCACCGAGTCGAGGGTCTGGCGCGAGGTCGTCGAGCTGGGCGCGTCCCTCGACTCGCTCAGCCAGATCCGCGACAGCCGGACGGTCGCCGACGTGGCCGTCGTGTGGGACTGGCACTCCTGGTGGGCGCAGAGCCTCGCCTGGCGCCCCAGCGAGGACCACGAGGCCCGCGAGCGCGCCGACGCGTTCTACGAAGCCCTCTACGACCGCCACCTCACGGTCGACTTCGCCCACCCGGAAGCCGACTTGTCGGCTTATCCCCTTGTCGTCGTCCCCGCGCTGTACCTGATGACGGAGGCGGCGGGGAGCAACCTCAAGCGGTATGTCGAGAACGGCGGCACCCTCGTCGTCTCCTACTTCTCCGGGATCGTCGACGAGCACGACGCCGTGCACGAGGGCCCCTACCCGGGTGCCCTGCGGGACGTGCTGGGCCTGACGGTCGAGGAGTTCAGCCCGCTGCTCGGCGGGGAGCGCGTGCGGATCACCGGGCCCGACGGCTCCGAGCTCACCGGTGACGTGTGGACGGAGTTCGTGGTGCCGCAAGGCGCCGAGACCGTGTGGACGTACGCCGACGGACTCGCCGCCGACCGGCCCGCCGTCACCCGGCACCGGCTCGGCGAGGGCTCCGCCTGGTATGTGTCGACCCGCCTCGACGCGTACGGCCTGGACGCCCTGCTCGGCTGGGCCGCCGACGACGCGGGCATCGCGCCTCGCGCCGATCTGCCGCGCGACATCGAAGTGGTGCGCCGGGCGGGGGAGTCGGGTGACTTCCTCTTCGCGATCAACCACACCGCGCTCGACACGAAGGTGCCGCTGGAGACGGACGGCACGGAACTCCTCACCGGTGAGCGGGCGGCGGGCCACCTGGCCGTGCCCGCCGGGGGTGTCAGGGTCGTACGGCTCGACGGCTGACCCGACGGACCCTCATGACCCGACGGATCGGTCGAACGGCCGATCGGCTGAACGGCCGATTGGTCGAACGCAGACGCGGTGGGCGGGGGCCCGGTCACAGAGTCGTACGACGTGACCGGGGCCGGTCCACCGGGCCGCACGGGGTGCGGCCGTACCGCAAGCCGGACTGCCCGACGGCCTTGCGGAACGGTCGCCCCACGTGGCGGCCGAGCGAGAAGGACGCCGTGAGCGGCGGTCGTGCGGCAGGGCCACCACCCGGTGTGGTGGCCCCGCGAATCGGCTGTCCCGAGCGGTGGCCCGGCAGGACGGCCGCATCGGACGGCCACGCGAGACGACCGTCCGGGGGACGGCTGTACCAAGTGGCCCTCCGGTGCGGCGGCCGCGCCGAGCAGGCGCCCGTCGCGGTGGCCGCGCAAGACGGTTGCCCGACGTGGCGGTCACGTAAGACGTCGTCCGACGCGGCCTTGAACGAGGGTCGCCCGTCGCGGTGGCCGCGCAAGACGGTCGCCGGTCGCGGCGGCCAAGCAAGAGGGCCGTCCGCCGCGACGACCGAACCCGGTCCGGAGTCGATCACTGACCTCGGACCACCGCGCCCGGGTCGGCCACCGACTCCCCGGCGCGGGCCCGGGGCCGACCACCGGCCCCGGGCCGCCCGCCCGAGGCTGTTCCCCCAGCCCCGGGTCACCCCCCGACCCCGGCCGGATTCCTGGGGACGTCCGGTCGGTCAGGGCGGTGCTGCGTCCATGACCTTCGGGCGCGGCGCCGCCGCCAGTACGGCTCCAACAAGGTCCCCGTCCTTGTCGAAGGGACGACGATGTTCCACGCGAGACGCGCCCTCAGGGCCCTGCTGATACCTCTGTTCGCAGGCCTGGCGCTCACCACTCTGCCCGCCACGTCGGCACAGGCCGCCTCCACGCTCACCAACGGAGGCTTCGAGTCCGACGGCACCGGGACCGCGACGCCGGCCGGCTGGTCGACGTACTCGGCGGCCGGCCAGAACTCCGCCTCCTTCACCGAGTCCGGTGGCCACGGCGGCAGTTACCGTCTCTCCCACTACTCGGCCTCGGCCTACAAGGTGGAGACGTACCAGTACCTGTCCGGGCTGACCAACGGGAACTACAAGCTCACCGCGTGGGTGCGCTCCGGCGGCGGCCAGAACTCCGCGTACATCGCGCTGAAGAACTGCGGCAGCGCCGAGCAGCGCACCGACATCCCGGTCTCCTCCAGCGGCTGGGTGCGGATCGTCACCTCCATCGCGGTGACGAACAACCAGTGCACCATCAGCATCAACTCCGATGCCAACGCCGGAAACTGGATCAACGTCGACGACCTGACCTTCGCGTCCGGTACGACGGGCCTGTCCATCAAGGGCTCCGACGTGTCCTCGCTCATCAAGAGCGAGGCCAAGGGCGGTGTCTACAAGAACAGCTCCGGCACGACCGGCGACGCGCTCGCCATCCTGAAGAGCGCCGGTCAGAACTACGCGCGCGTCAAGGTCTGGGTGAACCCCGCCGACGGCTACAACAACAAGACGCGCGTACTCGCCGCCGCCAAGCGCATCAAGGCGCAGGGCATGAAGCTGCTGGTGGACTTCCACTACTCGGACACCTGGGCCGACCCGGGCGCACAGACCGTGCCGTCCCCGTGGACCGGGCACTCCTACAGCCAGCTGAAGACGGACGTCTACAACCACACCTACGACGTCCTGAACGCCCTCAAGTCCCAGGGCACCACCGCCGACATGGTCCAGGTCGGCAACGAGATCAACGGCGGCATGCTGTGGTCCGCGGGCTCCACCTCCAACTGGTCGCAGCTCGCCGGTCTGCTCAACTCCGGCTACGACGCGGTCAAGGCGGTCAACTCCTCCACCCAGGTGGCGCTGCACCTCGCCAAGGGCGGTGACCTGTCCGGCACCCGCTGGTGGTTCGACAACGCGGTGTCCAACGGCGTGAAGTTCGACGTCATCGGCCTGTCGTACTACGGCTACTGGCACGGAACCCTCGCCGAGTTCCAGACGACCCTGGACGACGCGGCCTCCCGCTACAGCAAGCCGGTCTTCGTCGCCGAGACGGCCTACCCGTTCCGTCTCGACAGCGAGGACTCGCACGAGAACATCATCGACCTGAGCAGCGAACTCGTGTCCGGATACCCGGCCACGACCGCCGGTCAGACCCGCTGGATGAAGGACGTCGCGAGCATCGTCGAGGCCGTCCCGAACGGCCGTGGTCTCGGTGTCTTCTACTGGGAGTCCACCTGGACCGCCGTCAGCGGCAACGGCTGGGACCCGACCGACGCCTCCTCCGGCAACGGCTGGGAGAACCAGGCCCTGTTCGGCTACGACGACAGGGCGCTCCCGGCGATGGCGTGGTTCAGTCACCGCTGACCGATCGGGGAGTGTCGAGGAGGGCCCGTACGACTTGGCGTACGGGCCCTCCGGCCGTATCAAGCCTCGGCGGTGCTCAGGAAGCGGTGCAGCGAGGCGGCCATGGCCTCGACGAAGGCGTCCCGGACGGGCTCGGGCACCCGGTCCAGGGAGAGATAGGGATTGAGGTCCTCCAGCTCGACCAGCAGGAGATCACCGTCCCGGGTACGGCAGGCGTCCACCCGCTGGATGCCGTGGTCCAGGGTGTTCCAGTCGACGAACCGCCGGGCGAAGCCGAGGTCGGCGTCGGTGGGCTCGTAGGGCTCCAGGACCCAGCGCCGGTCGGGGTCGGGTGCGTACAGGGCGTACTGGAAGCCGTCGTCGACGAAGTAGAACGACACCTCGTAGCGGAAGTCGACACGCGGCTGGACCAGGACATCGCCGCCCCGGGCCAGGTCCGCCAGCCGCTCCCGGGGCACGAACTCCAGGCCGATCGAGTCCGCCCCGGCCTTCGGCTTGACCACGTACAGGTCGGCCCGCGGCAGCCGGTCCAGGTCCTCGGGCCGGTCGACCGTGGGGATCACCGGGTACCCGGCGTCGGTCAGGTCCACCAGATACTGCTTGCCCGCCATGTCGCCCCGGCCGATGAGGGGGTTGTAGACCGGGGTGCCCTGGGCCAGGGCCCGCGCGCGGAAGGCGTCGTACTCGCGCCGGTAGTGGATCACCGGGCCGCTGTTGCGTACGACCACGGCGTCGAAGGCGTCCATCAGCGCGGCGGCGTCCAGCGGGTGGCACAGGGCCGGGTCGAAGTCCGCGCGCAGCCGCGAGGTCAGGAAGATGTCCTCGTCGCAGTAGCGCCGGCCTCGCGCCGGGTAGGCGAGATCGGTCACGTACAGCAGGCGGGGACGGCCGGGCACGGGGCGACTCCTTGATCGACGGCCGTCAATGTAACCCAGGCTCCGGCGGGTGTGCCTGGGAGGATGGTGCGCCGTAGACGACGGGAGCACGGACATGACGTACGCGCAGGGCACCGGCCTCGCATCACACGCGTTCATCGGCATCGGCGGGCGCGGCCCCGAGGACGTGATCGCCGACGACCGGGGGCGGATCCTGACCGGCGTGGAGGACGGCCGAGTCCTGCGGTTGGACGGGATCGCGGATCCCGGGCGGGCCGGGGTCGAGACGATCGCCGACACGGGCGGCAGGCCACTCGGCCTCCAACTCCTCCCCGACGGCGACCTGTTGGTGTGCGACGCCCGCCGCGGACTGCTCCGCGTCACGACCGGCGACGGGACGGTACGCGTGCTCGCCGACGCGGTGGCCGGTGAGCCGCTGCGGTTCTGCAGCAACGTGGTGGCGCTCTCCGACGGGACGGTCTATTTCACGGTCTCCAGCCGCCGTCACCCTCTGGAGCACTGGCTCGGCGACCTCGTCGAACACACCGGCACCGGACGGCTGCTGCGTCTCGCGCCGGGGGACCGTGAGCCCGAGGTGGTCCTGGAGGGGCTTCAGTTCGCCAACGGCCTCGCGCCCTCGGCGGACGAGTCCTTCCTGGTCGTCGCCGAGACCGCCGACCGCCGCCTCACCCGCGTCCGGCTGAGCGGGACGAGGGCGGGGGAGCGCGAGCCGTTCGTGGCGGACCTGCCGGGCATGCCCGACAACATGTGGCGGGGCACGGACGGACTGATGTGGGTCGCGCTTGCCGGCCCACGCATCGGCGCCCTGGAACTGGTGCACCGGGCGGGCCCGTCGATCCGGCGCGCCGCGAGCCGTGTCGCGGTCCGGGCACCGTACCGTCCCCAGCGCTACGCCGGTGTCGTCGCCGTCGACGACGAGGGCGAAGTGGTCCACGACCTGGCGAACCGCCGCTTCCCGTTCCGCATGGTCACGAGTGCGTGCGTGGCGGAGGGGCGACTGGTCCTGGGCAGCCTGTGGGAGCGGGGGGTCGCGGTGTGCGAGCTGCCGGGGAAGGTGGGGTGACGATTCTGGCGGGGTGAGGGGTGAGGGGTGAGGGGTGAGGGGTGAGGGGTGAGCGTCGCGAGGTGAGGGGCGCGGGGCCAGGAGGCCTGAGGCCGCGGCCCGCAGCCGGGGCCTCACCGCGGGCCGGGAGCCGTGGGCCGGAAGGTGACGAGCCGGAAGGTGACGGGCAGGCACCGCCACCGACCAGGGGGCGCTCAAAGGCCGGCCCCTCGGGGCCGAGTACGACGCCCGTGCCCCCGGAGTTACCCTGTTGACCAGCCGCGATCCCGCACTCCGCGGGCTTTCGTGGCGCGGTGGTGGGGCCCGCCGCACACCGACCGCGGCAGCGCCGCCGCCAACGGTCCCTGCTTGCGAGAGCGTGCCCGGCAGGCGTCCGGGCCCGGCGAGTAGGAGACGTACACCCATGACAGTCCCGCACCCCGACCACCGGACCGAAGCCCCCGCCCCCGGTATCGGCGGCGCGGCGCCCCGCCCGTCGCCCTGGCACGGACAGGCCCCCGTCGTCGCCGTCGTCGCGCTCGGTGGCGGGATCGGCGCGGCGGCCCGCTACGGCGCCGCGCTGTCGTGGCCCGCGCAGCCCGGCGGCTTCCCCTGGACCACCTTCTGGGTGAACGTCGTCGGCTGCTTCGTGATCGGCCTCTTCATGGTCCTGATCACCGAGGTCTGGGCGGCCCACCGGCTCGTCCGGCCGTTCTTCGGTACAGGGGTGCTCGGCGGCTTCACCACCTTCTCCACCTACGCCGTCGACATCCAGCGCCTGGTCGACGACGGTCACCCCCGAACCGCCCTCGCCTATCTCGCCGCGACCCTTCTGGCCGCCCTCGCGGCGGTCTGGCTCGCGGTGACCACGGCACGCCGGACCCTGGCACGGAGGCGACGATGACACCGCGAACGACCCATGCCCTTCGCCTCACCGTCCTGATCGGCGAGCACGACACCTGGCACCACAGACCGCTCTACGCCGAGATCGTGCACCGGGCCCACGCCGCCGGTCTCGCGGGCGCCAGCGTCTTCCGGGGCGTCGAGGGCTTCGGCGCCTCGTCGATCGTCCACACCTCACGGCTGCTCTCGCTCAGCGAGGATCTGCCGGTCGCCGTGATCGTCGTCGACACCGAGGACCGCGTACGGGCCTTCCTCCCCCAGCTGGACGAACTGGTCAACGGCGGACTCGTCACCCTCGACCCCTGCGAGGTCGTCGCCACGAATGCGAACGGCAAATCGCCAACCGTGAAGGGCGGACCGACCCCGTGAACTGGCTCCTCGTCATCCTCGGCGGCATGGTCGGCGCCCCCCTCCGCTACCTCACCGACCGCGCCGTACAGTCCCGGCACGACACGGTCTTCCCCTGGGGCACCCTCGCCGTCAACGTCGTCGGCTGCCTGGTGCTGGGGGCCCTCACGGGGGCTGCGATGGCCGGTGCCGCAAGCTCCCACCTGCAACTTCTCCTCGGCACCGGACTGTGCGGTGCCCTCACCACGTACTCCACCTTCTCCTACGAGACGCTCCGCCTCGCCCAGGACGGCGCCCGCTTCCACGTCGTCGCCAATGTGGTCGTGAGCGTGACGGCGGGGCTGGGCGCGGCCTTCGCGGGAGTGGCGTTCGCGCAGGCCCTGTGGTCGTAGATCCACTGCGCGACCCCTTGACAGCCCCCTCTCGTCACCCGCAGGATCACCCCCGTGAACCTGTCAGACAGCCAGACAGGTGGTTCGGCACCTCGGCGCGTCAGCGCCATGGAAGCGGTGCTTCTCCACCTCCGCGCGGCCATCGAGCGCGGCGAGTACGCCATCGGCGACAAGCTCCCCTCCGAGGCGGAGCTGTGCCGGCAGCTCGAAGTGAGCCGGCCGGTGCTCCGTGAGGCGCTGCGCGCCCTGCAGGTGATGGGGCTGACCCAGTCCCGCACCGGCAAGGGCACCTTCGTGATCGCCAACGCCGTCGAGGACCCCACCTTCGGCGACTACGCGGCGAGCGACCTGCTCGAAGTGCGCCGGCATGTGGAGATCCCGGTCGCCGGGTACGCGGCGACGCGCCGCACCCCGGAGAACCTGGACCACCTGGCCCATCTGCTGGACCGGATGGAGCGGGAGACCGACACCACCGCGTGGGTCGCGATGGACACGCTCTTCCACCTGGCTGTGGCCGAAGCCGCCCAGAACCCGGTGTTCCGCCGGGTCATCGAGGAGATCCGGGACGCACTGGCGCGTCAGTCGGCCTTCCTCAACGAGCTGGGCGGCCGGCGCGAGCAGTCCAACCGCGAGCACCGGGCCATCGTCGAGGCGCTGATCGACGGTTCCGAACACGACGCGGTCGAGGCCATGTCCCACCACCTCGACCGCGTCGAGACCACCCTCACCCACATCGTGCGTTCCCCACGCGCGAACAGTTCCACGGAAGGCGGACCCGAGGCGTGAGCGAGCAGCACCTCAAAGAAGAGACGCGCACACCGGCCGCAGTACATGTCGACGCGGGCGACGAGGGGTACAGCAAGTCCCTCAAGGCCCGGCACGTGAACATGATCGCCATCGGCGGCGCCATCGGCACCGGCCTGTTCCTCGGTGCCGGCGGCCGGCTGGCCGACGCCGGGCCCTCCCTCTTCATCGCGTACGCCGTCTGCGGCGTCTTCGCCTTCCTCGTCGTCCGGGCCCTCGGTGAACTGGTCCTGTACCGGCCGTCCTCCGGTGCCTTCGTGTCCTACGCCCGGGAGTTCCTCGGCGAGAAGGGCGCGTACACGGCCGGCTGGATGTACTTCCTGAACTGGGCCACCACCGGTATCGCCGACATCACCGCCGTCGCCGTCTACACCCACTACTGGGGCATGTTCTCCGACGTACCGCAGTGGGTGATCGCGCTGATCGCGCTCGCGGTGGTCCTCACCGTGAACCTGATCTCGGTGAAGATGTTCGGCGAACTGGAGTTCTGGTTCGCGATCATCAAGGTCGGCGCGCTCGTCGTCTTCATGTGCATCGGTATCTTCCTGCTGGTCACCCAGCACGAGGTGGACGGCACCACCCCCGGCCCGGCCCTGATCACCGACAACGGCGGAGTCTTCCCCAACGGCATCCTGCCGATGCTGCTGATCATCCAGGGCGTCGTCTTCGCCTACGCCTCCGTCGAGCTGGTCGGCGTCGCCGCCGGTGAGACCGAGAACCCCGAGAAGATCATGCCGAAGGCGATCAACTCGATCATGTGGCGTGTGGGCCTGTTCTACGTCGGCTCGGTCGTCCTGCTCGCCATGCTGCTGCCCTGGTCCTCGTACAAGGCCGGCGAGAGCCCCTTCGTGACCGTGCTCTCCAACATCGGTGTCCCGGCGGCGGGCGGCGTGATGAACCTCGTCGTCCTCACGGCCGCCATGTCGTCGCTCAACTCGGGCTTGTACTCCACCGGCCGCATCCTGCGCTCGATGGCGATGTCCGGTTCCGCGCCGAAGTTCACCGGCGTGATGAGCCGCAGCCAGGTCCCGTACGGCGGCATCCTGCTCACCAGCGGTATCTGTGTCCTGGGCGTCGGCCTGAACTTCGTGGTCCCCGCCGAGGCCTTCGAGATCGTCCTCAACTTCGCGGCGATCGGCATCATCTCCACCTGGGGAATGATCATGATCTGTCACCTGTTGTTCTGGCAGAAGACCCAGAAGGGCGAACTGACCCGGCCGAGCTACCAGCTCCCGGGCTCCCCCTGGACCGAGCTCGTGACGCTGTTCTTCCTCGCGTCGGTTCTGGTCCTCATGTACGCCGACGGCGGCGCCGGCCGCACGACGGTGCTGTGCATCCCGCTGATCGCGGGAGCACTTGTGGCGGGCTGGTTCGGCATACGCCGCCGAGTCGCCCGGAAGTCGACCGGAGTGGATGCGTGAACCAGGCAGTGACGTACGACCCCTCGACCACCGGCGCCCCGGGTACCCCCGCGGCTCCGGTGGGCGCGGCCCCCGCGATCCGGGAGCCGCTCCACGCCCCCGTGGCCCACCTCGTACGAGGCGGTGTCATCGAGGGCATCCACTACGGCTCTGTCGTGGTGCTGGGCGCCGACGGGGAGGTGGAACTCCAACTCGGCGACATCGAGGCGGCGTTCTACCCCCGGTCGGCGCTCAAGCCGGTCCAGGCCGTGGCGATGCTGCGGGCCGGACTGCCGCTCGACGGCGACCTGCTGTCGCTGACCGCGGCCAGCCACTCCGGCGAGGAAGTCCACCTCGCCGGAACCCGGCGCATCCTCGACCTCGCCGGAGTCACCGAGGACGACCTGCGCAACGTCACCGACATGCCGTACGACCCGGCGGTCCGGGAGCAGTGGATACGCGAGGGGAGGCAGCCTTCCCGGCTCGCGCAGAACTGCTCCGGCAAGCACGCGGCCATGCTCTACACCTGCAAGCTCAACGGCTGGTCCCTGGACGACTACGTCGACCCGGCCCACCCGTTGCAGCAGGCCATCGCCGAGATCGTCGAGGACCTCACCGGGCAGGCCATCGCCCAGGTGACCGTCGACGGCTGCGGCGCCCCCCTCTTCTCCGTCTCCCTGCACGGCCTCGCCCGCGCCGCCGCCCGCATCACCACCGCCGCCGAGGGCACCCCCGAGCGCCTGGTGGCCGACGCGATGCGCGACCACGCCGAGATGGCGTCGGGCTCCGGGCGCGACGTGGCCGCGCTGATGCGGGCCGTGCCCGGACTGCTCAGCAAGGACGGCTTCGAGGGCGTCCAGATCGCCGCGCTCCCGGACGGCCGGACCGTCGCGGTGAAGATCGCCGACGGTGCCAACCGGGCCCGCATCCCGGTCACCGCGGCCGCGCTCGCCCGCGCCGGGGTCGACCCGGAGCTGCTCGCCGAGTTCGCGGGCGAGGCTCTGCTGGGCGGCGGCCGTGAGGTCGGACGTGTCCGACCGGTCCGCGCGCTCGATCCGGTCACGGACACGACAACTATGTGAACCCTTGCCCCGCGCAATCTCGTCTCTCCTGCAACCGCCTCACGAAGGCGCGGTCCCAAGAGGATCGCGGTCCGACGGGGGCGCACCCGCACCCACCTCAAAGAAGAGGACCCGTACCGCCATGACCGCCGCAGCCACCCGCAGCGAACACGACCTGCTCGGAGACCGCGACGTCCCCGCCGACGCGTACTGGGGCGTCCACACCCTGCGCGCCACGGAGAACTTCCCCATCACCGGCACCCCGATCTCCGCCTACCCGCATCTGATCGACGCCCTGGCCGCCGTGAAGGAGGCCACCGCCCGCGCCAACGAGGAACTCGGCCTGCTCGCCCCCGAGAAGGCCGCCGCGATCATCGAGGCCTGCCGCGAGATCCGCGAGGGCAAGCTGCACGACCAGTTCGTCGTCGACGTCATCCAGGGCGGCGCGGGCACGTCGACGAACATGAACGCCAACGAGGTCGTCGCCAACCGGGCGCTGGAGCTGCTGGGCCACGCCAAGGGCGAGTACGAGCACCTGCACCCCAACGAGGACGTCAACCTCGGCCAGTCCACCAACGACGTCTACCCGACCGCCGTCAAGATCGCGACCGTCTACGCGGTGCGCGAGCTCCTCAGGGCCATGGCCGTCCTCCAGGACTCCTTCGCCCGCAAGGCCGTCGAGTTCCGTGACGTGCTGAAGATGGGCCGCACCCAGCTCCAGGACGCGGTGCCCATGACGCTCGGCCAGGAGTTCTCGGCGTACGCCGTGATGCTGGACGAGGACCGCAGCCGCCTGGCCGAGGCCGTCGAGCTGATCCACGAGATCAACCTCGGCGCCACCGCCATCGGCACCGGCCTCAACGCCCCCGCCGGATACGCGGAGGCCGCGCGCCGCCACCTCGCCGACATCACCGGGCTGCCGCTGGTGACGGCCGCCAACCTGGTCGAGGCCACCCAGGACTGCGGCGCCTTCGTACAAATGTCCGGTGTGCTCAAGCGGATCGCGGTCAAGCTGTCGAAGAGCTGCAACGACCTGCGGCTGCTCTCCTCCGGGCCGCGCGCGGGTCTCAACGAGATCAACCTGCCGCCCGTACAGGCCGGTTCGAGCATCATGCCCGGCAAGGTGAACCCGGTGATCCCCGAGGTCGTCAACCAGGTCGCCTTCGAGGTCATCGGCAACGACGTCACCATCACCATGGCCGCCGAGGCCGGACAGCTCCAGCTCAACGCCTTCGAGCCGATCATCCTGCACTCCCTGTCGGAGTCCCTCACCCATCTGCGCGCCGCCTGCCTCACCCTCGCCGAGCGCTGCGTCGACGGCATCACCGCCAACGAGGAGGAACTGCGCGCGGCTGTGGAGAACTCCATCGGCCTCGTCACCGCTCTCAACCCGCACATCGGCTACACGGCCGCCACCGACATCGCCAAGGAGGCCCTCGCCACCGGCCGCGGAGTCGCCGAACTCGTCCTGGAGAAGGGCCTGTTGCCCGCCGAGCGACTCCAGCAGCTGCTGAAGCCCGAGGTGCTCGCCGGCAACGGCGCCCCCGTGGCCTGACTCGCCCGTGATCTGTGGCTGAGCGCCGGGACCGGCGCGGAGGGACAATGGTGATCATGACAACGACGTCTGCTCTCACCTTCCAGCCGGTCCTGGAGCGCATCGCCGAGGAGATCGCGCGAACCCCGGGCCGGGGCCGACCCGCCGACTACATACCGGCGCTCGCCTCCCGCGACCCCCGCAGCTTCGGCATGGCGGTCGCGGAGCTGGACGGCACGGTGTACGGGGTGGGGGACTGGCGGCAGCCGTTCTCCGCGCAGTCCATCACCAAGGTCTTCACCCTCGCCCTGGACCTGGCCCGCGAGGGCGACGACCTCTGGGAGCACGTCGGCCGCGAGCCCTCCGGCAACCCCTTCAACTCCCTGGTCCAACTGGAGTACGAGAACGGCATCCCGCGCAACCCGTTCATCAACGCGGGCGCCCTCGTCGTCACCGACCGCCTGCACACCCGTACCGGCGACGCTGCCGGCACCCTCCTGGACTTCCTGCGCGCGGAGAGCGGCAACCCGGCCCTCACCTTCGACGAGGAGGTCGCCGCCTCCGAGGCCGGGCACGGCGACCGCAACGCGGCCCTCGCCCACTTCATGACGTCGTACCGCAATATCGAGAACCCCGTCCCGGAGCTGCTGGACCAGTACTTCCGCCAGTGTTCCATCGAGGTCTCCTGCGCCGACCTCGCCCTCGCCACGAGCTTCCTGGCCCGCCACGGGGTCCGCGCCGACGGCACCCGCCTCCTCACCCGCAGCCAGGCGAAGCAGGTCAACGCGGTGATGCTGACCTGCGGGACGTACGACGCGGCGGGCGAGTTCGCCTACCGCGTGGGCCTGCCCGGCAAGAGCGGAGTCGGGGGAGGGATCATCGCGGTGGTACCGGGCAGATGCACGCTGTGCGTGTGGAGCCCCGGCCTGGACGAGCGGGGCAATTCGGTGGCGGGGGTGGCGGCCTTGGACCGCTTCACGACGCTGACGGGCTTGTCGGTCTTCTGAGCCGACGGGTCGGCACCGCCACGGTCGAGCAGGTTCACCTCCGGCAGGACCAGCACCACGATGCGACCGGTGCTCACCACGGCATGCTCGTTCCATCAGTGTGCGCCGTCCCGGGCCGGGGCGGGCGAGCTCTCGCGGTAGCCCTCCCGCAGCTCGGCTGCGGTCGGCCGGGGCATGGCCGAATCTCATCCCAGCCGCATCTACCGCAAGACCGGCGTCCCTTCGCGGGCCGCCCTCGCCGTCCTCCAGACCAGGTTCGAGCTGCGCCACATGACGACCGGGGCTACCGGGTCAGGGTAGGGCGGTGCGCGCCCCAGCCCTCGAAGAGGCCGGCTGCTGCGTTGCACGGACGTTGGCGGTGCAATCGTCCACTCCGAATCGGAAGTCGGCCATCGTTCCTCGTCTGGCTCTGGGCATGCCTTACGAAGGCATGCCTTACGAAGGCATGCCGATCGCCAACACCGTCTTGATGGCCGGTCAGTCAGTGAGCGTTTCAGCGGTGCCTCTCCAAATTCAGGCCTGCGGCCTCCTCGACCTTGGAGATCTGAGCGGACAGCACCTCATCAGGCAGCTCGGGTGTGTAGTGGCCGAAGGCCACCACCGTGGCGCCGCTGCGTACCACCGTGGTCCACATCGGCGTCGAGCCCGGCGCGGACGTTCTGTACGCCACCGCCTCGTCGCCCGCGTCCGGTGCGTCGGCAGCCGCGACTGCCTGGCGGCCGCCGTTCTCGTACCCCTCGCAATTCTTCGCCGCTGTTCTCAGCTCCGCGAGGACGTGCTCGGCACCGGCCTGGTCAAGGGCGAAGAGTTTGATCTCCACCCCGATCTGGTCGGCCGCTTGCCCCGACGCCGCAGACCCCACGGCAACGCTGTACCGGAACGCCTTCGCCTGGGGTTCGAGCTTGCCCACGGACATGTTCAGCAGCGGCTGGCACTTGGCCGGGGATGTCCTCTTGGCAGCGCCCTCGGGAGCGGGCATACCCGCCATCTCCTCCGACATCTGAAACTCGCTCAGATCCGCATCGACCAGGACAGCGGACTGCAACTGAGCGTCGCTCAGAGCCTTGGCCGACGTCTGGGGCTTCTCGCTCTCCGCCGATGCGGAACTCGACGCGGCCGCCCGGGAGGTCGTTTCCCCCGATGTGCCGCCGGGGTCCTCGGTCGCACCGCCGCACGCGCTCAGCAGCACCGTCATCGAAAACACCCACACAGACGCCGCAGCGCACCGTACTCGCACCATTCACCCGCGCTCTCTCCACTTGGCCACCCCGGAGGCGTCCGGGGCTCGGTGGCAACGCTTCCGCACTCTCGGTCCGAGGGGTTCGGTGAAAGTACGCAATCGCATACGTAACTCGTGAGCCAGGGACTCCTTGGGCCCCGGCCCGGATCCGCAGGCCGCCTAGCATGGGCCGATGCGCACCCCCACATCGCTGTTGCGGGCCTTTCGGCCCCAAGTCCAAGAGCGCCTCTACGACTTCTACGAGGAGCTGCGGAGCACCGACGAGCTCTTCTGGGACCGCAGCCTGGGCGCCTGGATCGCGACCGGGCACGCCGTGGTCAGCAGCGCCGCATCCAACCCCGGGCTGTCCTCCGTGCGCTATCCCGACATCGAGGCCGTCCCCGAGGAACTGCGGCCGCTGGCCCGGGTCCTGAGCCGGCAGATGCTCTACAGCGACGCCCCCGACCATCCCCGGCTACGGGCCCTGATCAGCAGGGCCTTCACTCCTCGGGCAGTGGAGACACTCCGCGGCCGGATCTTCGAAGCCGTCGACCGGATCATCACCGACGCGGCGCCGACCGGGCGGATGGACATCGTCGCGGACCTCGCCCGACCCCTGCCGCTCACCATCATCTGCGATCTCCTGGACGTGCCGCAGCAGGACCGCCCCGCCCTCGCCTCCTGGTCCGAGCCGATAGCCGAAGCCATAGGCAACTCCCGGCTCGACGCCGACCGCAACCGCGAGGCCTCGCAGAGCATGACGGACATGCTCGTCTACTTCCGCGAACTCCTCACCCGCCACGACACCCCGGCGGCCCCTCACACCCTGCGTGCCCTGGTGAGCGCACAGGCCGAGAACACCGGGCAGGACTTCGACGAACTCCTCGCCAACTGCGCCCTGTTGTTGATCGCCGGTCACGAGACCACCACCCACTTCATCGGCAACGCCACACTCGCTCTGCTCCGCCACCCGCACGCGGCCGACCAACTGCGCGGGCGGCCCGATCTGATGCCCGCAGCGGTCGAGGAACTCCTGCGTTACGACGCCCCGGTACAGCTGATGCTGCGCCGGGCGCGGCACGACCTGGACGTGGCGGGCCGCTCCATCGCCGAGGGGCAGACGGTGCTCCTGGTGTGCGGTGCCGCCAACCGGGATCCGGCCGTGTTTCCCGATCCCCATGTGCTGGACTTCGAACGGCCCGGCGGACGGCACATGGCGTTCGGGCACGGTCCGCACTTCTGCCTCGGCGCCGCGCTGGCCCGGCTGGAAGGCGCGATCGTCCTGGAGGCACTCCTCACCCGGCTCCCCGGCCTGCGGCTCGACGGCACCGCCCCGCAGTGGCAGCGCAGCCTCAACTTCCGCGGGCTCACCCGCCTGGACATCGCTTTCACCCCGCCTTCGGACGATCACGACAGCGGCACCCAGGCCATGCCGACCACCAGTTCCCCGTACAGCGTCGGCTCCGCGACGCATGCCGGAGCATGCCCCGCCCGGTCCGGGCCCGGCGGCGTCGCGGGCGCCTGACCGAGGCCCGGCGGTCGGACACACACCGACCGAGCGGATGCCCTTCTTGAGGAAGCGCCGCACGGACCGCTCATGCAGACCACCGTTGCAGTACTGAGGAGGGCGAGCAGGAGCGCTTTCAAGGGGGTGCGGGGAACTGCGCGACAAGCCACGACGAACCCGCAGCCGACGATTTACCAGTCACGTCGCTGTCTCTCCTCACGGCGAAGCCCACTTCGCTCGCATAGCCGCGGCGGCGCCGAACGGTCCCGTACGGCGCGGGGTCGTGGCCGCCGGCGCGGTCCTCGCACTCGCCGTACTGCCGAGCGGCGGCCCGCCCGACACCGAACAGACAGCCCTCGCGGTGTGCGGCGGCGCGCTCGCGCTGGTCGTCCTCTGGCAGGCCCACCAGGCGTCCCGGGCGCCGGTCCTGGAGCGGGCCGCGTGAGAAACCTCGTCGGCACCGACCGCGCACGCACCCTCCTCGCACTCGGCCTGACGACCGCCGTCGCCGTCTTCACCGCCACCGCCACCGTCCCGCTCCTGCGCGACTGGTTCGACCTGCGCGTCTACTACGGCACGGTCGGCACCTGGATCCACCACGGCGGCCGGATCTACGACTACCGGGTGCCGGACGACGTACGGCTTCACCTACCCGCCGTTCGCGGCCGTCGCCATGCTGCCGATGGCACTGGTCGGCTGGCACACTGCCGTGGCCCTCTGCCTGCTGCTCATCCTGGCCGCGCTGGCGGCGATCGCGTATCTGCTCGCCGGACCGCTGCTGCGCCGCCACGGCCGCTTCGGCGTCGTTCTCGGTGCTTGTGCGCTCGCGCTCCTCGAACCCGTCCGGGGCACCTTCAGCTTCGGCCAGGTGAACCTCCTGCTGCCGGCCCTTGTTCTCGTGGACGCCTGGCTGTTGTCCACCGGCCGAGGACGGTGGGCCGGTGTCGGCATCGGCCTGGCCGCCGCGGTGAAGCTGACGCCCGCGATCTTCATCGGGCTTCTCCTGCTCGCCCGGCGGTGGCGCGCCGCCGGGCTCGCGACGGCCGTAGCCGTGGCGCCACCGCGGCGGCGGCCCACATCGCCCCGGACGCGTCCCGCTTCTACTGGACCGAGGCGCTGTGGGACACGAGCCGCATCGGCCGCCTCGACGATGTCTCCAACCAGTCGCTGCAGGTGTCCTGGCCCGGCTCGCGGCACCGCACGAGCCGACCCGTGCCGTCTGGGCGCAGCCACGCCGTCTGGGCGCTGATCGTCCTCACGGTGCTGGGTGTGTGGGCGTGGCGGGCGCGGGCGGCGGTCCGCGCCGGGGACCGGGCCGCCGCGTTCGCCCTCACCGGACTGACCGCGTGCCTGGTCAGCCCCATCACCTGGGTCCACCACCTGGTCTGGCTGCTGCCGGCCTTCGCGGTACTGCTCCGCCACCGCCGTCTGCTGCCGCTCACGGTGGTGCCGTACGCGGTGATGTGCAGCAGTGTCGTCTGGCTGTGGTTCGACGACGCGTCCGGCGCCGACGGCTTCCTCGGCAGCAACACCTATGTGTGGATCACGCTCGGTCTGCTGCTGGGGCTGCCGGTCGGTCAGTCACGGGTGGGCCTGCCGCCCTTGAGCCGCAGTGTCAGCGCCACGGCCGCCGCCCCGAACCCGGCCGCGCCCGAGATCGCCCCCACCTCCCGCCAGCCGGGACCCGTGGCCGTCTCCTCCTCTGCCTCTTCGCGTGCGGGGAGCGCCTCCGGGCCGGCGGCCAGCAGTGCGGGCGCGGGGCGTGGTGGGAGGAGCGAACCCACGGGCTCCACGCGGCCGGCGGCCTGGAAACCCCAGTCGAGCAGCGACCGGGCCTCCTCGTACACGGTCAAGCCGCCGCCCGCCTGAGGGTTCATCACGGTGACGACGAGGGTGCGCCCGCCCCGACGGGCGGCGGCGACGAGGGTGTTGCCGGCGTTGGTGGTGTAGCCGTTCTTGATGCCGATGAGCCCCGGATAGGGGTCGACTCCGGCGCCGGTGAGCAGCCGGTTGGTGTTCTGGATGTCGTACGACCAGTCGCCCGCCGGGAACTTCGCCGTGGCCGTCGCGGCGTACGCGGCGAACTCCGGGTTGCGCAGCCCGGCGCGTCCGAACACCGCCAGGTCGAACGCCGACGACACCTGGCCGGGCGCGTCGTAGCCGTCGGGCGAGACGACCTTGGTGTCTCGGGCCCCCAGGGAGCGGGCCTTGGCCTGCATCCGCTCGGCGGTCGTACGCCAGCCGCCGTTCAGCGCGGCCAGTACGTGCACGGCGTCGTTGCCGGAGCTGAGGAAGACACCGCGCCACAGGTCGGCCACGCGGTAGGTGCCGTTCTCCCTGAGGCCGACGAGGCTGCTTCCTTCGCCGATGCCCGCCAGCTCCTCGCCCTTGACGGTGTGTCTGAGGCCCGCCGGGAGCGAGGGCAGCACGGTGAGCGCGAACAGGGTCTTCAGTGTGCTCGCGGGCGGCAGCTTGCGGTGGGCGTCGTGTGCGGCGAGCACCTCGCCGGTCCTTACGTCGGCCACCAGCCACGACAACGCGGAGACGTCACGGGGAACCCCGGGGGCCCCGGACCGAGGTCGCACCTGTGTGTCCCGCCCGTGCAGCGACGGCGGTTCCTGCGTGGCGCTGGGGCCGGGCCCGTCCTGGCGCTCGGCTCCCGCTCCGGCGCGGGCGTGCGCCGGGCCCGTCGAGGCGAGCGCGAGGACGCCGATCGCACAGACGGCGGAGCAGCAGATTGCGGTGCGGGATGAGAATCCGATGGTCATCCCGCAAACGTAGGAACGGACCGGCCCTACGCCGGGATGCCAGGGCCGGGTGGGCGGATCGAGCACCCGGATGCATCAAGAGGCGTTCGGCAGTGTGGGCTGCACCTGCCGCAGAAAGGCCGCGTTGTTCGGCGTGGCGCGCAGCCGCTCCAGCAGGGTCTCCATGTTCGCCTGGCCCTCGCGTGGGCGCAGGGCACGTCGCAGCCCTCGCACGGCCGTCAACTCGGGCGCGGACAGAAGGAGTTCCTCGCGGCGGGTGCCGGACGGGACGATGTCGACGGCGGGGAAGACGCGCCGGTCGGCGAGGGCCCGGTCGAGGCGGAGTTCCATGTTGCCGGTGCCCTTGAGTTCCTCGAAGAAGAAGTCGTCGGCGCGGGAGCCGGTCTCCACCAGGGCGGTGGCGAGGATGGTCAGCGAGCCGGCCTCCTCGGTCTCGCGCGCGGCACCGAAGAGCCGCTTGGGCCCGTGCAGCGCGGCGGCGTCGACTCCGCCGCTGAGGGTGCGGCCACCGGCGGCGGCCGCGTTGTTGTGGGCCCGGCACAGCCGGGTCAGCGAGTCGAGCAGGATGACGACGTCCTCGCCCTGTTCGACGAACCGCTTGGCGCGCTCCACGACGAGTTCGGCGAGCGCGATGTGCTGCTTCGGCGTCCGGTCGAACGTCGACGCGTACACCTCGCCGCGCACCGAGCGCCGCATGTCGGTCACCTCCTCGGGCCGCTCGTCGAGCAGCACCACCATCAGATGGCTTGCGGGGTGGTTGGCGGCGACCGCGGCGGCCAGCTGCTGGAGCAGGACCGTCTTGCCGGTCTTGGGCGGCGCCACGATCAGACCGCGCTGGCCCTTGCCGACGGGTGCGACCAGGTCGACGAGGCGTCCGGTCACTCCGCTCGCCGGGTGTTCGAGATGGAGCCGCTCGTGCGGGTGCAGCGGGGTGAGGTCACGGAAGTGCGGCCGGCCGCGCAGTTCCTCGGGCGTACGGCCGTTGATCCGCTCGACCTCGATGAGGCCGCGCTGTCCGAGGCGTACGCCGTGGACGGTGTCGCCCTTGCGCAGGCCGTACCGGCGGACGACGGCGGCCGGGACCTGCGGGTCGGCGGCGGTGGACTCGCCGCTGACGGCGCGCAGATGCCCCTGCCCGCCCTGGGCGATGTCGAGGACGCCGGTGACCGGCGTCGGGGCCTGCTGCCGGGAGGCGGGGGTGTGTTCGAGTGTGGTGCTGGTCATGGGAGGTCCTTTCATGGACTTCGCGAAAAGCGCGCGAGGCGCGTCAGGAAGGGGAGGGGAGAGGGAAAGGCACACACCTGTCGGGAGGGACGCATGAGCGCGAAGGAACCGCTCGCGGTCGTCCAGGAGAGGTGGTGCGGGAAAGCCGACGCATGGTTCATCGGCGGGGATCTCAAGTGGTGAGAGGAGACGGCACCGGCGTCCAGGACCGGACAAGCACACGTGCCAACGGCAGCGTACCACCAACTGTCATCAGATGTTAGGGATTTCCTAACCTGCGGCCCCTGAACTGGTGCGCTCGGCCCCCGTACAGAGGGAACGGCCGGTTGTCGCGCGGAAGGAACGTCGGGTGTCGCCTTTGAGGTTCGGGAAGTACGCGGAGGCGTTCCGGCGGAAGTACCCCGTGGCCGCGCGCGGTGTGTCGTGGGGGATCACGGCGCTGGCCGCCGCCCTGGTGCTTCTCGCGCTGCTGCTGCCCGGCAACCTGGCGTATTTCGAGGCTCGGTCCTTCGTGCGCGTCCCCGTCGAGCCGATCCTCGGCGCGGCCCTGCTGCTGGTCCTGCCGCGCAGACCGAGGCTGGTCGTGGCGGTGCTGATCGGGATGGGGCTCGCCGCGCTGGTGGTCGTGAAACTGCTGGACATCGGCTTCAACATGTTCCTCGGCCGAGGCTTCAACGTGGTCCTCGACTGGGGGCTGCTGGACGACGCCGAGTCGTATCTGAAGGACACCCTCGGCGGCGCGGGCGCGGTCGGTGCCGTCGTCGCCGTCGTGCTCCTCGTCCTGGCGGTGTTCGCCGTGATGGCACTGGCGGTGGTCCGGCTCACCCGCCTCATGGACCGGGACCGGGAGCGCGCGGTCCGGGGGACGGTCGTCGCAGGCACGGTGTGGCTCACCTGCTCCGCGCTCGGCCTGACGCTCCTCGGGGACACGCCCCTGGCCTCCCGGAACACGATCGGCTTCGTACAGGACCGCTGGGGGCGGGTCCAGGCGACCCTGAAGGACGAGGCGGCGTTCGCCGAGGACGTCAACAAGGACGCGTTCGCCGATGTTCCCGCCGATCGGCTGCTGACCGGGCTGCGCGGCAAGGACGTCATGATCACGTTCATCGAGAGCTACGGCCGCGCCGCCCTGGAGGACCCGGCGATCGCACCCGGCGTGGACGCGACGCTCGACGAGGAGGGCGAGGCGCTGCGCGAGGAGGGGTTCGCGGCGAAGAGCGGCTGGCTCACCTCGGCCACGTACGGCGGCAGCAGCTGGCTCGGCCACTCCACGTTCCTGACCGGCCTGTGGATCGACAACCAGAACCGCTACCGCACCGTCACCGCAGGCCGGCGGCTCACCCTGCCCGGCGCCTTCGCCAGGACAGGGGACTGGCGGACGGTCGGAGTCGTGCCGGGCGTGCAGTACAACTGGCCGGAGGGCGACTTCTACGGCTTCGACAAGGTCTACGACTCCCGTGACCTCGGCTACCGCGGCCCCAAGTTCAGCTGGTCGACCATGCCCGACCAGTACACCCTGACCGCGTTCGAACGACTGGAGGCCGCCAAGAAGGGCGGCAAACCGCTGATGTCGGAGATCGTCCTGACCTCCAGCCACCAGCCCTGGGCGCCCCTGCCGAAGACGATCGGCTGGGACGAGGTCGGCGACGGCTCCGTCTACAAGCCCATCCAGAAGGCGGGCAAGGACCCCGCGGACGTCTTCACCGACCCCGTCGAGGTGAAGGAGGAGTACGCCAAGTCGATCCGGTACTCGCTGCGCAGCCTCCTGGACTACGTGACGAAGTACGGCGACGAGGACACCGTGCTCGTCTTCCTCGGCGACCACCAGCCGATGGCCCGGGTCAGCGGAAACCGTGCCAGTCATGATGTGCCGGTGACGATCGTCGCCCATGACCCG
Source organism: Streptomyces graminofaciens (assembly GCF_030294945.1). Taxonomy (NCBI): domain Bacteria; kingdom Bacillati; phylum Actinomycetota; class Actinomycetes; order Kitasatosporales; family Streptomycetaceae; genus Streptomyces; species Streptomyces graminofaciens. The sequence continues at coordinate 1,345,417 of NZ_AP018448.1, read as the reverse complement.
AAGGTGCTCGACCGCATCGACGACTGGGGCTGGTCCGACGGACTGAAACCCGGCGCCGATGCCCCGGTCTGGCGAATGGACGCCTTCCGCGACCGCTTCCTGACCGCGTACGGTCAGGAGCCGAGTGCCGCCGAATCGCCCGCGCCGTAAGGAGATCCCAGGTGGACGACACCTCGCCGGTCGCCCAGCCTCATCGCATGGACCCGGCCGGCGGCTGTCCGCACGCCGCGAACGCCCGACTCCTCGCGCGAGGTTCCGTCACGTCGGTGGTGCTGCCGGGCGGGGTGGAGGGCGCGGCGGTTCTCGGCCACGACGCGCTCAGGGAGTTCCTCGCCCACGCCGAAGTCGCCAAGGACGCCCGGCACTTCACCGCCTTGCGGGACGGCCGGATCGCCCCCGGCTGGCCGCTGCGGACCTTCGCGACCGTACGCGGGATGACGACCGCCGACGGGGACGACCACCGGCGGCTGCGGTCACTCGTGAGCAAGGCGTTCACGGCTCGGCGGGTCGAGGAACTCCGGCCCTGGATCGAGGAGTTGACCGCACGGCTGCTCGACGATCTGGCGGAGGCGGCCGAGGCCGACGGCGGTGTCGCCGATCTGCGGCGGCACTTCGCCATGCCGTTGCCGATGGGCGTCATCGGCGAGTTGTTCGGAGTCGACGCCGAGCACCGCGACACGCTGCACCGTCTGTCCAACCAGGTGGTGGCCACCGACATCGCCCCCGAGGAGGCCATCGCGGCCAACCGCGACCTGCTGGCGCTGCTCGGCGCGATCGCCGCCGCCCGCGCCGAGCGGCCCGGTGACGACCTCACCAGCGCCCTCATCGCGGCCCGCGACGAGGGCGGCGACCGGCTGAGCCACGAGGAACTCATCGGCACCCTCGTGCTGATGATCGTCGCCGGGCACGAGACCACGCTGAACCTGATCACCAACGCCGTACGCGCCCTGTGCGGGCATCGGGACCAACTCGAACTCGTCCGGGACGCCAAGGCGAGCTGGGCGGACGTGGTCGAGGAGACCCTGCGCTGGGACGCGCCGGTCAGCTACTTTCCGTTCCGCTATCCCGTACGGGACCTGACCGTCGGCGGTGTGCTGATCCCCAAGGGGACGCCCGTACTGGCCGGTTACTCGGCGGCGGGGCGCGACCCGGCCGCGCACGGCCCGGACGCCGACCGCTTCGACATCACCCGGCCCGTACGTCCCGACGCCGTGCGGCATCTGTCGCTCGGGCACGGGGCCCACTACTGCCTGGGCGCCCCGCTGGCCCGCCTGGAGGCCGGCATCGCCCTGGAGCGGCTGTTCGCCCGTTTCCCGGACCTGGAGCTGGCCGTCCCCGAGGCCGGACTCGCCCGTCACGCGAGCTTCGTCGGCAACAGCGTGCGGGCGCTGCCTGTCCGCCTCTGAGCGATGGGTATGGCCGACGCCGGTCATGGTGAAAAAGCGCTCCGGAGCCGGCCCCGGCTTCCTGGCCTGTGCGGGGCGGACATCGATCTGTCGGCGGGGATGATCGCATCGGCCTGAGCGACTCTTCGCGCCAGTGCGTACGGGCCTTGCCGGGGTCGCCGTGGCATGCCCTGAGCCAGGGCTGTGGTCACTCTGTGTGAGTGATCTACTCCGTCTGCTCGTCGAACTCGAAGATCCCGTACCCGAAGCCCTCCGCCACGACCGTGCCACCGCCCTCGACCGCAACACCGGCGACCTCGACCGGCCGCAGGGCACGCGTTTCGCCGTACGCCCAACTCGCCGCGTTGCGCTGCGGGTTGACGACCACGAGATACCGCCCGCCCCGTACGTACACGAGCGGATATCCGGCGTGGAGGACCTCCACCGTGCCCCGGGAGCCGAGTTCGGGGGTGCGGGTGCGCAGGGCGACGAGGCGGCGTACGAGGTGGAGGAGGGAGGTGGCGTCGGCGTGCTGGGCGGCGACGGTCGGGCGGTCGGGGGCGGGGTCGACGGGGAGGTAGAGCCGGTCGGCGGGGGCCGTGGAGAAGCCCGCGTTCGGGGTGTCGTCCCACTGCATGGGGGTGCGGGAGCCCGCGCGGTTGTATCGGGGGCCGAGGACGCTGCCCTCCTTGTCGGGGAGGCCGGGGACGTAGCGCATGCCGATCTCGTCGCCGTAGTAGATCGCGGGGAGCGTCGGCCAGGTGAGCTGGAAGGCGAAGGCGGCGGGGAGCTGTGCGGCCGTGCGGAGGCCGCAGTTGAGGCGGGAGAAGTCGTGGTTGGCGGTGGGGAGGGAGACGAAGCCCCGGTCGTCGACGGCCGTGGACGCCTGCTGCCAGGCCTCGACGAAGGGGCGCGGTGAACCCCTGCCGTCGGGGTCGAAGAAGCAGTCGAGGGGGTCCCAGTTCTCGTGGACCGTGCCCGTGCCGTTGTTCCACAGCGAGCGCAGGGCCAGGCCGTCGGTGGGCCCGCCGAAATGGAGGAAGAAGTCGGCGTGGAAGCCCGCCGGGATCGACACCTCGGGCTCACCCCACTCCGCGAGCAGCACGGCGTCCGGGTGGGCGGAGTCCAGCCAGTGCCGCAGCTCGGTCCAGATACGGGCGGTTTCCGTCTTCCCGGGGTCGTCCTTGACGAGGGACGCGGCCATGTCGACACGGAAGCCGGAGATGCCGAGGCCCAGCCAGTGGTCCATGATCTCGCGGAGGGCCCGGCGGTTGGCGCGTGGCCCCTCGGCGTCGACCGGGAGCCGCCAGGGCTCGGCAGGGTTCTCGCGCGCGTATCCGAAGTTGAGGGCGGGCTGCGAGTCGAAGAAGTTCGGGAGATACGAGCCCGGGCGGCTGCCGGGGGAGGCGACGAAACCGTCGGGGCGGCCCTCGGACGTCCAGATGTAGCGGTGATCGTCGGGGTCGTCTGCGGAGGCCCTGAACCACGGGTGGTCGATCGAGGTGTGCCCGGCGACCAGGTCGAGCAGGATGCGGATGCCGTGGCGGCCCGCCTCCTCGACGAGCTTGGCGAGATCGTCGTTCGAGCCGTAGCGCGGGGCCACGTTCAGATAGTCGGCCACGTCGTACCCGGCGTCGCGGAACGGCGAGACGAAGCAGGGGTTCAGCCAGACGGCGTTGACGCCCAGCCGGGCCAGATGATCGAGGTGCTCGGTGATGCCGCCCAAGTCGCCGATGCCGTCATCGTCGGAGTCGGCGAAGGACTGCGGATAGATCTGGTAGAAGACGGCGTCGGCCAGCCAATTCGGGGCAGGACGGAACGAAGTCATGCAGTCGACGATAGACGGGGGCGTACGCCCGCCGCTGCCCCAAGCCAAGGCCTAAGCTGGCTGGATGTTCACCCCGCAAGGCCCCAGCCTCCGCGAACTCGCTGTTCAGGCGCTGTCGTCCGTCGAGCACGGATACGACCTCCTCGCGCCGAAATTCGACCACACCCCGTTCCGTACGCCCGACACGATCCTGGACGCGGTCGAGCGGGCGCTGGCCGGGCTGGGCCCGTTCGACGCCGGGCTCGACCTGTGCTGCGGCACGGGAGCCGGGATGGGAGTGCTGCGCGATCTGTGCCGGGAGAGCGTCACCGGGGTCGACATCAGCGCGGGCATGCTGGCGGTGGGGAGGGAGCGGGCCGGCGCGGGGAAGGAGGGGGCGGACAGCGCTGATGGTGAGCCGATTCCTGGAGGCCCCCGTGTCTCCTGGGTGCGCGGGGACGCCCGCGCGCTGCCCTTCGGCCCCGTCTTCGACCTGGCGGTGAGCTTCGGCGCGTTCGGGCACTTTCTGCCGGACGAGCTGCCGAGGCTGTTCGCCGAGGCGCACTCCGTGCTGCGGCCGGGCGGCCGGTTCGCGTTCCCGCTGCCGGCGCCCGCCCCGCCCGGCTCTCCCTGGTACTGGGCGGCCCTGGGCTTCGACACGGCGATGCGGGTGCGCAACGCGCTCTGGCGGCCGCCGTTCGTCATGTACTACCGGCCGTTCCGCCTCGGCGTCGTACGGGACGAGCTGGAGCGGGCCGGGTTCGAGGTCGAGCTCTTCGCACTACCGGAGTTCGGGCAGCGCCCCGACGGCAGCCCGCGCTGCCGGATGGTCGTGGCGACCCGCCCGAACACCTAGGGCACGGGTGTGGTCACAGTGCGCTGTAGAGCGCGTCCACGAGGGCCATCTTGCGCGGGTCGTCCGCGATGTGCGGGCCCATGCGGTTCATGACGTAGCCCAGCGAGACACCCGCCTCCGGGTCGGCGAGCCCGCACGAGCCGCCGTAGCCGTCATGGCCGAAAGCACGCGGATTCGGTCCGTACGAGCCGTGCGGTCCACTCAGCCACAGCCCGAGCGCGACCTCCGTGTCCCGGCCGAACCCGGCGCCCAGCACCAGGTCACGGCAGCGGCCCTGCCCCTCGCGCACCCGCTCGGCGGCCTCGGGCGACAGCACCTGACGGCCGCCCCAGGTGCCGCGCAGCGCGAGGACGCCATACAGGGAGGCGACCGCGCGGGCGGTGCCGTGACCGTTGGCGGCCGGGACCTCGGCCGCCCGCCACTCGGGGCTGTTGGCCTCGACGGCGCCGACCAGCGGGTTGGCTAGGGCGGCCAGCGCGGTGGGCGTCAACTGGGCGAAGACGGCGGCTTGTTCACTGGTCGTCGCGGTCTGCGGATGGACCAGCTCGGCCACCCTGCCCGTCTCCTTCTCCGGCAGCCCGACGGTGAAGTCGATCCCCAGCGGCCCCGTCACCTCCCGCTCCAGGAACGCGCCCGGCAGCAGCCCCGAGACCCGCCGGACCACCTCGCCCACCAGGAAACCGAACGTCATCGCGTGGTACCCCGACTGCGTGCCCGGCTCCCACCAGGGCTCCTGCGCCGCGAGCCGCTGCACGGTCAGCTCCCAGTCGCAGAGCTGCGCGAACGAGTGCGGCTCGCGCGGCCCCGCCAGCCCCGACCGGTGCGACAGCAGATGCCGTACGAGCACGTCCTGCTTGCCCGCCGCCGCGAACTCCGGCCAGTAGGCGGACACCGGGGCGTCCAGGTCGAGCAGGCCACGGTCGGCGAGGATGTGCGCGCACAGGGCCGTCGGCCCCTTGGACGTGGACCAGACATTGACCACGGTGTCCCGCTCCCAGGGGCGGCTACGGGCCTCGTCGGCCCAGCCGCCCCACAGATCCACGACGGTCTCCCCACCGAGCGTCACGGTCACCGCAGCGCCCAGCTCACCCCGCGCGCGGAAGTTCTCCTCGAACGCGACGCGCACGGCGCCGAACCGGTCGTCGCAGTGCCCCTGAATCCCGTACATGAACCCTCCACCGAACACAGCCACTCACCCCGGACGGGCGTCCCGGGACCCACGAACATACCGACTGGTCGGACAGTGGGGAACCTGTCTCACACGAGTCGTCCCGGGGCACGTACGTCGTCAGCGGGTCGGTGCCCCCGACCCCCCGGCGTCAGAGATATTTCTGCACCCACTCCAACTTGACCGCCTCCTGGAACGGCCCACCCCCCTCGTGGTCGTTGAACTCGTACACCTCGATCCGCTTGTCGTCCTGCCCCCACGCGTTGAACGCCGCGAACACCGTCGACGGCGGACACGTCTGATCCTCCAGCCCCGCCGAGAACAGCGCCGGCGCCCGCCCACGCGCGGCGAAGTGGACACCGTCGAAGTACGCGAGGGTGCGGCCGACATCCTCCGCGCGGCCCCGGTGCGTCTTGAGGTACTTGCCGATCTCGCGGTACGGATCGCGGTCCGTGACGGTCGTGGAGCGCGGGAAGTCGCAGAGGAACGGCACGTCGGGCGCGACCGCCGCCAGATCGGGGACGAGTCCGCCCACCGCGATGGAGATACCACCACCCTGGCTGGAGCCGAGGACCGCCGTGCGGGAGGCGTCGGCCAGCGGATGGGAGCGGGCGGCCTCGACGGCCCGCACGGCGTCCGTGTACACCCGGCGGTAGTAGTAGTTCTCGGGCGCGTCGATGCCCCGTGTCATGAAGCCGGGGAAGGCGGGCGCCCCGCCCACCGGGTCGGGGGTGTCGCCGCCCCCGCCCCACGCGCTGCCCTGACCCCGGGTGTCCATCACGAAGTGTGCGAAGCCCGCCGAGGCCCACAGGAGATGGGTGTGGGGCAGGCCCCGACCGCCGCCGTAGCCGATGAACTCGACGACCGTCGGGCGGGGTTCGTTCGCCCAGGCCGGGACGATCAGCCAGCCCTTGACGGGGTGGCCGCCGAACCCGGCGAAGGTGACGTCGTGGACCTTGACCGTCTTCAAGTGGGTCTCGACCGGCTCGAACCGGGCGTCGAGGTCGTGCTCGCGGGCCTCCTGGAGCGTCTTCGCCCAGAAGGCGTCGAAGTCCTCGGGCTCCGTTGAAGCGCTTCGATAATCACGGAGCTCGTCCAGGGGCAGGTCGAACAAGGCCATGAAGGACCACCTTTTGAGGTCTGAGGTGTGCCGACGGTGCGGATGATCACACCGTACGTGGGCCGTCGCACACCTGCCAGACCCTCCCCGGCGGGAGCCGCGACGGCCACCGCTCACCGCCGGCTCACCGTCCGACTCGGCTCCGTCCGCTCACTTCTGATCAGCGCCCACCAACGCACGGACCTCGAAGTCGTCGTACACGGACGCCTCCTGGGCCGGTGCGCGGAGCGAGCCGAGCCAGCCGAGCAGGAACCCGAAGGGGATGGAGACGATGCCCGGGTTCTGCAGGGGGAACCACGCGAAGTCCGACCCGGGGTACATCGAGTCGGGCGTGGAGGAGACGACCGGCGAGAACACCACGAGCAGCACCGAGCTGAGCAGACCGCCGTAGAGGCTGAGCAGCGCGCCGCGGGCCGTGAAGCGGCGCCAGAACAGGCTGTAGACGATCGTCGGCAGGATGGCGGACGCGGCGATCGCGAAGGCCAGGAAGGCGAGGGTGGCCGTGTTGGTGCCCCAGGCGAGCAGGGCCAGCATCATGCCGAGGACCCCCATGACCACCGCGGCGAGGCGTGCGACTCCCAACTCCTCGGTCTCCTTGGCCTTCCCCTTGCGGATCACCTCGCCGTACAGGTCGTGGGCGAGCGAGGAGGCCGCGGCGAGCGTGAGGCCGGCCGCGACGGCGAGCAGGGTGATGAAGGCCAGGGCGGAGACGATCGCGGTGAGGATCTCGCCGCCGAGCTCGTGGGCGAGCAGCAGCACGGCCGCGTCGCCCTTGTGGTCGATGTCCGAGATGGTCTCCCGGCCGACCACCGCGGTGGCGCCGAGCCCCAGCACCCCGGCCATCAGGCACACGAACCCGACCAGGCCCACGGCCCACACCACCGAGGCCCGTAGGACGTGCGTTCTGCGGGGTGCGAGCAGCCGCATCATCACATGGGGCAGCGCGGCGAGCCCGAGCACGATGGCCAGTTGCAGACTGAAGAAATCCAGCTTGCGGATCGGGCCGGCCCCGTAGCGCAGCCCCGGCTGGAGGAACGCGTCGCCGAGGCCGCTGCCCGCGGAGGCCGACGACAGGAGACCGTCGAAGTTCCAGTTGAAGCGGTGCAGCACCATCACGGCGACCACCGTGACTCCGGCGACGAGCATCACGGCCTTGATGACCTGCACGAACGTCGCCCCCGGCATACCGCCGATCGCCGCGTAGATCGTGACGACCGAGCCGATGATCACCACGATCATCGTCCGGGTGCTCGGGCTGGGTTCGCCCACGAACTGGGTCAACAGGGCGATACTGCCGACCAGTTGGGACACCAGATACAGCGTGCACACAGTGAGTGTGCAGATGGCGAGGGCCAGCCGGACCGACCGCTGGCCCACCGGCAGTCGGCGGGCGAGGGTGTCACCGAGCGTGAACTTCCCGGAGTTGCGCAGCGGTTCGGCGACGAGCAGCAGCACCATCATCCAGGCGACCACGGTGCCGCAGAGGTAGAGCAGACCGTCGTACCCGGTGAGGGCGACGAGCCCGGTGCTGCCGAGCAGCGTCGCGGCCGAGAGGTAGTCGCCGCACATCGCGAGGCCGTTGCGCAGCGGCGACATGTCACGGTTGCCGAGATAGAACTCGCTGATCTCGTCCCGCTGCGGAGCGGTCAGCAGGGCCGTGAACAGTGTGACCACGACGACGGACAGGAACAGCACGAAGGTCAGCCGCAGGCTGAGGGCGTCGGTCACACTCGCGGCCGTGGTCACGCCCCCGGACGCCGTCCCACCTCCGGGGGCCGTCATGCCTTCGTACGCCGTCATGCCTTCGTACGCCGTCGCAAGGACCGTCACGGAAGGGTTCACCACGCGCGGAACCGCCGTCCGGCCGGCACCCGGCGCTGCTGCTCGGCCTCACGCTCCTCGAGGTGGGAGCGGAGCCGGCGGGCGATCGGGTCGACGTTCTTGCGCATGTGCCGCACATACAGCCACGTCGTCAGCCCCATGACGGCGAACTGGGCGAGACCGAGGGCCAGTCCCAGCGTGAGATGACCGGCCAGCCGCTGATTCATCACGCCGGGCGCGAAACTCGACAGCAGGACGTACGACAGAAATGCGCCGACGGAGAGCGACGCCGCCCAGAGCCCGAATCGGCGATATGCGGTCCTCATTGAACGGAATTCAGGATGTGCGTGTACGGCCTGCCTGGCCGCCCGTGCGTCAAACGTGCGGGGTGTGGGGGAAAACGGGTCACCCCCTGCCTCGGGCGGGGGCGGATACGGGACGGAACTGTCGTACCGTGCCGTGTAGTTGGACATAATGCACCCTCTTTGCTGCCTTATGTCTCGCACTAGACCCTGACCGGTCGCGGAGGCGCTTCCTGGAGAATTCGACGGTCGCGGGAGTCAAGTCGCCGTGCGGAAACTGTGGGGGGAGAATGCGGATTATGGCAGCGCCGAGATTGAACTATCAACTGCCTTGCGGGGAGGGATTGTGTGGACCTTTCACGGCCGGTGAAAATTCTTCGTGCGGAGATTTAGCTGAGCGTTGTTCTTGTTTCCGTTCCGGTCTCCGCTCGCGTGCGATCCGACGCGGAACCCTCACGCGGGGCGGTGTCCCCAGTCCGGTCCCGTGCGCGCCCACTCCTGCTCCCATTCGTCGAGGCGGTGGCGGGCGGCGACCCTGCGCACGACGAAGTACGTCACCAGGACGGCGCCGACGACCCCGCCCGTGGCGCAGGTCCCCATGGCCAGCGTGTGCTGCCAGACGGCCGTGTCGGTCGGCGGCGGTTCGACGCTGCGGCCCCGTTCGTCGAGCCAGACGTCGGCCCGGTCCCCGCGCTCGGTGCCCGCCGGGACCAGCGCCTCGCCGGTCGTGGTGCCGCCGCCCGGCTCGGTCCAGCGCGCCGCCGTCCAGTACGTGGGCACCTTGCTGCTCTCCACCGAGGGCATCGAGGCGGGCGCGTCCTTCGTGATCACGGCGCTGACCCGGTCCAGCGCGGCCCGCCGTGCGTCGGCCTCGGCCTGCGCGCCCCCGTGTGCCGCCCAGCCCGCCAGGATGCCGGCGGCGGGAGCGCAGACGAACAGCAGGAGTGCGACGATCAGCACCGTCCACGCCTCGACGACATCCGAGCGGCGGCGCAGCGGATTGTGACGCCAACGCCAGCAGAACACCTGGCCTTGCATCTCGCCCTCCTAGCCGGCCCGGCTGGTACCCACTCGTACGAGTACACGCGAGGCCCCGGTAGGACTGGTCCGCACTTCCGGTGTACCCGAAACCAGCCGGGATGGCATGGTTTGGGGCAAAAAATCATGAAAGTCCACGTCAACCGAAGCGCTCGATACGGACGCGGTCCACGGGCTGTCCGGCCTCGACCAGCAGCCGAGAAGCGTGCTCCGCAAACCCGTTGGAGCCGCACACATACGCCTCCCAGCCGCCCGGCGGCCGCCCGGCCCCGGTCAGCAGCGGCGCCACGTGCGCGGCCGACAGTCGGCCCACCGGCACCCCCTCGGACGCCCGGCGCGTGAAGACGGCGGTCGTCTCGTCGCCGTACTCGCCCGCGTAGATCAGCTCCTCGGGGCCGCGCGCGGACACCAGCAGCCGCAGGGGTACGTCGAGGCCGCGCGCCCGGTGGTGGCGGACCATCGACATCAGCGGCACCACACCGGAACCGGCGCCGATCAGCAGCGCGGGCCGGTCCCCGGGCCAGGCGAAGAAACCGCTCAGCGGGCCGCGCACCTCGACCTGGTCACCGGGCCGGGCCTCGGTGTGGAACCAGCCGGAGACCTCGCCGCCCTCGACATGGTCCAGGGTCAGCTCGATGTGCCCGGTGTCGTCCGGCGCGGACGCCAGGGAGTAGTGGCGCTGGGCCGTGTAACCGTCATGAGCGGTTACACGGAGCATCAGATGCTGGCCCGGCAGATGCCCCGCCCAGCCGGGCACCGCGAAGCGGAACGTCGCCGCGTGCGGTGTCTCCCGGCGGATCTCGGAGAGTGTCGCGGTCTGCCACACGGCCGCCGCGCGATTGCTCACGGCGATCCGGCCGGGCACGGCGAAGCGGGTCGGGGGAGAAAAGGGGGACCGGGGTGCGGAAAAACCGGTCACGGTCGTGTCAGTCACCGGAGTACCTCTGCTCCTCCCACGGATTGCCCCGCGAGTGATAGCCGTTCTGCTCCCAGAAGCCGGGCTCGTCGTGGTCGAGGAGGTGGATGCCCGCGATCCACTTGGCGCTCTTCCAGAAGTACAGATGCGGCACCAGCAGCCGCGCCGGACCGCCGTGCTCGGCCGCCAGCGGCTTGCCGTCGTACTCCCAGGCGATCCAGGCACGCCCACCGGTGAGATCGCCGAGCGGAAGGTTCGTGGTGTAGCCGGTGTGCGAGTACGCGACCGCGTGCGTGGCAGACGCCTCGGGCCGGACCACCTCCAGGAACGCGTCCAGCGACACACCCCCGAACCGCACCCCGAACTTCGACCAGCTCGTCACACAGTGGATGTCGCCCTCGTACACCGAGCCGGGCAGCGCACGCGCCCCGTCCCAGTCCCACGTCCGGGGCTCCGCCACCAGACCGTCGATCCGGAACGCCCAGTCGGCGGGCGTCAGGTCCGGCGTGACCTCGGCGGACAGCACGGGCCAGTCGTCGCCCGCGTCGTACTGGCCCGGAGGCAGCCCCGGATTGTGGACGCGGGGGCGGCCGGCGAAGCCTCGGGTGACGTTCATACGGGCCCAACGTGACGGAAGTGATTGCTTACGCATTCAACCGTACGTGGCCGGTGGAGGCTGCTCGGCCCCTGGCCGAGGGCTGATCATTGCGGCCTCGTGAACACTTCCGTGCCCCGGGAACAAGCGCCCCCGTCCTGCTGCTTTCCTGCGGGTGTCGGCGTCGGCGGCACGCACGGCCGATGCCCCGGTGACAGCGTCAGAAGATCGAGGAGACCATGCCCGAGTACGTCAGCGAGATCAACGGTGTGGGGATCGCCCCGCACGTCCTCGACAACCCCGCCCTCGGCTCCCTCACCGGACCGCACGCCCACTTCGCCGAGCGGCGCGGCCGGGTGCTGCGCTACCCCGTCGACGTCTCGCCCTGGCTGGCCATGCCTCTGGAGCCGGAGGCCGAGGACTGGGCCGACCTCGCGGCACTGGCCGGACCCGGCGCGGAGGTCGCGGCCGCCGGCTACAGCGGGACCTTCCCGGACGGCTGGGAGGTGACCCTCGACCTGGAGGGCGTCCAACTCGTCGACGACGGCGTCGCGGGCGCCCCCGACACCGAGGCCGTACGGCTCGGCCCCGCCGACGTCCCCGAGATCCTCGGCCTGGTCGAACGCACCCGGCCCGGGCCCTTCCTGCCACGCACGATCGAACTCGGCACGTACCTCGGCATCCGCCGGGGCGGCGCCCTCATAGCGATGGCCGGTGAACGGCTGCACCCGCCGGGCTGGACCGAGATCAGCGCCGTCTGCACCGACCCGGCGTACCGCGGCGAGGGCCTCGCCACCCGGCTGATCCACGCCGTCGCCCACGGCATCCGCGAGCGCGGCGAGACCCCGTTCCTGCACACCGGCGCGGGCAACACCGACGCCATCCGGCTCTACGAGGCGCTGGGCTTCCGGCTGCGCCGCACCACGCGGTTCATGGTGGCGAGAACCCCCGTGTCCGTCTCATGACCGTGGGGTAGGGTGGCCGGGCCAGTCGCCATTGCGTACCGAGGAGGTGAGACCCATTACCGCTGTGTCAGGTCGGGTGCTCTCTCCTCAACACCACGCGGTGCACCGCCGACAGGCCGTCGGCTAGGCCACCTCGGGAGCGCCCTTCGGCCCACCGAAAGGCTCTCGGCTGTCATGCCACCACTTTCCACCGCCTCGGTCGTCACCACGCTGCGCGCCGCAGGGTGCGTCTTCGCCGAGGACGAGGCGGAGTTGATCCTCACCACCGCCCGCACCGCCGACGAGGCGGCCGCCATGGTCGACCGGCGGGTAGCCGGACTGCCCCTCGAACTCGTCCTCGGCTGGGCCGAGTTCGCGGGACTCCGCATCACCGTCGACCCCGGGGTGTTCGTGCCCCGCCGGCGTACCGAGTTCCTCGTCGAAGAGGCCCTCGCCGCCGCCCCCGGTGCGTCCGTCGTCGTGGACCTGTGCTGCGGCTCGGGCGCGGTCGGCGCGGCCCTGGCCGCCTCGCTCGACGGACCCGAACTGCACGCCGCCGACATCGACCCGGCGGCCGTGCGCTGCGCCCGCCGCAACCTCGCCCCGCACGGCGGCCACGCCCACGAGGGCGACCTCTTCGCGGCGCTGCCCGCCACCCTGCGGGGCCGTGTCGACATCCTCGCGGCGAACGTGCCCTACGTCCCCACCGACGAGGTCGGCTTCCTCCCTGCCGAGGCCCGCGACCACGAACCCCTCGTCGCCCTCGACGGCGGCACCGACGGCCTCGACGTGTTGCGCCGGGTCGCCGCCGAGGCCCCCGAGTGGCTCGCCCCCGGCGGCTGTCTCCTGGTCGAGACGAGCGAACGCCAGACCCCGCTCGCCCTCGCCGCCTTCCGCGCCTCTGGCCTCACCGCCCGGACGGCCGTCTCGGCGGAGATGTACGCCCATGTGGTGATCGGCACCCGGACCTGAGGCTTCCCAGGCCTCTGATGTGGCCTTGCCCCCATCCATTGTGCAACTAGTTGCATAAAGCGGGTGGCGTCGTCTACAACGGAGTGGACGACGCCACGCACGGAGGGCCCGATGAGCCGTTACCCGCACCTGCTGAGCCCGCTCGACCTGGGCTTCACCACGCTCCCCAACCGCGTGCTCATGGGCTCCATGCACGTGGGCCTGGAGGAGGCCGAGCGCGGCTTCGCGCGCATGGCCGAGTTCTACGCGGCCCGGGCGCGCGGGGGAGTGGGCCTCATCGTCACCGGCGGCATCGCACCCAACGAGGCCGGACGCCCGTACGAGGGCGGCGCCAAGCTCACCACCGACGCCGAGGCGGAACAGCACCGGGAGATCACCGAGGCCGTACACCGTGAGGGCGGCCGGATCGCGATGCAGATCCTGCACTTCGGGCGGTACGCCTACCACCGGGAGCTGGTCGCGCCGAGCGCGCTCCAGGCCCCGATCAGCCCGTACGTCCCGCACGCGCTCACCGACGCCGAGGTCGAGCAGACCATCGACGACTACGCGAACGCGGCCCGCCTCGCCCGGCGGGCCGGGTACGACGGCGTCGAGATCATGGGCTCCGAGGGCTATCTGATCAACGAGTTCATCGCCGCCGGGACCAACCACCGCGACGACCGCTGGGGCGGCTCGTACGAGAACCGGATGCGCTTCCCCGTCGAGATCGTGCGCCGGGTGCGTGAGGCGGTCGGCGAGGACTTCATCGTCGTCTACCGGCTGTCGATGCTCGACCTCGTGCCCGGCGGCTCCAGCTTCGACGAGGTGGTAACCCTGGCGAAGGCCGTGGAGGCGGCCGGGGCGACCATCATCAACACCGGCATCGGCTGGCACGAGGCACGCATCCCCACCATCGCGACCTCGGTGCCGCGCGGCGCGTACACCTGGGTGACGAAGAAGCTCATGGGCGCGGTCTCGGTGCCGCTCGTGACGACCAACCGCATCAACACCCCGGAACTCGCCGAGGAGTTGCTGGCCGACGGCCACGCCGACATGGTGTCCATGGCCCGCCCGATGCTCGCCGACCCGGACTTCGTCAACAAGGCCCGCGAGGGCCGCTCCGACGCCATCAACACCTGCATCGGCTGCAACCAGGCCTGCCTCGACCACACCTTCAGCGGCAAGATCACCTCCTGCCTGGTCAACCCGCGCGCCTGCCACGAGACGGAACTCGTCCTCTCCCCGACGCGGCTGCGCAAGCGGGTCGCCGTCGTCGGCGCGGGCCCGGCCGGCCTCGCCTGCGCCGTGAGCGCGGCCGAACGCGGCCACGAGGTCACGCTGTTCGACGCCGCGAGTGAGATCGGCGGCCAGCTGAACGTGGCCCGCAAGGTCCCCGGCAAGCAGGAGTTCGACGAGACCCTGCGCTACTTCCGCACACAACTCGACGCGCACGGCGTCGACGTACGGCTGGACACGCGCGTCGCGGCCGACGACCTCACGGCGTACGACGAGGTCGTCGTCGCCACCGGCGTCACCCCGCGCACCCCCGAACTCCCCGGCGTCGACCACCCCAAGGTCCTCGGCTACCTGGACGTCCTGCGCGACGGCGCGCCCGTCGGCGACCGCGTCGCGATCCTCGGCGCGGGCGGCATCGGCTTCGACGTCGCCGAGTACCTGACCGACGGCGGGGAGAAGACGAGCGAGGACCCGGCGGCGTACTTCCGGCAGTGGGGCGTCGACATGGACTACCGCGCCCCCGGCGGTCTCGCCGCCCCCGAGCGCCCCGCCCCGCCGCGCTCGGTCCACCTCCTCCAGCGCAAGACCTCCAAGGTCGGCGCCGGACTCGGCAAGACCACCGGCTGGATCCACCGCACCGAACTCAAGCACCGCGGGGTCGTCATGGTCCCCGGTGTCCAGTACGACCTGATCGACGACGCCGGACTGCACATCACCGTCGACGGCGTCCGCCAGCTGCTGGAGGTCGACACGGTCGTGCTCTGCACCGGGCAGGACCCGCGCCGCGGCCTCTATGACGACCTGGTCGCCGCCGGACGCTCCGCGCACCTCATCGGCGGCGCCGACGTGGCGGCCGAACTGGACGCCAAGCGGGCGATCAAGCAAGGGACGGAGCTGGCGGCGGAGCTGTAGGGGGACCGGTGCGGCCTTCGCGAGCGGTGGGCCTTCCTAGGATGAGCCCATGTCACTCCCGCACGCGATCCTCACCGCCCTGCTCGAAAAGCCCTCCTCGGGGCTCGAGCTGACCCGGCGGTTCGACCGGTCGATCGGCTACTTCTGGTCGGCGACGCACCAGCAGATCTATCGCGAGCTGGGAAAACTGGAGGCGGACGGGTACATCAGGGCCCTGCCGTCCGAAGCGCCGACACGCGGCCGGAAGAAGAGCTACGAAGTACTGGCGGCCGGGCGTGAGGAACTGGCCCGCTGGACCTCCGCACCCCAGGACCCCAGGCCGTGGCGTGACGCGCTGTTCGTACGGCTGCGCGCCTCGGCTGTGGTCGGTACTACCGGCATCGAGGACGATCTGCGGCGCCATCTCACCCTGCACCAGCGGCAGTTGAGGGAGTACGAGGAGATCGAGGAGCGGGACTTCGGGCCCGGCAAGGACGCCCCTCAGGACCGGCTGCAGCATCTGATCCTGCGGGCCGGTATCGACCTGGAGACCTTCTGGACCCAGTGGCTCACCAACGCCCTGACGGAGTTCGAGCGGCTGCCGGACGACGCGGAGAGCACGGGGGAACCACCCGCGCACGGATGAGGGCGGCCCACCCGTCGAGCTCGCTCACAGCCGGTACGGCTTGGCCCGGCGCCGCAGGTACCACACCGCCGCGACCGTGCCCGTGGCCACCAGTACCCCGCCGCCCACCAGAGTGGCCGTGCCGTACTGCTCGGTGGCACCGCCGAGGCCGCCCATCACACCCAGGGAGGGCGAGGCGGTCGCGGTGGCGGTGGCGGTGGGAGACGTGGTCGCGGAGATGGTGGGCGTGGCGGAGACGATGATCGACTGGGTGCCCGCCGTGGTGCCGTCCCTGCACACCACGATCACCGTGTACGTGCCGGAGTTGACGTTCGCCCAGGCGGCGGACTGGGTGACACTCGTCCCGGACAGCGTCGCCTGCCGCCCCTGGGAGAAGTTCGCCTGACCGATGGAGAGCAGCGAGGCGGTGCCGAAGGTGCCGTTGGCGCTGTTCGGGCACGCGCTGGTGGTGACGCTGACCGTGGAGCCGGTGGTGCTCACCGAGATCCCCGAGACCGCGGCGGCCGACTGGGCGGCTGCGGCGAGCGGCAGCGCCGCGGCGGCCACCACGGTCAGGCCGGAGCGGAGGAGTGGCTTGGACATACGCATAGGACTGCCCTCCGGCGGCACGGTCGGCGGTACATCCCTTGCGCCGCCGCGGATCGGGGAGCCCGTGCTGCCTAGGAGCGAGCCAACGTGCCCGTGGCCCCGCGCGCATGCGGACCGCCCCCGGGCAGGTGACGAATTCCCTCGCCCGGCGCACCGCCCGCCTCACCCGGCGGTGCTGACGGTCCGTTCCACGGTGTACCCGCCCCACGTCCCGTCCGGCAGCTTCGCCCGGATCCGCACCCGGTACGACACCCCTTTCTCCCGGCCCACATAGAAGTCGTACGCGGCCCTGTCCCGGGGCGGGACCCCACCCCAGACGAGGGTGGTGGCCAAGTGCCCGTCGAGCTGGATCTCGTACTCGGTGATCACCCCGTCGGCTCGCGGCGGGAGCCAGGACAGGGCGAGGGAGTACGCCCCGTCGGCGGCCCGGCGCGCGGCGGCCCGGAAACCGGTGGGCGCCGTTCCCCGGCCGTCGCCCGCTCCCCGCGCGGTGGTGAGCCGCACGGCCGCGCTCATGGCCGAGACGTTGTCCGCCGCGTCCCGCGCCCGCACTGTGAAGGAGTACCGGGTACCGGGCCGCAGCCCCGTGACGACCGCCGCCGTCTGTTCCCCGCCCACACTGTGGATCTTCGAGCCGCCCTGCAGGATGTCGTACGACACCACGTCCCGGTCGTCCGTCGACCTTCCCCAGGACAACTGGACGGCCCTGCTCCCGACCGCCCTCCCGGCGAGCCGCGTCGGCCGGCTCGGTGCCTGCCCGTCGGCGACGACTGCGGCCGGTGTGGTGGCCCGCACCCGCGCGCTCGGTGGCCCGAGGTCTCCGTCGGCGTCGCGGGCCCGGACCGTGAACACATACTTTGTGGCCGGTTCGAGCCGGGTGACGTCCACCATGTGCGTGTCGGCCGGAACCTCCGTCACCTTCTTCCGGCCGCGATACACCTCGTACGCGTCGACCTCGGTGCCCCCGGACGCCCGGTTCCACATGACGTGCACGCTGGTCGCGCTGCCCGCGTCCGCGGTGACACCCCGGGGAGCCGGCGGCGGACCCGGGCCCGGGCGCTCGTCCGCCCCGCAGGAGGCGACGAGGAGCAGCGAGCCGCAGAGCACCAGCACGGGAACGCGTCGCACGATCCTGCCCCCTCACTCCGATTGGTCCGTACCTATAGCCCATGTATGGCATGACAGGCGCAGTCGCATCAAGAGGGTGCGCACGTTGCGGGGCACGGATCCGGACTACGTATGCTGGAACTCTGACGCGATGTGAACTCGCCTCACTTGCACGGCAGTTCACGTCGTGCGGTGCGGGCCGCTGTCGTCGCCCATCCCGCACCGGCGAAAGCGGCCGAGTGGCCGGGGCCGAAACCTGCCCGGTCCTCGGCCGCACTTCCGCGAGGAGGGCGCCGTGCACCGTCCGGCCCCCTCCCAGTGGCCGACCTCTCCGACCCACCCCACCTTGGGTGAATGAGCAACCGTCAATGTCCCCCAGGAGAGGGTCCCTTATCGTGCGTGTCCAGACACTGACGCTGGTCGCGGCCGGTGCCGCCCTGCTCGCCCCCGCCACTATGCCCGCCGCCGCCCACCAGCAGGCGCCCACGTCCGTCCGGCGTGACAGCACGGTGGGTGCGGCCGATCTGCTGGCGAAGCTGCGTGGCTGCAAGCCGGTGTCGAAGGGCCGCTACCGCACCGACGCGGGCACCCCCGCCACCGTCCCCGTCTGCGGTGTGCCGGGCGCGGTGTTCTGGAAGGCCGACATGGACATCGACTGCGACGGCCGGCCCGGCCCGCACTGCAACGGCGACACGGACCCGTGGTTCCAGCCCACCACCGCCTTCCGGCAGTCCGACGGCCGCTATCCGAGCGCCGAGACCCTGCCCTCCATCGTCGTCCCCGCCCCGAGCCGCGTCTGGAACTACCGGGAGCACGGCATCCGAGGCGGCTCGGTCGCCGTCGTGATCCACGAGAACCGCGTCCAGTACGCCGTCGTCGGAGACACCGGCCCCCGGAAGATCATCGGCGAGGCGTCCTACGCCACGGCCGAGGCCCTCGGCATCCGCCCCGACCCGCGCACGGGCGGCACCAACTCCGGTGTCACGTACCTCGTCTTCAAGGACTCGAACGTCTCGGCGATCGAGGACCAGGAGGAGACTGCGGCGAAGGGGGAGGAACTGCTACGGCGGTTCGTGGGAAGTACCGATTAGAGCTGTGACCTGCCCAGGCGTACGCCTGTCCCGCCACCTCACGGGCGCGGGGCAAGCGGCGTCGAACGCTTTTCGGGCCTCACGCCTTCCGGTACGAGTACGCCTCCGTGGCCGCCGCCTCCACCGCCGCGAGGTCCGCGCCCGTCGAGGCCGTGACGACCGCGGCTACCGCGCCCTCGACGAAGGGCGCGTCGACCAGACGGGTGCCGGCCGGGAGCTCGTCTCCCTCGGCGAGCAGGGCCTTCACGGTGAGCACCGCGCTGCCGAGGTCGGCGAGCACCGCGACCCCGGCGCCCCGGTCCACGGAGGCGGCCGCCGCCGAGACCAGCTCGGCGCTGGTACCGAGGCCTCCGTCCTCCGTGCCGCCCGCCGGGGCGACCGCCACGTCGGCGCCCCCGCCCGTGAGCGACTTCGCCAGTGCGGCGACCGAGGCGGCGACGGCCGCGCTGTGCGAGACGAGCACGATGCCGACCAGCTTCTCCTCAGACATCGGCGTCTCCCGTGGTGCCCGTGGTGCCCATGGTGCCCGTGGTGCCGTGTGTCTCCGCCGTGCCTGTCGTGTCCGGGGCGTCCGCCGTGGCCGCCAGCGCCGCGATGAGCAGGGCTGCGGATGTGGCTCCCGGGTCCTGGTGTCCGATGCTCCGCTCGCCCAGATAGCTCGCCCGGCCCTTGCGTGCCTGCAACGGCGTGGTCGCGAGGGCGCCCTCCTCGGCGGCGGCCCGCGCCACCTCGAACGACTCACCGAGTGCCTCGACGGCCGGCACCAGCGCGTCGATCATCGTCTTGTCGCCGGGCGCCGCCCCGCCGAGCGTCATCACCGCGTCCACACCGGTGCGCAGCGCGGCCGTGAACTCGGCCTCGCTCACCTCGGCCGCGTCGCCGAGCGCCTTGCCGGTACGGCGCAGCAGGGTGCCGTACAGCGGACCGGACGCGCCACCCACGGTCGAGATCAGCTGCCGTCCGGCCAGTACGAGAACGGCGCCGGGCGTGTCCGGCGCCTCCTTCTCCAGAGCCGCCACCACGGCGGTGAACCCGCGCCGCAGATTGCTGCCGTGGTCGGCGTCCCCGATCGGCGAGTCGAGCGCGGTGAGCCGCTCGGCCTCATGCTCCACGGACACCGCGGCGGCGGTCATCCAACGGCGGAAGAAATCGGCGTCGAGCACATGATCTCCTTGCGTGGTACGGGAGTTGAG
Source organism: Streptomyces graminofaciens (assembly GCF_030294945.1). Classification (NCBI taxonomy): domain Bacteria; kingdom Bacillati; phylum Actinomycetota; class Actinomycetes; order Kitasatosporales; family Streptomycetaceae; genus Streptomyces; species Streptomyces graminofaciens. Next base: position 1,325,762 of record NZ_AP018448.1, on the reverse strand, counting down.
GGACTGGGGCGGCTGGGGCGGCTGGGGTGAGTGGGGCGGCGGGGTCTCTCACATCCCCCAGCGCAGTCCCGGCGTCCGCACCGGCGCGTCGTAGAGCCGCAGCAGCTCCTCATCGATCTGGCACAGCGTCACCGAGGCGCCGGCCATGTCGAGCGAGGTGACGTAGTTGCCGACGAGCGTGCGGGCCACGGCGACCCCGCGCTCGGCGAGGACGCGCTGGACCTCGGCGTTGAAGCCGTACAGCTCCAGCAGCGGGGTGGCGCCCATGCCGTTGACGAGCAGCAGGACCGGGTTGCGCGGGTGGAGGTCCTCCAGGATGGCGTTCACCGCGAAGTCGGCGATCTCGCCCGAGGTCATCATGGCGCGCCGCTCCCGCCCCGGCTCACCGTGGATACCGACCCCCAACTCCAGCTCCCCGGCCGGCAGATCGAAGGTGGGGCTCCCCTTGGCCGGTGTCGTACAGGCACTGAGCGCCACGCCGAAACTGCGGGAGTTCTCATTGACCTGCCGGGCCAGTGCCTCGACCTGCTCCAGCGTTTGGCCCTCCTCGGCGGCGGCGCCCGCGATCTTCTCCACGAACAGGGTGGCACCGGTGCCGCGCCGCCCGGCGGTGTAGAGGCTGTCGGTCACGGCCACGTCGTCGTTGACGAGCATCTTGGCGATCCGGATGCCCTCGTCCGCGGCGAGTTCGGCCGCCATGTCGAAGTTGAGCACGTCACCGGTGTAGTTCTTCACAATGAAGAGCACTCCGGCGCCGCTGTCCACGGCCGCCGCGGCGCGCACCATCTGATCCGGCACGGGGGACGTGAAAACCTCGCCCGGGCAGGCCGCCGACAGCATCCCCGGCCCCACGAACCCTCCGTGCAACGGCTCGTGCCCCGACCCCCCACCGGAGACGAGCCCCACCTTCCCGGCCACCGGCGCGTCCCGCCGCACGATCACACGGTTCTCCACGTCCACGGTCAACTCGGGATGAGCGGCGGCCATACCCCGCAGGGCGTCCGCGACGACGGTCTCCGCGACGTTGATGAGCATCTTCATGGGTACCTCCTGGTGAGATGAACAGACGAGCCTCTGACCTGCATTTCTTCAGGTCGACCTGGGTTTGGCCGGTTGTCGATCTTGGCGGTTCATGGCGGTTCATGGCGGTTCATGGCGGTCGTGGGCGGGCTCTGGCGGTACTGATGCTGACTTAACGCTGACGTTGATGACAGGGCGTCAGGTATCTGAAGTGGTCGGGCACAGGTAGGCGGGATCGCATCTGCTGGAAGTATCGACCTTGCAGCAACGAAGGTCACGCGCATGGGCGCTCGTATTGGCCTGATGGCACGTCAGGCCAAGGATCAGTCGGTCGCGCGCGACCTGGGGCCTCGCTCTACTGGCTGTTGACCTGGATGGTGGCCTTGCGGGCGGAGCTGCCGCCGTTGGCGTAGGTGATGTCCACCGGCTTGGTGTCGGCCGCGCCGGCGGTGACACCGGTGAAGGTGGGTGTGGTGGCGGTGGTGGTGTCCTCGTACGTCGAGCTGGACGCCTCGGTGCCGGAGAAGTTAGCAGCACCGCGGTGTTCGCCGGGACGGTGGTGGTGCAGCTGGTGGCGAAGGAGCCGGCGTCGGTGCGCGACCAGGTGCTGCGCACGGATGCGGATGCGGATGCGGATGCGGAGGCCGAGGGCAGGCCGAGGTCGGAGGTCGGCCCAGCGGATGGTCATCGGTGTGGAGGAGCCGGTGCGGTTGAGCAGGAGGACGGCGCGCTTGCCGGTGTCGGAGAGCGTGCCTGCCCCAGCCACGTCGATCCGTGAGGTGTACCCGGACCGGCCAGGACGCGCTGGGACCTTTCGATCCGGGCGACGGGCCGCGCGAACGGGTCTGGCGGACCTGGCTGATCATGTGCCCTTCCCGAACGTGGGCGCAGCACATGGGCAGTGCCGTACACGGACGACGAACCCGGCAGTGCAGCTGCCGCCTGGGCGGCCTACGCAGCGGCATCGTCCTGGTCGGTGACCGACGGGCGGCTGGACCGGGGCATGTGGGTCGGTGACGGCTGGGAGCCCAGCATGTCCAGGAGGACCAGGGCGTCGTGCTCGGGCGTGTTCGGTTCGGCGAAGTAGACGATCAGGCGGTGGCCGGGTGTGCCCTCCAGTTCCATGGACTGGTAGCCGAGGGTCACGTCGCCGACTTCGGGGTGGTGGAAGGTCTCGTGGCCGTGGGAGCGGCCCTTGACGTCGTAGCGTTCCCACAGGCGGGCGAAGGCCGGGCTCTTGACGAGGAGTTCACCGGCGAGGCGGGTGAGGTCGGGCGCGTCGGGGTCAGTGCCTCCGAGCGCTCTGAGGCGGGCGACGCAGCCGCGGACCTGGGTGCCCCAGTCGTCGAACAGGTCGCGGGCGGGCGGGGTGGAGAAAGACGTAGCGGGCGATGTTCCGGTCCTTGGCCGACCACTCCTCCATCCCCGAAAGCAGGCGCAGCCCGCCCGGGTTGTACGCGAGCACGTCGGTGGTGCGGCTGACCACGTGCGCGGGGTAGGGGCGCAGGCTCTCCAGCAACAGCCTGGTGCCCGCCCGGACCGTCCGTGACGGTGCGGTCCGGGGTTCCGGGACACTGCGGGCGGCCATGATCGCGAGGCTGCGCAGGTGCTCGTGCTCGTCGTCGTCCAGGCGGAGGGCTCGGGCGAGAGCGTCGACGACGGAGGCACTCGGGCGCGTCTCCTTGCCGCGTTCGAGACGGGTGTAGTAGTCGATGCTGATTCCGGCGAGGGTGGCCAGTTCCTCGCAGCGCAGCCCGGGCATGCGCCGCACACCGGAACCGGCGGGGAGCCCGGCCTCGGCGGGCTTCAGCGGAGTGCGCCGGGGCGCGCAGGAAGCGCCCCATGACGCCGCCAAGGCCGGGCGCCGGCTCCCCGCGGAGTCAGAGCTTGTCGTCGCCGACGTCACGCAGCCCGAGACCCTCGTCAAGGCCGTGGACGGCGTCGACGCCATCGTGCTGACCCTCGGATCCGACGGCGGCGCGCACTCCTCGCCGGAGAACGTCGACTACGCAGGCGTCCGCAACATCCTGGCCGCCTTGAACGGACAGACGCCCCGCATCGCACTGATGACGGCCATCGGCGTCACCGCCCGCGGCAGCGCGTACAACCACCTCCTCGACTGGAAGCGGACTGTTCGTGCGCTGTGTGCATCTCGTCATCTACACGCTGCTCGCCCGCGGTGACCGAGGGCTGCGGCGCCAACTCGCCGTGTCCTGGCCGCCGGTGCTGGGAGGCTCGGCCCTTCTCATCGTCGGCGCGGCGATCGGTGGCCGATGGCAGACGGCGCTGTACGCGGCGGCGATCGCGGTGGACTGGGGCGGCGTCTACCTCACCTCACGGCGCGGCAGCTGGCGCATCCACAGCGCCGGGTACTTCACCGAGCGGCATCAGCTGTTCGTCATCATCGCGATCGGCGAGTCGCTCATCGCCATGGCCGGGCGCCGCGGACCACCCGATCAGTGTGCCGCTGCTGGCAGCAGGAGTTCTGGGCGTGGCGGCGGCAGCGGGGCTGTGGTGGCTGTACTTCGACGTGGTGAGTCTGCTCGTGGAGCACCGGCTGGCCGAGACGCGGGGCCGGTCCCGCCTCAGTCTGGCGGTGCACGCCTTCGGCTACGGCCACTTCCCCATCGTGGCCGGCATCGTCCTGACCGCGCTCGGCGTCGAGGGGGTCGTGGCACACGCCGACAGCGGCGAGGGACTGGGCGGCTTCTACGCCGGAGCGCTGTGCGGCGGAGCCGCCACGTATCTCGCGGGCCTGCTGCTCTTCGGCCGTATCTCCGCCGGCGTGTGGGGACCGTTCCGCCTGGCCGCCGTCTGTCTGCTGCTCGCCTGGCTCCCGGCGGCGGTCGTCCTGCCGCCGCTGGTCGGGCTGTCGGGCGTCGTGGTGCTGCTGGCCGCGGTGGCAGCCGCCGAGACCTGGTGGTACGCCGAGCTGCGCCGGAGCGTCCGCGAGGAACCGGATGATGTCGTCAAATAACCGCAAAACGTCCCGCGTGTTCCTCGTTGGTGAAAGCCCGTACACCTCGGCGGTGTCGATGAACGTGACACCCAGGTCGATAGCTCGGTGGAGCGTACGGATCGACTCCGCGTCATCCGTACCCGCACCGGTATACGCGTGGGACATCGACATCGCGCCCAGACCGATCCGGGAGACCTCCAGGTCACCCAGCTTCATGTTTAGGGGGCACGGCTTCAACCCGATGTCCCCGCTCGGTTGGCGCCCCCAGCGCCCCCAGCGACCCCAGGGCCGCCGGGGCCCCACCCGGCCGGAGCATCTGGCTCGCGGCCAGCTCGCGGTAGAGAGCGTTGCCGGCCAGCAACTCCTCGTGGCGTCCGCCGGCGGCGGTGCGGCCGTCGTGCAGCACGACGATGTGGTCGGCGTGCTGCACGGTGGACAGACGGTGCGCGATCACCAGCAGGGCGCACTCCTGGGCGATGTCCTTCATGACGGTGGTGAGGGCCGACTCATTGATCGCGTCGAGGTGGGAGGTGGGCTCGTCCAGCAGGAGCAGCGAGGGGCGGGCCAGCAACGCGCGGGCGATGGCGACGCGTTGGCGTTCGCCACCGGAGAGGGTGCTGCCGCGTTCGCCGAGGACGGCGCCAAGGCCGCCGGGCAGACGGTCGACGACTTCTTCGAGTCGGGCCAGTTCCATGACGCGCCGGATCTCGGCTTCCGTGGCATCGGGCACGGCGTAGGCGATGTTGTCGCGCAGGGTGCCGTGGACGACGTGGGCGTTCTGGTCGACGACGGCTATGCGTCGGCGACATGCGTCACGGGTGAGTTGGTCTGCGGGCAGCCCGTCGAAGAGCACATGGCCCGCGTCCGGCTCGTAGAACCTCGCCACCAGGGCGAACACCGTGCTCTTGCCGGCTCCGGACCGCCCCACCAGGGCGACGTGCTGCCGGTGCGCGACGGAGAACGAGACGCCGCGGAGGACCGGCCGGTCCGGGGCGTAGCCGAAGCGGACGTCGCGCAGGGCGAGGGCGGGCTGTTCGAGGGTGCCGGACGGCCCGGTCGGCGGGGGTGTGGGGACGGGGACTCTCGGGATCCGCGGTGCGGTGGGCTCGACGGGCAGCCGGAGCGCCTGGTCGATGCGCTGGTAGGCGCCCATACCGCGTTGGATGAGGCCCACGGCATGGAAGACGGAGGACAGCGGCAGGACGAGGTACGAGGCGTACAGCAGGAAGGCGACGAGGTCGCCGAGGGAGCCGGCGTGGCCGTTGACGCGCAGGCCGCCGACGACCAGGACGATGAGGAAGGAGCCCTGGACGGCGAGTTCGACAGCGGGGCTCATGACAGAGGCGAGCTTCGCGGTGCGTACCCCCGCGCCGTAGGCCGCCTCCACGCGTGCGCCGATGCCCGCCGCCTCGCGCTCCTCGGCACAGTGCACGCGGACCATCGGCAGGGCACCGAGAGCGCGCTCAAGGTCGGCGGCGATGGCACCGACCGAGTTCTGCATGTGTTCGGACGCGCGTCGGATGCCCGTGAGCAGCGAGGCTACGACCAGGGCCGCCGCGGCCACGATGACGGCGACCAGGAGCAGCAGCAGGGGGTCGAGCCACGCCATGAGGATGATCGCCCCGGCCGCTACGAGGCTGCCCGTCACCAGATCGACGAGGGCCTGCGACACGACCTCCCGGAGCAGGGTGGTGTCGGCCGTCACCCGGGAGATGAGGTCCCCGCCCCGGTGGTGGTCGTATTCCCTCATCTCCAGCCGGAGCAGCCTTCCCACCAGTCCGTGCCGGAGCTGCCGTACGACACCTTCGCCCGTCCGTTCCAGGAGGAAGCGCCCTGCGGCTCCCGTCGCCGCCTCACTGACGAACAGCGCGCCGAGGAGTGCCAGGAGTGGCCAGATCACCTGCCCGCGGCCGCTCGCGTCCACGACGTGCTTGGCGACGAGCGGCTGGGCCAGTCCCAGGGCGGAGCCCACCAGGGTCAGTACGGTGGCGACGGCGACGGCGCTTCGGTGCCCGACGGTGAGCCGGTACATCGTGGCCACCGCCGCCCGGGTGGACTTGTCACCCTCGGCGACCGCGGACCGGCCGCTGTCCAGGACCGTCGTGCCGGTCATCGGTCCGTCGGCCGCGACAGCGGGGCGACGGCCACCAGCCGGGCGAAGTACCCCTCCGGGACACCCTCACCGACGGGACGGCCCTCCGCCTCGATCCAGGCGTGCGCGGTGAAGGGCGGGACGACGCGTACGCCGGTGCACCAGGTCGGCCATGTCCCGCCGAGCCGGCACAGCAGTGCCGCCCCCAGGGAGCGCGGCAGGCACCCCTTCGGTCCGGCGCAGTGCAGGCTGGCGGCGCACATGGCGTCGCGCGCGTTCTGCGCCTGTGCGGCGGTGGCGGGAGCGGCACCGCGTCGCAGGACGCCGAGTACGGACCGGATGCGGCGGGGCGGCAGGAGGGCGAGGCCGACGGCAGGGAGCAGGACGAGGCGGGCGGACAGGCGTCGGGCCAGGGGAACACCGGTCGGTCGTTCCAGCGCGCTGGGCGTCGTCATGAGGCGAGCCCCGAGCCACGCAGCTGCCCCACCAGCGTCTCGACGTCCTGCAGGGCCTGTGCCTGGTCGATGTCGAACTCCCGGACCAGGGCGGCGGCCGCGTCCGACTCCTCGCCGCCGTCGAGCAGTGTCCGTACGACCAGGGTGGCGGTCGGATTCAACTCCCAATAGGCGCCGGCCCGTTCGTCCAGAAGCACCGTGCCGTAGTCGGTCTCGGCCGTGGAGACGTTGTCGCCGAATCGCAGGGACATGTGGGGGCCTTTCTGGCGTGGGGAAGTGGTCAGGGGCGAGGGGAGCGGGTGTGGCTGCGGGCGACTCCCCGCAGCCACACCTCGGCGGCGATCGTGGAGTAGAGGATGGCGTCGGACAGTCCTGGGGAGGACGGCCGCCGGGCCAGGCGGCGGAGTTCGGTGCCGTCCACCAGGCCCAGCGCCTCCAGCCGCGAGTCCTCCCACAGGGCCAGCAGGTCGGCGCGGTGTTCCCGCAGTCCGTTGGACGCGTCCATGGAGGCCGTGGCCTTGTTGGCCCGCCGCAGGCACGCCTCGGGCACGATCCCGCGCATCGCGGCGCTCAGGACGGGCTTGTACGCCCAGGGCGTGACGCGCTCGCTCGGACGTACGGCGAGACACGCCTCGATGACGCGGTCGTCGAGGAAGGGAGAGGCCATCGGCAGGCCGGCCCGCGCCGCCATCCGGTCCCACTGCCGGATGATGCGGGTGCACGAGCGGATCTGCTCCAGGTCGGTGTGCAGACCACGGTCCGGATGCAGCGGCGAGATCGTCGCCGAGGCCGCGAGCAGTGCCCGCCGGGCCATCCGTTCGGCGTCGGGAGTCACCCAGTCGAACAGGCGCGGAGCCATGCCCCAGCCGAGACCCGTCGCGACGGACGGAGGCGACGGGCAGCGCAGGTGGTCGACGGCGTCGGCGAGCCACTTCCCGTACGGCCGGGAGTCGGCGAGCGCGCGGGCCGTGCCGGCGAGCGGCCATTGCCACAGTGCCCGGAACCCGCGCAACTGGCGCAGGGAGAAGAGCGGACGGGTACGCAGCAGCCGGTGGTAGTACGCCTCTGAGCACCATGCCACGTGGTCGCCGCCGATACCGGTCAGGTGCAACCGGCTGCCGCGTGCGGCGAGGCCGGGCAGGTGGTGCAGGACCCGGGAGCGGTCCATGACACCGATGGTGGGTTCGTCGAGGAGGTCGTCGATGTCGAGCAGGTTGTCGTAGACCAGCGGCGACGAGTCGGCGTCCCAGACCACGTGCTCGACGTCCGGGAGGTGCCCCATCGCCTGTTCGGCCCAGTACAGATCGGTGTCGGCCGGATCGCGTCCCGGCCACGTACTGGCCACCACGCGGGCGGGGGAGCGGTCGGCCAGGAAACAGACGGAGGTGGAGTCCAGGCCGCCGGACAGGTCGCAGCTGACCACGCCGCCCTGCCGGGTCCGCGCGCCGACGGCCTCCTCCAGTGCCGTCCGGATCAGGGGCGCCGCTTCGGCGAGCGGTTGCACCGGCTCCGGCGGTGTCCACCAACGGGTGTGCCGTACGGTGCGCCCGTCCGCCGCGACGACCATGGCGTCCTGCGGGGGAACGGCGGTGACGGTACGCCACAAGGACGTCTCGAACAGCGGATACGGGGCGGGCCACATCAGCCTTACCGCCAGCTCCTCCACGTCGGGCTCGAGGCCCAGGACGGCGGCGAGCGTGTCGGCGCGGGTGGCGGCCACCCGCACGCCGTTCATCTCCGCGTGGAAGACCAGTCGCAGTCCGGAGGCGGTGCCCTGGACCCTGATCTGTCCGTCGAGGGCGCCGACGAGGTGGAAACTGCCGGGGAGGGACCGGGCCAGTGCGTCGAGCTCCGCGAGATCGCGCAACCGTGCGGCCCGGCGCCGCAGGTCGCCGGCGTCGATGGGGCAGCAGCCGACGACGGCGACAGCGGCACCGCCGGCGTGCGCCGTGACCACCTCGTCGTCGTGCCAGTGGCCGACCAGCCAGGGCCGGCCCGACGCATGCGCGAGGGTCCGGCTTCCGGGGCGGGCGAAGGAGCGGGCCACGGCGGCCGCGTCCGCGTGGTCGGTGAAGACCGCGAAGTGCGCGTCGCCGGGGCCCGTCCCCGCACTTTCGTGCAGTTCAGTCATGACGTCGGGTCAAGTACCGCCGGTCGTCAGTTCTTGCTCAGGATCAGCCGGTCGTTGCCGGAGCGTCCCAGGAGCCCCGTCTCCTTGCGGAATGTGCCGAGCCGGACGAGAGTCGGTGCCTCGTATGCCTTCTTCATGACTACTCCTCACCTGCGGGTTTCCCGACCACTTCCCTGAGCGACGGCCCCGGGACTGCCCGGTGTGCCGCCGTTCTGCCCAGGGCTCATCGGGAACCCGGGCCAGGAAGTGGGCGCAGCACCTAGCTAGCTGCAGACCGTGAGCCCAGGGCAAGAGCGTTTACGAAGCTCAGCTAATATGGAGAATCCGAATTCCTCGGAATCTGCGCCCCTTTCCTTGCGATTGTTTTTGCGCTGCATTGTTCGAGGCTCAGGCGTTCGCCTGTTGAAAGAAGCCTTTTGACCTGTGTTGGTACAGGCGCCTGCCGCTCTTCTCGGACGCGCGGGACGACGACCATGGGCGGCGCCGCCGGGCGCACTCTTCGCTCCTGGACGTGCGCCGCTTCCCGTCGCTCCACCTTCGAACCGTCCCCGGCGATCTCACCGGCGGCCGAGCGCAGGCGAATTCGGCGGCGCCGTGCCGGGACGGAGACACGGCCCGCTGGACGTGACCGGACAGCTGAGGGCGTGGACCGTGGCCCGCGAGTGCGCGTTCCGCAACATGACGGCAAACGGTCCGCCGTACGGCACAGCGCACTGCACGGTCGTACGCCGAGCGCCGAGCGCCGAGTGCCCTGGTGCCGTTTACCGCGCGGTTCCGAAGTCCTGGGTCCAGTAGCTGCCGGACTGTGCCAGTCCGACGCCGATTTCCTTGAACGCACAGTTGAGGATGTTCGCCTTGTGGCCGGGACTGGTCATCCAGCCCGCCATGACCTGTTCGGGCGTGGCGTAACCGTAGGCGACGTTTTCGCCGTAGGTACTCCAGTCGTAGCCGGCACGTGTGATCCGGTCGCCGGGGGAAGACCCGTCGGACCCGGTGTGCGACATGTTCTGGTGAGCTGCCATGTCCGTGCTGTGCGCCTGTGCGGCCTTGGTCAGGACGGCGTTCAGCGTCACGGGCGAGCAACCGACCTTGTCGCGCTCGGCGTTGACGAGTTGCACGATGCGAGCGATGGCCCCGGACGCTGGGGCGGCGGCCTTCGAAGCACTGGGCGACGTGGGGGGCGTCGGTGCGGAGGTGGTCTTGGGAGCGCTCGAAGGTGTGGTGGTCTTGGGCTTGGCGGCCGTGTTCTTCCCGGTGCTGGAAGGTGTGGTGGTCTTGGGCTTGGCGGCCGTGTTCTTCCCGGTGCTGGAAGGTGTGGTGGTCTTGGGCTTGGCGGCCGTGCTCTTCCCAGTGCTCGAAGGTCTGGTGGTCTTGGGCTTCGGCGCGGTGGGCTTTGTAGTGCTCGCAGAGGCGGTCGGCGTCTGCGATCCAGCCGAACCGGGCTCGCTGTGCTCGGTGCCGTTTCCGCCGCGGCCCCAGCCGCCGTGCCCGGCGCGATCCCGGGCGACGTCGTTCCACCAAGCCCTGGAGGAGTTCTTCTCGGCGCTGTAGAGCTGATGTCCTGCGCTGTCCCGCCAGTCGGTACAGGCCAGTGCGACGGATGGCACGCCCAGGGTGCCCATAGCGACGGCAGCGATGACTATTCGCCGGTAATGTTCCTTTTTGCGATGCTTGCCCATGCGTGACCTCACTCGGTAATCGCTGAGCGCCCTCGTCCGGCTGACTCTGCGCGGACTCGGCTCCTGAACTGCGGAGACGCCCTGCGGGTCGTCATTCTCAGGACGGCTTCACGCGGAGAGCAAAGGCCCTTCGTACTACCTTGCTTCGTAGGCCTGGACGGCCCTTGCAATAGGTCTGGGGGCGTGCTGCTCCGGTTTCTGCGCATGCCGAGGAGGTCTGTCGCTCCGTCAGGAACGCTTCACCTTGCAGTGCGGTGAGGAAGGTGGCGAGCCGGTGGCATGCGCCAGGCCTGGCGCGGTACGCGCGTATGCCAAGTCAGACAAATCTCATATGTCGCCTGAGTGGTATCTACTATTGGGGACGCTTAGTTCTCCTGGCCGGTGTGACGGATGTCATGGAAGCGTGACTTTCGCTTCCGGCCGGCGCCTCTGGCGCCGCCCGTCAGGTTGCTTCGGCGCAGGATCGTGGCGCGCTCGCTGAGACCGGTCCGCGCCCCTGTTCGGTAGGTGACGGCGGCGGAATCGAGCGCGTCAGCGGCCTCGATGGGCCCAGACAGTTCGGTCGTACGCGGATAGGCGTGGGGTCAAGTGCATGGAGCGCACCGCTTTCGAGCACGCGGAGCAATGAGGCGGTGACGACACGTGTGCTGCGGCCGACGCATGGCACACGGCAGGGAAACTCGCCGCGAACGAACCAGGTCGTAGCGCTTCGCCCGCGAGAATTTGAGCTCCTGGATGCTCCCCGCTGCCCGTTCCTGCCAGTGGTCGAAACCCCCGGCAGCGACATCGAGAACCAGATTGACAAGCTCAGCACGGCCCTCGATGACGCCTTCACCCGCACTCGCGACCTGGAATACGCCACCGACCACGTACTCGCCACCTTGCTGCCCGATGCCGAGGGCCACGACGACGATGTCACCCTGCTCCTGGCCCGGCTCCCCGCCGCCCCGCTCAACGCCTCCCGGGTGGAGCTGTTGGCCACGGCCTCTGCTGTGTCCGCAGGCCGCTCCTTCGCGGTCGACACCCTCACCGCCTGGCACTGCGCCCACAAGGTCGACGACGCCAGACTCCTGGTCTCCGAACCTTCACCAACGCCGTTCAGAGGTCCTCGACGGCCATATCGTCGCCGACGTCCTCGCCGCGCAAGATCCTCTGAACACATCGCCATCGCTGTCGCCGCGATGGTGGCGATACTGGGGCGAGCAGTCCGGCCTCGTCGCAGGCCGGACTGCTCGCCGAGATCGACAAGCTGGGCACCAATCTGTTGAAGGTCACCCCGGGCCAGTCCCTGGGCGGCGGGGACGCGAAACTGCCCATCAAGGCACCAGGCATGATCTCCCGGGTCGGCCCGGTCGAGGCGGTGCAGAGCACCGGCAACACCGACGCCGAGGCCTACCGCAACCCGCACATTCCGAGCCTCAACACCAACTCCCTCTCGGTGACCACTGGCCTGCGTCTGCCGGAAGCGGTGCGCACCTCGATGGCCCACGGCAGATACCTCCACGCCGCCACCGCGCAGCAGCCGGTCGCCGTCCTCGGCCGGGACGCCGCGAGCCGGCTGGGCATTTCCCGTATCCACCCGGACATTCGCATCTGGGTCGGCGGGCAGTGGTTCTACGTCGCCGGGATCCTCAAGCCCGCGAAGCTCACGCCGGAGATCGACGCGGCGGTCCTGGTGGGCTATCGGCCGCGGAGAAGTACCTGGACTTCGACGGACACCCCCCACGGTGTACGTACGGTCCCGCGGAATCCCCCGCCGCGGTGCCGGGCTCTCGGCTGTCCGGGAGCGGGGTACGGTTGACATGTACGTCGCGGCTGCGCCGGGTGAACACCGCCGCCCGCGCAGCACCGTGCGCAGGGCCAGGTCTGTGGGCCCCCTTCCTGCTTGTGTCGGCAGGCTCCTGCTTCACGGTCGGCATGGTGCACACAGCCGCTCCGAAACCCCGTTCAGGTGTCCAAGTGCGCATTTCTGTCTGGCCGTTGGCTCCTCGAAAATGAGGTGGACCGGTGATGGGGGAGGGGTCATGCTGATCAGTAGTGGCGCGACGGATGGAACCATTCGGCAGGTGCTTGTCGGCCTTGCCGTGATGGTGCCCGCGGCGTTGTTGTGCGGCCGGATCGCCCAGCGCTTGCGGCAGCCGGCGGTGCTGGGGGAGATAGCTGCGGGACTGATGCTGGGACCGAGCCTGCTGGGTCTGCTCCCGGGAAATCCGACCGCGGTCCTGTTCCCGGCCGAGGCCCGGCCTTTTCTGCAGATACTGGCCCAACTGGGCCTCGTTCTCTTCATGTTCCAGGTGGGCTATCACCTGGACTTCGCTGATCTGCGCGGCCAGGGACGCCACGTAGTGGCGGTCTCGCTCAGCTCCGTTGCCCTGCCGTTCGCGCTGGGCACGGGTCTGGCCGTCGTGCTCGCGCCCTGGACCTTCTCGGAGCAGGAGCGGACCGGGCTGGTCGGCCCGGCGCTGTTCCTCGGGGCGGCCATGTCCATCACAGCCTTTCCGGTGTTGGCCCGTATCCTCTCCGACCACGGTCTGTCCCGGGAGCGCATCGGGCAGGTGGCGCTCGCCAGCGCTGCCCTGCAGGACTTGCTGGCGTGGGCCATGCTCGCCGTCGTGGTCGTGGTGGTGAATGCCACCGGCTCCTGGCCGCTGGCCCGGATGGCCATGCTGTCCGCCCTCTTCGTCCTCTGCATGATGTATGTGATCCGGCCCGGCCTGCGCTGGCTGCTGGCGCCCGAACGGTCCTGGAACCGGGACAGCACGCTGGTCTACGGGGTGGTCTTCAGCGGACTGCTGCTGTCCGCCTGGGCCACCGACGCGATGGGGCTGCACACGGTGTTCGGCGCCTTCATCTTCGGCGCCGTCGTACCGCGTCGGCACATCGACGCGTACGCCCCGGATGTGCCGGCGCGGCTGGAGCAGTCGAGCCTGTTGCTGCTGCCGGTGTTCTTCGTCGTCACCGGGCTGTCCGTCGATTTCCGTGGCCTCGGCGGACAGGGCTTGGTCATGCTGCTGGCCGTGCTCGTCGTGGCCTGCGCGGGCAAGTTCCTCGGCGCTACGGGCGCCGCCCGACTCACTGGGGCCACCGCCCGGCAGTCCGTCACGCTGGGCGTGCTGTTGAACGCGCGCGGGCTCACCGAGCTCGTCCTGCTCAACGTGGGCCTGGGCCTGGGCGTCATCGACGGCCGACTCTTCACCGTGATGGTGGCCATGGCCGTCATCACCACGATGATGGCCGGCCCGCTGGTGCAACGTTTGTGGCTGGCGCCCAGGTTGCGCACCGTCGACCGCGGAGGCGGGCTCGGCGGCGACGCCGCACCCTCAGCGGAAGATGCCGATGTGGCCAAGTGAGTACCACCCGGCTGGAGTTCGCGACGAGATCTTCAGGGCCGGACACCAGGACGGTCAGGAGACGGCGGGCCCGGTCGTCGTGATGGGCCGACCACTGTGGGGGCCCTTTTGGCATGGCAGGGTTCACTCGGTCACCCACGTGAGTCCGTCCTCCGAGGCCATCAGGCCGCCGGGGTGCAGCGGGGTCTCCTTCTCCAGCGGGCCACCGAAGACACCCCGTTCCTGGAGGATCGTGCCCTCCTGGAAGACCTGGCGGATCGAGGCGGACTCGAAGAGCGGATTGCGCAGGCCGTCGGAGTCCGGGAGCCGGCCGACCGCGTGGTCGAGTTCCGAGGCGGTGGCAGTCAGCCGGGCACCCGCCTGCCCGGGCCCGGCGAGGGACGTGTCGCCGGAGGCCAGTCCACCCACCAGTTCGACGAACGCCTCCATTTCCGTCGCGTCGACATGGGTGACCTTGCGGGCCTTCCAGAAGTACGACCGTTCGTCCTGGTGCATGTCGTAGAAGGAGACCAGGAACTCGTGGAACAGGCCGTATTCGTGCCGGTAGCGTGCCTCGAACTCGTCGAAGAGGCGGCCCTCGTCGAGGTTTCCCGCCAGGCCGCTGTTGATGGAGCGGGCCGCGAGCAGGGCCCCGTACGTGGCGAGGTGCACTCCGGAGGACAGCACAGGGTCGACGAAGCACGCCGCGTCGCCGACCAGCACCATGCCGGGCCGCCACAGCTGTGACTTCCAGTACGACCAGTCCTTGCGGACCCGCACCTGGTCGTACGGCGCCTCGGTGGCCTGCGCCACCCCGTCCAGGAGGCCCCGGACCTCCGGGCAGGAGTCGATCAGCCCGCGCCAGGCCGTCACCGGGTCCCGCTGGATCGCGGCGGCGTTGTCCCGGCCGACCACCGCTCCGACGCTGGTGAGGTCGTCGCGGAGCGGGATGTACCAGAGCCAGCCCTCGTCGAAGGCGGCGCAGAAGATGTTGCCGTCGTTGGGCTTCGGGAGCCGCTTGCCGCCGGCGAAGTAGCCGAACACCGCGATGTTCCGGAAGAAGTCGGAGTACGTCCGCCTGCCGCCGACCTCGCCGTGGATCCGGCTGCCGTTGCCGGACGCGTCCACGACGTAACGGGCCCGGGCCTCGCGGGTCTCCCCGGCGGGGCCCGTCCAGCCGACGCCCCTGACGCGCTCCTCGTCGCCGAGCACGCCCTTGACCCGGCAGCCCTCCCGAACGTCGACGCCGACCCGGCGGGCGTTGTCCAGCAGGATCGCGTCGAACCGGGACCGCTCGACCTGGTAGGCGAAGGAGGTCGGGTCGGCCAGCCGGGGGGACAGAGCGAAGGAGAACTGCCACGGGTCCGGGTTCCGGCCCCAGCGGAAGGTCCCGCCGCGCTTCGTCTTGAAGCCGGCCCGCGCGACCTCCTCCTCGACGCCCAGGATGCGGCACACCCCGTGCACGGTGGAGGGGAGCAGCGACTCGCCGATCTGGTACCGGGGAAACGTCTGCTGCTCCAGCAGGAGGACGCGGTGACCCCGCAGTGCGACGGCCGTGGCGGCGGTCGACCCGGCCGGGCCGCCGCCCACGACGATCACGTCGAACTCCTCGGTTTCCACCGACTTTCCTGTCTTCCCTGTCTCGTGGTCGGGGTTCACCGCTCTCCTTCTGTTCCTGTGTTCGGCGCCGACGCGGCGCCCGTACGGCCGAGGGAATCGATCCAGGCGCGGACGGCCGCCGCCGTGGTGGGGGTGTGTTCCCCCATGAGCGAGAAGTGGTCGCCGGGGACGTCGACCCGCGTGTGCGGCAGCGGCCAGGAGGTGCGCCACTCGTCCGGGGCCGCGCCCGCCGCCATCGCGGGCGTCGGCCGGGTGGCCCGGACCAGCAGGGTGGGGGTGGCGACCGGCTCCGGCTCCCAGTCCAGGAACATCCGGGTGTACGCGCCCAGCGCGGCCACCCCGGTGTCCTCGTCCCCCGTGAACTGGTTTCCGCCCAGGCGCGGCGCGATCACGGCGGGCAGGGACAGCAGCCAGTCCTTGTCGCTGTTGCCGTCGTTGATGAGGTACGTGTCGAGCAGCACCTGTCCGACGGGCGGGTTCCCCATGGCTTCGAGCCGCCGGGTCACCGCATGGGCGACCGCGCCTCCGGTGCTCACACCGACGATTACGAAGGGCCGGTCGCCGACGTGCTGTCGCACCGTCTCCGCGTGTGTCCGGGCGAGCGTGTCCCGGTCGGCCGGCACGGCACGGCCCGCCCCGATGCCGGGGTGCGGGAGTTCGAGGACGTCCAGTTCGCCCTGGAAGTGGGCGTGGAATCCGGCGAATTCACCACCGGGGGCGGCGAAGGGCGGGTGGAAGCCGTTGAGGAAGACGAGTACTGGCCCGGCCTGGGAACCGTCGGCGCGCCGCAGCGGGGCCAGGGCGTGCTCCCGGCCGGCGTCCGGGCCGAAGGTCGGCAGCGCCCAGGAAGCCGTGACCAGCATGTGCATCGCCGCGACCACCTGCCCGGCCTCGCAGACCCGCCGGTAGAGCGAGGAGAGCGTCTGCGCGGGCCGGTCCTCCTCCGTCTGCGCGGGCCGGTCCTGCGCGGGAGCGCGCTCCGGCTCCGGTGCGACGTCGGGCAGGTCGTCCAGCAGACCGAGTACGTGGCGGGCCAGCCCCTGGGCCGTCGGGTGCTCGAACACCACGGCGGCGGACAGCCTCAGCCGCAGGGCCATGCTCAGCCGGTTGCGGACCTGGACCGCCATCAGGGAGTCGAAGCCCAGCTCGGCGAAGGACCTGCCGGCCGGCAGCGCGTCGGCGTCCGGGTAGCCGAGGACCGTGGCCACGTCGGCACGCATCAACTCCGCGAGGGCGTCCTCCCGTCGGTCGGCGGGCAGCCCGGCCAGCACCTTGCGCCAGGCGCCCGGCTCCCAGACCTGCTCCGCACCTGGCGAGGAGCCGTCACCGGCGCCCTCCCCGGTCCCGGCGGCCGGCCTGCGGGGCGGCACGAGTCCGCGCAGCGGCGGCGGCAGGAGCCCCTGGGCGGACCTGAGTGCCGCCCGGTCCAGCAGTACCGGCGCCAGTACGGGTTCGCCCGCGCGCAGCGCCGCGTCGAAGAGGGCCAGGCCCTGCTCCACGGAGAGCGCTCGGAGCACCTCACCGGCCGACCGGTGCGGGACCCCCGCGTCCCCGCCGGCCGCACCGGCCGCACCGGCCGCACCGGCCGCCCCGGCCGCACCGGCCGCCCCGGCCGCACCGGCCGCCCCGGCCATGCCGGCCCCGTGGTCCCACGGCCCCCAGGCCAAGGACACGGCGGGCAGCCCCAGTTGGGAACGGCGCCGGGCCAGGGCGTCCAGGAAGACGTTCGCCGCCGCGTAGTTGCCCTGACCGACGCGGCCCAGCAGGCCGGACACCGAGGAGAACAGGACGAACGCCGACAGGTCCAGGTCCCGGGTCAGCTCGTGCAGATGCCAGGCCGCGTCCACCTTCGGCCGCAGCACGGCCGCCATCCGCGCGGGTGTCAGCGCGGCGAGGACACCGTCGTCCAGCACCCCTGCAGCATGCACCACGGCGCTCAGCGCGGGCGAGCACTCCTTGATCACCTCGGCCAGCGCGGCGCGGTCGGCCGCGTCACAGGCCACGATCCGTACCTCGGCGCCCAACTCCTCCAACATGACGCGCAGTTCCTCGGCATTCGGCGCCTGGGGCCCCTGCCGACCGGTGAGCAGCAGGTGCCGTACGCCATGGGCCGTCACGAGATGGCGGGCGACCTCCGCGCCGAGCGCGCCGGTACCGCCGGTGATCAGGACCGTGCCGTCCGGCCCGAAGCTGCCGCCCTCGGTGGAGAGTTCACCAGCGGCGACCAGACGGGGGACCGCCAAGTGCCCATTCTGTACGGAGAGTTGGCCCTCGTCGCCGGCCGCCGCAGCGGGGAGCAGCCGCAGTGATTCCGGCCGCCCGTCCACATCGACGAGGACGACACGTCCGGGCAGCTCCGTCTGTGCGGCACGCACCAGCCCCCACACGGCGGCCCCGGCCGGATCCGGCTCGGGTGCGGTCGCGTTCCGCGTCAGCACGACCAGACGGGCGCCCGCCGTCCGAGGGTTGTCCTGCCAGTCCTGGAGGGTACGCAGCACCCTGCCGGTCAGCCGGTGCACGGCGGGGAGCGGATCGGTATCCGCCCCCTGGCCGTCGTCGACGGCCGTGACGACGACGGTGTCCGGTTCGGGGGCGTCGGTTCCCACGAGGTCGGGGAGCGCCCCGCGCAGGTCCAGCTCATCCGGGCCGACCAGCGCCCAGCGTCCGCCGGTCACGGGTCGCCGCTCGCCCTCCGGCTCCTCGACGCCGGTCCACTCAAGGCGCAGCAGGGCCCGGCGCACGGCGTCGGCCGTCGACTCGACCGTCTCGGCGGGGAGTTCACGCGTAATCATGGAGTCCACGTGAGCCACCGGGCGTCCCGACGGGTCGGCCAGGGTGACCGTGACCGAGTCCGTCCCGCTCGGGGCGATCCGTACGCGTACCTCCGACGCACCCGTCGCGTACAGACGTACGCCGTTCCACGCGAACGGCACCCGGACCGTGCCGGAGCCGGGAGCCGAACCCGTGAGCATCGGGGCGTGCAGGGCCGCGTCCAGCAGCGCCGGATGGATCCCGAACCGGTCGGCGTGTTCCGACTCCGCCTCGGGCAGGCGGACGTCCGCGAACATCTCGTCGCCGCGCCGCCAGACCGCCCGCACGCCCCGGAACGCCGGGCCGTAGGAGAGGCCGACTGCCGCGAGGCTGTCGTACACGTCGGCGAGGTCGACCTCGGTCGCGTCCCGCGGCGGCCACACCGCCGGTTCCGCCTCCGGCCGGGTGGTTTCCGTGGTGCAGAGGAGGCCTGTGGCGTGCCGGGTCCAGTCGGGCTCGGAGTCGTCCGTGGCGGGCCGGGCGTGGATGTCGACCGGGCGCCGGCCGGAGTCGTCCACCGGGCCCACGACGACCTGTACGTGAACGCCCGTGGCCGCGGGCAGGATCAGCGGGGCCAGGACCACGAGTTCGTCGAGCGTGCCGAAGCCGACCTCGTCACCCGCCCGTACGGCCATCTCCACGAACCCCGTCGCGGGGACCAGGACCCTTCCGCCGATCACATGGTCGGCGAGCCACGGGTGAGCGGTGCTGGAGAGCAGGCCGGAGAACACTGTCCGGCCGGTGTCCGGCACGGTGAACGCCGGTCCCAGCAGCGGGTGTTCGTGCGGGTCCGGGGCGGCGAGGGGAGCGCTTGGCGCGGCCAGCCAGTACCGCTGCCGTTGGAAGGCGTACGTCGGCAGATCCTCCAGGTGCCGTGCACCGCTGCCCGTGAACACGACGGGCCAGTCGACGGGCGTTCCGCGCACATGGAGGCGGGCCACGGCGGCCAGCAGGCTCTTCGGTTCGGGATCGCCGCCACGGGTGGCGGCGGCGCACAAGGGGGCGGGGCCCTCGCCGTCCGGGCCGGTCAGACAGTCCTCGGCGGCGGTGGTGAGCGCCGCCCCCGGGCCGATCTCCAGGAACGCCGACACCCCGTTGTCCCCGAGCCATCGCACGGCGTCGGCGAAACGCACCGGCAGACGGGCGTGCCGCACCCAGTACTCCGGCGAACACAGTTCCCCGGCCTCGGCCGGGCGGCCCGACACGGCCGAGACGACCGGGATCCGCGGCGGCCGGAACGTCAGCCCCTCGGCGACCCGGCGGAAGTCGTCGAGCATCGGTTCCACGAGTGGGGAGTGGAAGGCGTGAGCGACCCGCAGTCGAACGGTCCTTCGACCTCGCGCCTCGAATCCGGCCGCCACGGCCAGCACCGCGTCCTCTGCTCCCGAAATCACCACCGCACGCGGTCCGTTGACCGAGGCGATCGCCACCCGGCCGTCGAACGCGGGGAGTTCGGCGAGTACCTCCTCCTCCGTCGCGTGCAGCGCCACCATCGCCCCGCCGCCCGGCAGAGCGTGCATCAACCGACCCCGGGCCGCGACGAGTTCCGCCGCGTCGGCCTGGTCCAGCACTCCGGCGACATGGGCGGCCGCCAGTTCCCCCACGGAGTGCCCGGCCAGGAAGTCGGGGCGTACTCCCCAGGACTCCAACAGCCGGAACAGCGCCACCTCGAAGGCGAACAGACCGGCCTGGGTGAAGTCCGTACGGTCGAGCAGGGCGGCCTCCGGCGTGCCCGGCTCCGCGGACAGCACCACGTCGAGAGGGTGCTCCAGGCGGCCGTCCAGTGCCCGGCAGACCCCCTCGAACGCCGAGTCGAAGGTGGGGAAGGCGTCGCGCAACTCCGCACCCATACGGGCACGTTGAGAGCCCTGACCGGTGAACAGGAAGGCCGTACGGACGCCGGGATCGGCGACGGCACGATCCGCTCCCCTCCCGTCGGCGAGCGCATCGAGGGCGGTCAGCATCCGCGCCCGGTCGTCGGCCGGAACCATCGCCCGGTGGGCGAGCGGGGACCTCGGCACGGCCAGGGAGACACCGACGTCGGTGGGCGACAGGTGGGGCCGGGACGCCAGGTGGGCGGCGAGACGTCGGGCCTGGGAGCGCAGGGCGGCCTCGTCGGCGCCGGACAGCAGCCAGGGCACCGGGACCTGGGTGGGGCTCGGTCCGGTGTCGGGTTGCTGAGGGGCCTCCTCCAGGATCACGTGGGCGTTGGTCCCGCTGATGCCGAACGCGGACACCCCGGCCCGGCGTGGCCGGGAGCCCGTCACCGGCCAGGGGCGGGACTCGGCCAGCAGTTCCACCCGGCCTGCCGACCAGTCGACGTGCGGGCTGGGTTCCTCCGCGTACAGCGAGCGCGGGAGCCGCTCGTGGCGCATGGCCTGCACCATCTTGATGACCCCGGCGACACCGGCGGCGGCCTGGGTGTGCCCCAGGTTGGACTTGACCGAGCCCAGCCACAGCGGCGGCCGGTCCCCGGCCCGCCCCTGCCCGTAGGTGGCCAGCAGGGCGCTTGCCTCGACGGGGTCACCCAGCGTGGTGCCCGTACCGTGCGCCTCCACCACGTCCACGTCGTCGGCGCCGAGCCCGGCGTCGGTCAACGCCCTTGTGATCAGGCGCTGTTGGGCCTGGCCGTTCGGTGCCGTCAGGCCGTTGGACGCGCCGTCGGAGTTGACGGCGGAGCCGCGCAGCACGGCCAGGACGGGGTGGCCGTTGCGCCGGGCGTCGGACAACCGCTCCAGCAGCACAAGGCCCGCGCCCTCGCCCCAGGAGGTGCCGTCCGCCGAGGCCGAGAACGACTTGCAGCGGCCATCGGGCGACAGCGCGCGATGTCGGCTGAAAGCCGTGAACGCCTTGGGAGTCGCCATCACGGTGACACCCCCGGCCAGGGCCAGGGAACACTCGCCGGAGCGCAGCGCCCGCGCCGCCCAGTGCAGGGCCACCAGCGAGGACGAGCACGCGGTGTCGAGCGTGATCGACGGCCCGCGCAGGCCGTACACGTAACTGATCCGGCCGGAGGCCACGCTGCCCGCCGAGCCCAGGGCCAGATGGGCCTCCAGCTCGTGCTTGTCCACGCGCGCGGAGTAGTCGCCGTGCATCACCCCCACGAACACACCCGTGTCGCTCTCGCGCAGCGCCGCCTGGGAGATGCCCGCCCGCTCCCACACCTCCCACGAGGTCTCCAGCAGCAGCCGCTGCTGCGGGTCCATGGCCAGTGCCTCCCGCGGCGAGATCCCGAACAGGGACGCGTCGAACTCGGCGGCCCGGTGCAGGAATCCGCCGCTGCGGGTGTACGACGTACCGACCCGGTCCGGGTCCGGGTCGTACAGGGCGGCCAGGTCCCAGCCCCGGTCGGTGGGGAAGCCCGAGACCGCGTCCCGGCCCTCCGCCACCAGATCCCACAGATCCTCGGGGGAGTACACGTCCCCGGGGTAACGGCAGCCCATGGCGACGATCACCACAGGGTCGTCCGCCTCCGTCGCGGAGCCGAGGTGCGGCGCGGGTGCGGGCGCCGGGGTGAAGAGGATGTCGTGCACGTGCCGCGTCAGGGCGTCCGGCGTGGGATGGTCGAAGACCAGCGTCGACGGGAGCCGCAGCCCGGTCGCCTCGCCGAGCCGCTCGATCAGCGTGACGGCTCCCTCGGATGTCAGCCCGAGATCGGTGAACGGGCGGTCGGCGTCGAGCCGTTCATGGGGACCGTCGGCGTCGGGCCGCTCGTTCGATCCGTCGGCGTCGAGCCCTTCGTACGATCCGTCGCCGCACACCGCGGACGTCTGCGCGAGTACCGCCTCGCGCAGGGCGCGTTCCCTCCCCTCCGGCGGGAGAGCGAGCAGGCGTCGGCGCAGGGCACCGTCGGCCGCCGTCGGGGATGCGGGGCGAACCTCGGGTACCGGTCGGGCCAGGTCCGGCAGGACCGCGTGGCGGGTGATCTTGCCGGACGCCGTACGTGGGACGGCCGCGATCTCGTGGATCTCGACGGGCAGCTTGTACGCGGCCAGCCGCTCCCGGCACGCGGCCAGTATCCGCCGAGGGTCGAACCCGTCCGGTCCCGGAACGACGTACGCCACCGGGACCTCGCCGAGGACGTCGTGCGGCCTGCCCACCACCACCGCGTCCCGCACGCCGGGACAGTGCAGCAGGGCCTGCTCGATCTCGGTGGGGTGGATGTTCTCCCCGCCCCGGATGATCAGCTCGCTGACCCGGCCGGTGAGGGTGAGATGCCCGTGCGCGACGCGTCGCCCCAGGTCACCGGTGCGGTACCAGCCGTCCCGCAGCGCGGCCGCCGTCGCCTCGGGCTGATGGTGGTAGCCGCTCATCAGACTCGGCCCACGCGCCCAGATCTCGCCCTCGTCGCCGTCCGCGACATCGTTGCCGGAGCCCGGATCGACCAGCCGTACGTCCATCCCCGGGACCGGCGGCCCACAGGACCCGTCGACCATCGGCCCGTCCGGTCGGTTCACCGCGATCATCCCGCAGGTCTCGGTACTGCCGTACGCGTCGAGCAGCGGCGCCCCCAGCAGGTCCTCCACCGCCCGTCGCAGGGCCGGCGCGCTCGGAGCGCCCGCCACGACACACGTCCGCAGAGCGGGTACGGGCGAGGTGTCCTCGGCCGCCGACGCCACCAGCTGGTGGTACACGGCGGGCACCCCGGCCAGGACGGTGTAGGAGCCGCCCAGGGATGCGCGAGGCGTGCGCAGCTCCCTCAACAGGCCGCCAGGAGGCAGCAGTTCGCCGGTGATCCGCGCGCTCGCGCCGACCGCGGTGACCCCCAGGATCGCCAGCGAGTGCCCGAAGCTGTGGAACAGCGGGAGCGGCCAGAGCAGCCGGTCCTCGGGGGAGAGCCCGAAGATCGGCGTGTAGCAGGCCGCAACCGACCACAGGGCCGCACGCTGCGTGGACAGCACGCCCTTGGGCCGATGGGTGGTGCCGGAGGTGTAGAGCATCCAGGCCGGCTCGTCGAGCCCGAGATCGTCGCGGGGCGGCACGGCGGGCTCCGCCTCGGCCGCCACCTCGAAGAGGACCGTGCCGTCGGGGGCGTCCGACGGCACCGGATCCGTGCCGGTGAACAGGACGCGCGTACGGTCGTGCAGGCTCCCCACGCGGTTCAAGCGGGCCAGGTGCGTACGGTCGGTGACGACGACCGAGGCCCCGCTGTCCTCCAGGAAATGGGCCAGTTCGGCGTCCGAGGACCGGGGGTTGAGAGGCACGCCGACCGCACCCGCCCGGACACCGGCGAGGACGCTCTCCACCATCTCCACACGGTTGCCCAGCAGGATCGCGACCCGGTCCCCGCGCCGCACACCCACCCCCGCGAGATACGCGGCCAGTCGACCCGTGCGCCGCTCCAACTCCGCGTAGGTGACCTCCCGTTCGTCGTCGGCGTACGCCACCCGCGACGGTGACCTCTCGGCGTGCGCCTTCAACAGCTCGGGCAGCGGCCGGATCAGCTCGTCGCGCGTCATGTACCCGCCCCTCCGGCACGCGGCGCAGCACGGCCCGTTGTCAATCCCCTTGCAGAGCAACGGTATTGATCGTAAAGGCAGGTCGGCCGGGTAATCGAATGTGTCGACGACCGGCGTCGCGTCGCACCTGTCCGACCTGTCCGACCTGTCCGGTCTATCCGCGGTGCAGCGCCGCGTCGGCCGCCGCCGTCCAGGTCCGCGCGTCGGCGCAGCACCCGTAGCTCCTGGCCGGCGAGCTCCATCTCGTACGGCTTGCCCCGCGCGCTCTCGAAGGGGCGGTGGAGCTGGGGGCCGTCGGTGATGTAGGGGGATCAACGCCGTCACGGCGACAGCCACGCCGCCGTGCAGCAGCTCTGGAACACGGTACGCGGTGTCGTCCGGCCCTGCGCTCCAGAGGGCCTTCCTCCGCTCGGCCTCTCGACCGCGCCGTCAGCACAGCGGGCTGGCGGATCCGCTCATTGCTGAACTCGTTGCTGACCGATTCACTGGACAACGAGGAAGGATGGCAACGGCTGACGGAACAGCTGCTTGAGGTGTTGCCCGAACTCACCCAAGCACCATGGGACGACCGCGCCGCGCTCCATGAACCGTTGGCCTACGTCCCGGCTGACCAGCCGACAACTCGTCACTCGACCAACGAGTCCGGCCACGCGGTCTCCTTGGTGGGCACTATTCAGAGTGCCAAGGGCGAAACACACGCCGCGACCCTCGTTCTTGAGTGCCTGGACAGAACGGGAAAGAAGCACGATGTCACTGAAGTGCTGGCGCTGCTGGCCGGAGCTGGCGACCTCGCCCGTGCTTCCCCGACAGTTCGCCGCGCGGCACAACTCATCTTCGTCGGAGCCACACGCCCCACGCACTTCCTCGCCCTGGCCGCGTTGCGGGAGCGAGCAGAGCCCCACGCCGAGGCTCTCGCCCAGAGGGGATGGGCCATCTACGACGTTTTGGACCCCTGGCTGACAAGATGAACCTCGCACCGCCGTGGGGGCTTTTCACGTCGCGGACACTAGCCAAGCGCCCTTATGACCTGCGGCATGCGGGCATCTCGTTCCTGCTGACCTCCGGCGTTGACCCCGCAGAGTGCGCGCGCCGAGCCGGACAGAGCATCCATGTCCTCTTCTGCTTCCACGCCAAGTTCCTGGCCGAAACGCGAGACCACGCCAACCGGCTGATCGAGGAATCGATGAGGGGCTGGGAGGAGCCGACCAGCCGCCTCTGAAGGTGCGTCAGTTGTGATCTGGCTCGGATCAATCCCGGAACAGCTGGTCAGAGGTGAGATAGGGGTGGGAGATATCTGGAGCAGGGCCCAATTTCGACTCGCTGTCCAAGTGGTCGGCTCCGGAAGTCCTTCGGGGGTTGACCCCTGGGCCTGGAGGGCGTGTTCGCGGTCCGGGCGTCGAAGACGGTGCGGATGGAGCTCGACACATGGCGAGACAGGCCAGATCCGAGCCCCTGAGCAGTGGCGGTCTGCCGGGGCATCGTGTTCGCCCGACCTTGTTGTCGATCTTCACGTACAGTGCGGCCAAAGGGTGTTCGGATCCGTGTTCACAAACGGTCCTGGATGCCCTTCGCCCGTGCCAGGGGGCGAACCCTAGGGCTATGCGTCGCGTGCGCGCCCTTTGGACGGGCCCAGGTATTTCCGAGAGGTTGGTGCCCTGGTGGAGGTAGCCGTCGAGAGCTTCGACGCGTCGCGTGGTGCGCGTTTGGCGGCCTACAGTGCCGTCTCCACATCGCTGGCGCTATGCAGTGATCGCGAACTGCGCGACCTTATGGATACGGCTGCGCCGATGGGTTCTGGCATCGGCGGGACCTCAGCGTTGCTGGAGGTCGGCGGAACCCCAGTCTTCGTTAAGCGGCTGCCGCTGACCGATCTGGAAAGGCAGCCGGAGAACGTCCAATCCACGGCGAACCTCTTCGAGCTACCGACCTTCTGTCATCCCGGCCTCGGGGTTCCCGGAAGCCCGGGATGGGGGGCCTGGCGGGAGTTGGCCGTGCACACCATGACGACGAACTGGGTGCTCGCACAGGACCATGAGGGCTTTCCGTTGATGTACCACTGGCGGGTGCTGCCGCACCCCGGGCAGGTGCTGCCCGAGCAACTGGCCGACGTGGAGAAAGCTGTCGCCTACTGGGGAGGCGGACCGCAGGTGCGCCACCGGATCGAGGCGCTGCGGGACTCCTCGGCGAGCGTCGCACTGTTCCTGGAGTACATCCCGCAGAACCTGCACGACTGGCTGGACGGTCAGGTCAAAGCCGACGATGAGACGGCCGAGCAGGCATGCACCATGGTGGCGAAGGAACTTGAGGCCGGAACCTCTTTCATGAACGCCCGCGGGCTCCTGCATTTCGATGGCCACTTCCAGAACATCCTCACCGCCGGCAAGCGTCTGTTCTTCACGGACTACGGCCTCGCGATCTCCTCCCGGTTCGACCTGTCGAAGGAGGAAGCCGACTTCTTCGCCGAACACCAGACCTATGACCGCTGCTACACCGTCACCCACCTGGTGCAGTGGCTCGTCACTGCCCTGTACGGGTACGAGGGGGATGAGCGCAGTGCGTTCGTGCACGCCTGCGCCCGAGGGGAACCTCCGACGGGAATTCCGCCGCAGGTCGCGGCGATCCTCACCCGCTACGCCCCGGTCGCCGCAGTGATGACGGACTACTACCGCGAGTTCCGTTTTGAGAGCAGGCAGACCCCGTATCCCCTGGAGGCGATCCGTCGGATCGGCGGGCCGGACAGCTTGTTCATCATCTGATGGACCTGGGCGGCCAACAGTCGGGCTGGATGCGGGAGCTCCGGGTGCCCTGATCCGCTTCTGCTGAACGGTCTGCCTGCCTTGCCCGTAGCCGCCGCGCGCCCGATCGTCCTGACCGCCGCCGAACGGCACCGGCTGAAGAAGGCGGCCTACGGCCACAGCACCCCGCACCGTGACCGCCTGCGGGCGCAGATCGTGCTGCAGGCTGCCCGGGGGCGGGGCAACGCAGCCATCGCCCGCGAAACGGGAGCGCACCTGGACACCGTGCGCACCTGGCGGGTCCGCTTCGCCGACGGCGGCCTGGCTGCCCTGGCCGATCGCAGGCGCTGCGGCCGTCCACGACGCTTCCCCCCGGTGCAGGTCGCCGAGGTCAAGGCCCTGGCCTGCCAACTGCCCGCCGGGACCGGCACCCCGCTGTCGCGCTGGTCGTGTCCGGAACTGGCACGTGAGGTCGTCGTCCGTCGCATCGCCGGCTCGATCTCTGCCTCCACCGTCCGCCGCTGGCTGCGCGAGACACACTCAAGCCCTGGCAGTACCGGTCCTGGATCTTCATCCGCGATCCGAAGTTCCGGCCCAAGGCCGCCCGCATCATGGACCTGTATGCCGGCACCTTCGACGGCGTCCCGCTGGGCGCGGACGAGTACGTGGTCTCCAGCGACGAATAGACCTCGATCCAGGCCCGCTGCCGCTGCCACCCCACCCTCGCCCCCGGACAGGCCCGGGCCATGCGGGTCAACCACGAGTACCGACGCGGCGGCGCCCTGGCCTACCTCGCCGCCTACGACGCCCACCACGCCCGCGTCCTCGGGCGCTGCGAGCCCACCACCGGCATCGTGCCCTTCATGAGCCTGGTCACCCAGGTCATGACCAGCGAGCCCTACGCCAGCGCGAAACGTGACTTCTGGATCGTCGACAACGGCTCCTCCCACCGCGGCAAGGCCGCCATCGACCGCCTGGCCAAGGCGTTTCCCAACGCCGTCATGGTCCACACCCCGGTCCACGCCTCCTGGACCAACCAGATAGAGATCTTCTTCTCCGTCCTCCAACGCAAAGTCGTGGCACCCAACGACTTCACGGACCTCGACCAAATCCGAAACCAGCTCCGAGCCTTCGAAGACCGCTACAACGCCACAGCACAGCCGTTCCAGTGGAAGTTCACCACCTCCGACCTGGACGATCTGCTGGCCCGGCTCGACCGATACACACTGGACCGCTGTCGACCAGGGGAAACCCCCTCCTCTGAGGCGGACGGCGGATTGATGGCCCGGGAACGCTCCGGATCTTGAGAGACCTCTCCGACGCCGAAGCCGGAGGAAGGTCCAGTGCCGGCACTGCCACGTGCGCGTCACCGAGCAGCACCCCGACCGGCCGGGAGCGTGGTTCGGAGGCCGGCGGATACGGCACACGGACAGGACACCGGTCTGCGCCGTGTTGTCGGCTCGGGAGGTGACGACGGGCAGGCCTACGACCTGATCGGCTGCGTCTACCCGCACGTCCCGGCCGGCGGGGACAAGAGGCCGCCATCGAGCAACCCGCAACCCGCAACCCGCAACCCGCAAGCCGGATCAATGGGGCCGGGCACGTTCGCGTATCCGTTCCGCGGGCATGCTGCACTCCCGGATCCGACTACCGAGGAGACACCGCATGAGGATCGTCATCACGGGTGGCTTCGGCTTCCTGGGACGACAGGTCACCAGCACACTGCTCAAGACGCGGACGTTTCGAGGGGCACCGATCGATCGCCTGGTGCTCGTCGACCGGATCGTGCCGTCCGAGCCGCAGTCGGCGTCCGACCCACTCGTGGAGATCATGCGGGGCGACCTGATCGACCATCTCGGTGAGGCGTTCGCAGAGCCGGTGGACGTGCTGATCCACCTCGCAGCCGCCGTCTCGGCCGAGTGCGAGGCCGACTTCGACCTGGGCATGGGCGCCAACCTGGACACCACTCGCGCGCTCCTCGAAGCCGCCCGGACGCAGTCGGCCACCTGCGGGCCGACGCCACGCCTGGTGTTCTCCAGCAGTGTGGCGGTGTACGGTTCCGACCCGGCGCTCCCGCTCCCGTCTGTCGTCAGCGAGGCGACCCTGCCCACGCCGCGATCCAGCTACGGGATCCAGAAACTCGTCTGCGAGCAACTGATCGCGGACTACACCCGGCGCGGTTTCGTCGACGGACGGGTCGCCCGCCTGATGACCGTGTCGGTGCGGCCCGGCAAGCCGAACGCGGCCGCTTCCGGCTTCCTGTCCGGTATCGTCCGCGAGCCCCTCGCGGGCCTCCCGGCCATCTGCCCGGTACATCCCGACCTGCGGGTGGCCCTGGCCTCGCCGCGCCGCACCGTCGAGGCAATCCTCCGCATCGCGGAAGTAGAGCGCGGGGTGGAGAAAGGTCGGCTCGACGGCGGACTTCCGGTCAACCTTCCGGCACTCACAGTCTCGGTCGCCGAGATGATGGCCACGCTGCGGCAGATGGCCGGCGACGCCGTCGCCGACCTGGTGACGGTCACGCCCGACCCTGCCGTCGAGGCCATCGTGGGCTCGTGGCCTTCCGTCTTCGACAACGCGCGCGCCGCCGCGCTGGGGCTGGATCCCGACCCGAGCTTCGCATCGGTGGTGCGGGACTACCTCGCCCACCCCGACGCAGTCCTGGCCGACCCATCGCTCGCGGCGGGAAAGCCGGGCCAGGGTCCATGGGCTGACTAGATCCTCCTTCCGGACCTCCCCGCGTACCGCACGGGCCGCCCGCTGCGTCGCCAGGGTCATGTGTCTGGAACGGCCTCGCCTGTGGAGCGACGGCACGACAGCCCCTGCGGATGCGGTGATCTGGTGCATGCACCGGATTCCGCCTCGCCCTGTCCAGCCTCACCACGCCGGGTCCGCGTCGCAAGGCCTCGGGTGTTGCCGGAACACTCACCGACAAGCCACGGATGGACGTTCGTCAGGTGGGATACGCCGTTGATCCGCTCGTCGTCCGCCGCATAGGTTCCCCCACATGACAAACGTACGGATCGGTGTGATGCACGACCGCGACTGGGCCCCGGAGGGGTTGCCGGAGTTCGCGCGGCGGGCCGAGGCGCTCGGTGTGGATGACCTGTGGGTGGTGGAGGACCTCGGTTGGAACGGCGGCGTGTCGGCGGCGGCCGTGGCCCTGGGCGCGACACACCGCCTTCGGGTGGGCATCGGCATCACCCCGGCCCCGCTGCGCAGCCCGGCGCTGCTGGCGATGGAACTGGCCACGCTGGCCCGGGTGTTCCCCGGCCGACTGGTGGCCGGCATCGGGCACGGCGTGCGGGAGTGGATGGCTCAGGTCGGCGTCGCGCCCCGCTCCCCGCTGGCCCTGCTGGAGGAGACGATCACCTCCGTGCGGGCGCTGCTGCGTGGTGAGCGCGTCGAAATGACGGGGCGTGAGGTACGGCTGGACGGAGTCAAGCTGGTGCATCCGCCGACCGAGGTCCCGCCGGTCGTCGCGGGCGTGGTGCGCCCGCGCTCCCTCGAACTGTCCGGTCGGGTCGCCGACGGCACGCTGATCGCCGAGGGCCACGGTCCGCGCGATCTGGAACACATCCGGGAGCTGATCGCCAAGGGCGGTGCCACCGCCGACCACGCCCTGACCGCCTTCGCCTTCGCGTGCGTCGGCGACGACCCCGACGAGGTGGCCCGCACCCTCCACCCCCACACCGAGGGCCACGGCGCCTGGTTGGGCCGCCCCCAGGAGGAGGTCTTCACCGTGTCCGGCGACGCCGCCCGGGCCGCCGACGGCATCCGCGAACTCGCGGCGGCCGGTGCGGACACGGTCGTCCTGCGCTTCGTGGGCGAGGATCCGCTGGGGCAGTTGGAGGCCGTGCTCGGAGCCTGGCAGGCGTCGTCGGCCTGAGGGGCGTCGTTCGAGTGCCCTCAGTCCTCACCCAGGCCGCCCCCGCCGCCGGGCTGACGGCAGTGGGGGTGTGCGCCGCACGGCGCGCTGCCTCCGGCTTCGCCCACGGCCGCTACCGGCCCAACCTTCCCGCCACCCAGCCCCGCGCGGGCGCTGCCGCAGACAATGGCGTCCACACAATCGCCCTGGTCATCGACGAAGGCCGGCACCGGCCGTCGGCCGAGCACTGCCACACCTTGCTCCAGCGGCGGCAGGATCGCCACCTGGCCCGAGCCCGAAGCCCCCGAACGCCCGCAGGGGGCGGGGCGGCGGGAGGTTTCCGTGCCGGGCACGGGGCCGGGCGCGCTCAGTGAGTGTTCGAAGCGGAGGCGCCAGGGGCGGCGATCTGGCCGTGCGGCGGTTGCGGCAGAGGCCCGTACGAGCGATGGCGGTCACCGTGAGGCAGTGAGCCGGGTGTCCTCGCGCATGTGGTGCGCCGGGCAGGCCCTGGCGGCATGGATCCAACACCAGCCGACAACACCGGCGTTCCCTACTGGTGGGGCCCTGCGTCGCCGTGTAGCGTCCTCGGTAGATGTCGTGGTTCGCCGTACCAGCCCGCGCCGTGGCGCGGGCGCTTTGCTGTGTGCCCGAGGACCAGGACGACCACCTCCGGGCCCGCACCGCGGGGACCCGTCACCGATAGGAAGGCACCAACATGGCCAGCGGCACCGTCAAGTGGTTCAACGCGGAGAAGGGCTTCGGGTTCATCGCCCAGGACGGGGGCGGTCCCGACGTCTTCGCGCACTACTCCAACATCAACGCCTCGGGCTTCCGTGAGCTCCAGGAGGGCCAGGCAGTCTCCTTCGACATCACCCAGGGCCAGAAGGGCCCGCAGGCGGAGAACATCACCCCCGCCTGATCCGGCACAGCCCGCCGCGCTGGGGCCGCGCTCTCCGAGCAGCCGCCCGCGACGGGTGCGACCGCGGCGCGTGGCCCGCCAGTCGGAAGGCTGGCGGGCCTCACTGCCGCTGGCCTGCCACGGGGCGGGGGCTTCGGCTCCCCACCCACACACACATGGGCTCAGCGATCTGACCGCCACCGTGATCGAGTGGATCTCTGCCCACACCTGGACGAGCCCGGCCCCGGTACATCCCGGGCCGACGCAGTCGTCGGCGGTGTCGCCGTCGCGCACGAGCACGACACGCCCTGGTGCGGGCTGCTGCTCGGAGGCTGCGGCGTCCAGCCGGCGACGAAGCTCTGCACCAACCTTCTCTGAACCAGCGGTAGCCCGGACGAACAGGCGGGCGGGGAGACCGTGATTTCTCTCGGCTCGCCTCAGCGCCAAGAACTACTGTCGCGAGCATGGTCGAACACGATGCCCTCAGTGTCTCCCGCGAGGCTTACGACGCTGCTGCCTCCACCTATGCGCAGCTGTTCCGCGACGAACTGCGTGACAGGCCTCTGGATCGCGCGATCTTGAGTGTTTTCGCCGAGGTCGTAAGTGCGAGTGGGAACGGTCAGGTCGCGGATCTGGGGTGTGGGCCTGGCCATATCACCGCCTATCTGAACGAGTTGGGTCTGGCGGCGTTTGGCGTTGATGCCTCTTCTGCGATGATCGAGTTGGCTCGACAGGCCTATCCGGGCCTGCGGTTCGATGTGGGCTCGATGGCGGCGTTGAACATCGCTGACGGCGCGCTGGGCGGCGTACTCTCACGTTGGTCCATCATTCACACTCCGCCGCGAGAACTGCCCGCCATCTTGGCGGAGTTCCACCGTGTACTGGCATCGGGCGGCCACCTGCTGGTCGGCTTTTCGGCAAGCGACGATCCGTTTCACGCGACGCAGGCCTTCGATCACGCAGTCGCGCCCGCCTATCGGTGGTGGCCCGATCACCTCGCCGCGATGCTACGCAAGTCCGGGTTGGCCGAGGTGGCCCGGATGATTCGCGAGCCTCAGCCCACGGACCGACGGCAGTTTCAGGAGATTCAACTGCTCGTCCGCAAAGCCTAGGCAGGGGCTACCTGATCGAATTATTGAGGCAAAGCAGATCACCCACCAGACGTCTACCGGTGGGCGAGGCGCGACAGCGGGGGCGCCGTCAGGAGAATGTCCCACCGAGACATCCGCGAGATCACCGACGGCCGTTGGGGTCGCTCGTCCCGTGCATCTCCGGCGTGAAGTGGAACTGAAGGCGACAGGTGGCCGGGATGTCCGGCCTGACCTGCCTGCCCGTCAGACACCGCCGGTGGTCGCGAGCTCTGTCAACTGGTTCCGCCATGGCGGATTGGGACCGGCGACCGAACAGGTCAGGGCCGCGACCCGGGTGCCGAACCGGCAGGCTTCCGCGACATCGTCGACACCGAGACGGGCCAGCCGGCCGCCGAGGAGGCCGCGGGCGCCGAGGTGGTGCAGCAGGCCGGCGGTGAAGGAGTCGCCCGCGCCGACCGTGTCGACGACCTGCGTGGTCACCGCGGGCACCCGCAGCCGTTCGCCGTCGAGTGAGGCCAGGGCGCCGTCGCCGCCGAGCGTGATCACGACGAGCCGTACCCCCGCGGCGTGCCAGGTGTCGCACGCCTGCTCGGGCGGGGTGCCCGGCAGGAGGAGTTCCAGGTCGTCCTCGCTCAGGCGCAGGATGTCGGCGAGACCGCACCAGTGTGCCAGCCGGGCGCGGTAGACCTCGGGGCGCACCAGCAGCGGCCTTACGTTGGGATCGATGCTGATGGTGGCCTGCGGAGCCGCTGCCGCCAGGAACTCCTCCACCACCGCCCCGCCGGGCTCTCGGATCAGCGCCAGCGACCCGGTGTGCAGACAGGCGGTTTCGGACAGGTCCACCCTGGCCAGTTCCGCTGGAGTCCACTGCCAGTCGGCCGTGTTCTGGGCATGGAACGAGAACGCGGCCTGCCCAGTGGCATCCAGCTCCGCCACGGCCAGTGTGCTGGGCTCGTCGGCGGCGACGGCGTACGACAGGTCGACGCCGGATGCCTCCAGGTGGGCCTGGAACAGGCGGCCGAACACGTCGCTGGACAGACGTGCGAGGAAGCGGGCCGGCGTGCCCAGCCGCGCCAGGGCCACCGCCGTGTTCGCGGGTCCGCCGCCAGGCAGCACCCGCAGGGCGAGTTCGTTCGCGGCGTCTGCCGGTTCGGTGAAGGCGTCCGCGACGCACTCTCCCAGAACGGTGATCTGATGCGGGCTCATGGTTGCTCTCCCTCGGAAAGGCTCGAAGAGTTCGGAAACGAAGGGCGGAATCGGGCGGGGGCCGGACCCGGGCTTCGTTCGGGTCCGGCCCCCGCCCGACAGGTACGACCGGGCGTGACGTCGAGGAAGATGACGAGGGCACCGGCAGGGAGGGGGTGGTCAGGGCAGTACGACGATCTTGCGCCCCTGGCCGGCGGCGAACTGGTCCAGTGCCTGCGGGTACTCCGTCAGCGGCATCCGGTGGCTGATGAAGACCTGGGGATCGAGTACCCCGGTGGCGAACAGCTCGGCCGCGCGTTCGTAGCTGTGCAGCACCGCCATGGAGCCGGTGATGGTGATCTCCTGGTTGTAGATGCGGTACGGGGAGATGGTGGCTGTCGTCGCGTAGTCGGAGACGCCGAACTGCAGGAACGTCCCGGCCTTGGCGACCCGTTCCAGGCCGTCCTGGATGGCGGCGGCGTTGCCGGTCGCGTCGACCACCACGTCCCAGCCGGCCGGCCGCCCCAACTCGTCGGCGGAGAGGGCCGCTTGGGAGCAGCCCAGCTTCTCGGCCGTCGCCAGTCGCTCCGGGTTGATGTCGACGACGTCGACCGAGGAGGCGCCGGTGCGCTTGGCCAGCTCCAGCATCATCAGGCCCATCGTCCCGCTGCCGTAGATCAGCACGTGGGAGCCGAGCCTGCTGTTGAGGACGTCGTAGCCGCGCACGGCGCAGGACAGCGGCTCGATCAGGGCCGCGTCCTGGACGTCCACGTGGTCGGGCAGCCGTACGCAGTTGGCGACGGGCGCCACCGCGTACTCGGCGGCGCCGCCGGCGACGGTCACGCCGATCGCCTGCCACCGGTCGCAGAGGTTGTTGCGTCCCACCCGGCAGTAGCGGCACTCGTTGCAGTACAGCGAGGGATCCACGGCGACCCGGTCGCCGACCTTCAGTTCGGTGACCTCGCTGCCGAGGCCCACGACCTCTCCGGCGAACTCGTGGCCCGGCACGATGGGCAGTGTCGGGGCGAACTCGCCCTGGAGGATGTGCAGATCGGTCCCGCACAGCCCGCAGGCCGCCACATCGACCACGACCTCGCGCGGCCCGGGAGTGGGGTCGGGCACCGTGGTGACGATGACCTTGCCGGGGGCTTCGATGACAGCGGCTTTCACTTGACTGCTCCTAGGGACAGGCCGCGGACCAGTTTGTCCTGGGCGGCGAAACCGGCGATGAGGACCGGCAGGGAGACCAACGTGGCGGCGGCACACAGCCGGGCGAGGAACAGCCCCTCGCTGGTGATGAAGCCGACGAGGAAGACAGGCGCGGTCGACGCCTTGGTCGCCGTCAGGTTGACGGCGAACATGAACTCGTTCCAGCTGAAGATGAAGCAGATCAGCGAGGTGGCGGCGAGTCCCGGCATGGCGACCGGTGCGACGATCCGCAACAGCACGGTGGGCAGGTTGGCGCCGTCGACCTCGGCCGCCTCGAGAATCTCCTTGGGGACCTCGGCGAGGAACGAGCGCATCATCCACACCGCGATCGGCAGGTTCATGGCGGTGTAGAGGACGATCAGTGTCCACACGTTGTCGAGCATCCCGGCGTCCTTGACGATCAGGTACACCGGAAGCAGGGCCGCGATGGCGGGTAGGAACTTGGTGGACAGGAAGAAGAACATCACGTCGGTCCACTTCTCGACCGGCTTGATGGACAGCGCGTAGGCCGTCGGCACCGCCAGGGCGAGCACCAGCAGCGTCGAAATGACGCTGGCCATCGCCGAGTTGAGGAGGAACGGAGTGATGTCCCGGCTGAACAACAGTTCGTACTGGTCGAGGGTGAGGGCGGCGAAGGGGGTCGGCGGGTTGGTCGCCGCGTCCGCCTCCTGGTGGAAGGAGGTGAGCACCATCCACGCCACAGGCGCGAAGAACGCCAGCGTGGCGAGCCAGGCGACGAAGGTCCACGCGGGTGACAGCCGGGGCGCACCGCCCTGGTCGTCGCGTCGGCGGACGAGTTTCCTGAGCTTCGCGCCGGGCGCGGTGACAGCTGCGTGAGTCATCGGGACACCTCCTCACGGAACAGCGACGCGATGGTGCGCAGCGCGAAGGTCGCGATCACGATCGAGCCGAGGACGACGACCACTCCGGCGGCCGCGGCCTCGCCGTACTCGAATTTGCGGAACATGGTCAGGTAGATCTCGTAGGGCAGGTTGGTCGTCTGGGAGCCCGGTCCGCCCTGGGTGATGGTGTAGACCGCGTCGAAGGTCTGCACGACGTAGATCGTGCCGAGCAGGACGCCCAGCTCGATGTACTGGCGCAGGTGCGGCAGGGTGATGTGGCGGAAGGTCGCAATGGCCGAGGCCCCGTCGACGCGGGCCGCCTCCAGGACGTCACCGGGCTGCGCCTGCAGACCGGCCAGGAGGATCAGCATCATGAACGGTGTCCACTGCCACACCAGCGACACCACGACCCCCGGCATGGGGTAGGAGGACACCCAGTCGATCGTGGGACCGTTGTCCGCGCCGAAGAGCCGGTAGACGGCGTTGAGGGTGCCGTTGAGCAGGCCGTAGTCGGGGTTGTAGATGGCGTGCTTCCACAGCAGCGCGGCCGCTACCGGCATGACGAGGAACGGCGCGATGAGCAGGGTGCGAGCCAGCCCGCGGCCGACGAACCTGCGGTCGAGCAGCATCGCCAGGCCGAGGCCGAGGACCACGCTGATGAGCACCACCGAGGCGGTGAGCACGATGGTGTTGAGCACCGCTGTCCGCAGTCGCTCGTCGGTGAAGACGAACGTGAAGTTGGACAGGCCGACGAATTGCCGCTCTCCCGGCTTGAGGATGTTCCACCGGAAGGTGGAGATGACGAGCGTGGCCACGAACGGCAGCTGTGTGACGACGATGGTGAAGACCAGCGCCGGCAGCAGCGGGAAGCGGCGCTTCCACTTGCTGACTTGGGCGGGGGCGCGCCTGCGGCTGGGCGGTGGGGCTGTCTTGGGTGGGGCGGTGAGCGTGGTCATGATGGTTCCTCTGCCGATGACGGCCGGGGTGGGGGAAGCGGTGCCCGGCCGGGGGGAGGGCCGGCCGGGCGGTTCGGGCGGGTCACTGGTAGTTCTTGGCGACGTCCTCGGCGAGCTTCTGGCCGTCGTTCAGCGCCTTGTCCACGCTCGTCTTTCCGGCGATGGCGGCGGAGATCTCCTGCGTGACCTTGGTCCCCAGGTCCTGGAACTCGGGGATGGCCACGTACTGGATGCCCACGGTCGGCCTGGGCTGGACGCCCGGGTTGGCCGGGTCGGCCGCCTCGATGGACTTCAGCGTGATGTCACCGAACGACGCGGCGGCCTTCTGGTACTCGGGGTTCTCGTAGGTGCTGGCCCGCTTGCCGGCCGGAACGCGTGACCAGCCGAGCTTCTCGCCGACGAGGTTCTCGTACTTCTTGCTGGAGGCCCACAGCATGAACTTCGAGGCGGCGTCGGCGTTCTTCGTGGTCTTGGGCATGGCCCACGCCCAACTCCACAGCCAGCCACTGCTCTTGGTCTCGACGGTCGGGGCGTAGGCGTAGCCGACATGGCCGGCGATCTTGCTGGAGCCGGCGTCCTCCAGTGGCCCGGCCGCGCTGGTCGCGTCGTACCACATCGCGACCTTCTTCTGGCTCATGGCGTTGAGGCACTCCGTGAAGCCGGCCTGCGCCGCTCCCGCCTGCCCGTGCCTCCTCACCAGGTCGACGTAGAAGTTCGTCGCCTTCTTGAACTCGGGGCCGTTGACCTGGGCCTTCCAGTCCTTGGTGAACCAGGTGCCGCCGAAGGTGTTGACCACGGTCGTCAGTGACGCCCCGAGTTCGCCCCAGCCGGCCAGACCGCGCAGACAGATGCCCTTCATGCCGGGTTCCGCGCCGTCGACCTTGGCCGCGATGTCGGCGATCTGCTGCCAGGTCGGGTGCTCGGGCACCGTGACGCCCTTCGCCTTCATGACGTCCTTGTTGTACATGAGCATCGAGGACTCGCCGTAGAACGGCAGGGCGTAGAGCTTGCCGTCGGAGCCGGACAGGGACGTGACCATCGGCTTGAGCAGGTCGGCCTTGTCGAAGCCGGTGTCCTTGTCGGCGTAGGAGCTGAGTTCGTGCAGCCAGCCGTTCTTCTCCCAGATCGGCACCTCGTAGGCGCCGATCGTGGCGACGTCGTACTGGCCGGCCTGAGTGGCGATGTCCTGGGTGACCTTGTCGCGCAGCTCGTTCTCGGGCAGGATCGTGAAGTTGACCTTGATGCCGGTGTCCTTGGTGAACGTGCTCTTCGTCAGCTTCGCGATGTCCTCCATCTGCGGATTGCCGACCATCAGCACATTGATGCTCTCCCCGTCACCGCCCGAGCTCGAGGAGCCGCCCGCGCCACTGCAGGCGACCAGCAGCGAGCTTGTGGCCGTGGCCGTGGCGAGGATGTGGATCATTCTCCGTGTACGCATGACTGACTCCAGGGGTGTTCGAGGGCATGGGGAACCAGGCCCCCGGGCTTGCGCGGGTGGCGGGGAGGGTGGGAATGGAGCTGAACCGCGGCTCAGGCCCGGATGACCTCGGGGCCCAGCAGCGAGTAGCGGTGTGCCTCGGAGGCGGGGAGCCCGGCGTCGGTGACGATCGCCTCGAACTCCGTGACCTCCGCGAAGCGGCAGAAGCTCGCGGCACCGAACTTCGTATGGACGCCGGAGAAGACCCGGCGCCGGGCGGCCCTCATGACCTGGGCCTTGACCTCGCTGACCGCGGGGTCGGGGGTGGTGAGTCCGTACTCGCGGGAGATGCCGTTGGCACCGACGTACGCCAGGTCGATGACGAAGCCGGACAGCATGCGGGTCGCCCAGTGGTCGACCGTGGCCAGCGTCCCGCCACGCACCCGGCCGCCGAGCAGCAGCACGGTGATGTTCTCGGCGGAGGCCAGATCACCCGCCGTGGCCAGTGAGGAGGTGACCACGGTCAGTGGCCGGTCGCGGGGGAGGGCGGCGGCGATGAGCTGTGGGGTGTAGCCCTCGTCGATGAAGACGGTCTCGGCGTCTCCGAGCAGTTCGGCCGCGGCGGCCGCGATCCGGGACTTCTCGGGGACGTGCATGGTGGTGCGGAAGGCGAGCGTGGTCTCGAAGCCCGCGCTCTCCACGGGATGGGCACCGCCATGGGTACGCCGGACCAGCCCGTGCTCCTCCAGTACGTTCAGATCGCGCCGCACGGTCTCCTTGGAGACCGTGAGATCGGCGGCGAGCTTTCCGACGTCCACGGATCCGGTACGGCGTGCCGTCTCCAGAATCCAGCGCCTTCGCTCCTCGGTGTCCACGGCGACACCTCCGTTCCACGGCTCCGCGCGGTGTGCCCGCGTCGGCTGATTTCCGAAGGCCCTGCCCGTTTGGGCGTCCGGTGGCTAATTTCTACAAGGCGACAGACCTGCTGACCAGGCTCTTGGCGGAGCACTTCATGACCGAATGTGCCCGTTTAACGAAGTCTGGAGGCCCTGGACGAGGCGGTGGAGGGCCCCGGGGAGTGCGAGCTCGCTGCCCGTTTGTCCGCTGCGCGTGCCCGTTCGCTGCCCGTATTCCCGGCGGAGGGGCGATGGTGCCTGCTGGTACCTGTCACGGCTTTCTTGAACAGAAGCTTCAGACTCCCGCAGTGGCAGTGGCAGTGGCAGTGGCAGTGGCAGTGGCGGTGGCAGCGCCAGCGGCGACGGTGGGCCGTCCTTGTGTCGACCCGTGGCGACTCCGCCGCACGACCGGCCGGATCCTGCCCGCGACCGGTCGTCAGTCATGTGAAGATCGAGGCCGCGTTCGATGTGCCACCGGCGACGCGCACTGCGGTGCGGCAGGTTCCCTCCACCGCGTCGTGACTGTGTACGTGAGAGCGGGCTGGCGCAACTTGAGCGCGAAGCGATACGCGTGGAGGCCTGCGGTGCGGTCGAACGCGCCGCAGGCCCCGGATGTGGTTTCTGCGCGCGCAGTGCGCAGGCTCGCCCTCGCCCCCCCCGCGCACGGCGAGCCCGAAGCCGAGGGCACGACGATCGCGGCCCGCCGCGCCGAGTACTGGCCCGGCACCGGCCACTGTCTGCACGAGGAGCGGGCCGAGCGCACGATGCGGCTCATCCGCGAGTGGGCGGACGGTGAGACGGCCAACGGCACTTGGTTACGCCGGTAGGCGGTCGGAACGCACGTCCCGACCGCCTACCGGGGCCGTCTCAGGCCTGCACGAGAACGGTGCACCAGACCTCGTTGTTGTCGCCGATGCCGCAGTCGGCGATCTCCCCGCTCCGGATCTTCGTCCAGACACCCTTCTGCCGCCAGTGCCACGTACCGACCCGCGAGAACCGCTCGTGGTACCCGTGGGTGGCGAACGTGAAGGCGTCGACGTCCTTGCCGGTGCCGTTACCGCCCACCGTTCCGTTGCCGAACGACTTCTGCTCGCACTCGGCGTGCTTGAACTTGCTCCCGGTACCGCCGTCCCAGTTCCACACGTCGCAGAAGTGCGGGCCGTCGCCGAGACTCGTCGTGTAGTGCATCGTGCGGCCCGTCCTGTTCTTCACCGCCCCGCACAGGGGACCTACGCACCCGTCCGCAGAGGCGGTCGTCGCCCCCGCGACGACCACTCCGGACGCCATGAAGGCGACGGCGACGATGGCGACAGCCGTCCTGTTCGCTCGGGACATCATCTTGCGCATGCCAGTTCCATTCTCGTGTTGCGTCGGCTCGGCCACGGTTCGCGTGACTGCCGGCAGGGCGAGTGCGGCACACACCGTTCCCTGGAGCCCTGCGCGGGTCAGCGTCGGGTTTCATCGTCGAACAGGGCAAGCACACAGGCGATTCCGGGGACGCTGGGACGAGAAGCCAGCTGTGAGCTGGGCCTTCTGGCAGTCTCTGGGACAGCGCAGACACCGATAACCCAACGTGAACCGTGCGCGTCCCGTGTCAGCGGCCAGGGTGGCTGCATAAATGGATAGGGTAATCCGATTGATGGAGTGGCTGATATGACTCCTGACGCTCAGCCGTCCGAAGCTTCCCCACCGTCAAGACGTTGGAGGGGCACCGCGACAAGGCGCTCGAGGGCATGGTGCGGCTCATCGACCGGGCCAAGGCCGCGGGCCGGTTGCGCGAGGACTTCGACTCCTCGGACATCGTGCTGCTCCACATGGCCAACGCCGGTGTCGTCAACGCCACCGGCGCCGCTGCCCCCGACGCCTGGCGACGTGTCGCCGCCCTGTTCATCCAGTCCTTCGAGGCCCCGGCCCGCGGCCCCCTGCCCGCCTCGCCGGAGCACGACGCCCTCCACAAGGCCATGCTCCGCATCAGCCCAGCCGACCTCACCACGCCGGAACCGGACACGATCAGCTGACCCCAGGTCGATGCCGCTGTCCTATGGCGGGGCGCGGCCGTCGCGTGTCAGGTGGCGTGCACTGGAGCGGTGAGGGCAGGAGGCGGTCCGGCGCACGGAGCTGGGCACTGGCTGAACAAGCCGTGGCCCAGCGGGGCCCCCACGCAGACGCCGACATCCCCTCGTGCCGCCCCATCCACAGACCCCACACCAGGTGGGATGCCGACGGCGCCTGCGCGACGACCCACTCGCGCCGCGCCCCCGTCACCTGTTCCGGGCCGACCCGGAGGCGTTTCAGTCCACCCCGGTCCAGCTGCCGACTGCCGGGTACTGGCTGGCAGAAGGCGCCGGCACCCAAACTCCGTCCCGTTCGGTGACCCCGCTGCCGTAGCGCCAACCAGCCCCGCGAACCAGCCCCTGGCCCAAGGGGATAGCCACCATGCCGCTGGAATTCTTGGTCATCGTCGGGCGTGGGCCCGTTGTCGGAAGGTGAGCGTTCCGTGGGTGGCGAGTCCCAGGACAAGGCCCCAGCAGGCCGAGCCGATGCCGCCGAGTGTGACGCCCGACGCCGTGGTCAGAAATGTGACCACGGCTGCGTCCCGGCCGGATTCGTCGGCGACGGCTTGGGCGAGACTCGTGGAGAACGCGCCCAGGAGAGCCACTCCGGCGATGACGGCGACCAAGTCGGTCGGCAGCGCGGTGAACAGCCCAACGAGGGCGGCTCCGCAAACCCCGGTCACCACGTAGAAGAAGCCGCACGCAATTCCGGCGACATAGCGGCGCCGTCGATCGGGGTGTGCCTCCTCGCCGGTGCAGATCGCGGCGGTGATGGCCGCCAGGTTGATCGCGTGCCCGCCGAACGGAGCGAGCGCTGTCGTGGCCAGTCCGGTGACGCCGATCAGCACACGGTCACTCGGGCGGTAACCGAACGCGGTGAGCACGGCGAGACCGGGGGCGTTCTGCGAAGCCATGGTGACCACGGTCAGAGGGACCGCGATGCCCACCATCGCCTGGAGCGAGAAGTCGGGAGTGGTGAACAACGGGACGGCCGGGGCGATGTCACCCGCCGCGACATGGATGCCTGGCCCCGCAGCCGTCGCGAGCACAGCGGCGAGAAGGGCACAAGCCACTGCGTACCTCGGTGACCGTCGCTTGGCCGCGAAGTACGTGACGAGCGAGGCGAGCACCGGGACGGGAGTGCTGTCCAGCGCGGAGAACACGCCGGCCCCGAAGGAGAACAGCACGCCCGCGAGCATGCCGGCCACCACCCCGGGCGGCACGCGCCGCATGGCCCACCCGAAGGCGCCTGTCACCCCGACCAGCGCCATGAGCAAGCCGGTGACCAGGAACGCCCCGACCGCCTCGGAGTACGGGTATGAGCCGAGGCTGCCCACCAGGACCGCCGCGCCCGGTGTCGAGAAGGCGGTGATCACCGGCATACGGGTCCACCAGCTCAGGGCTGCGCACGTCACCCCGCTGCCGATGCACGCGGCCCAGACCCAGGAGGCCGTCTGCTCGTTGCTGAGCCGTCCGGCGTCCGCCGCGGCGAGCACGATCACCAAGGGGCCGGAGCACGAGACCACAACCGCGACGAGCCCGGCGAGGACGGCCGAGAGCGAGGCGTCGCGGGCGATGCCACGTCGTCCTGCCCCTCCGTCCTCACCGGTCCGGCCGGCGGTGCCCGCCGCTGCGGGCACCGCCTCCTGTTCCTTACTCCGCTCGTTCAGCGGCAGCGGCGAGTCGCCGGACACCTTCCGCGAACTCCTCGGGATCGAGTGCCTGGAACGGCAGCCGCAGGAACGCGGTGCCGGAGGGCGGCGCGGACTCCGACGGATAGAAGGCCGAACCGCGTGTCAGGGCAAGGCC
Organism: Streptomyces graminofaciens; assembly: GCF_030294945.1. Lineage (NCBI taxonomy): Bacteria > Bacillati > Actinomycetota > Actinomycetes > Kitasatosporales > Streptomycetaceae > Streptomyces > Streptomyces graminofaciens. The sequence continues at coordinate 1,283,247 of NZ_AP018448.1, read as the reverse complement.
GTCGTTCCGCGCCGCGGCCAGGAAGGACTCCTCGTCGGTACGGATCGGAAGGTGCACGCTGATGTAGTAGCCGCCGTCCGGAACGCACAGGTGGACATCGCCGAGCGTCTGCCGTACCGCCTCGACCGCGGCGTCGTGCCGGGGGCGCAGCAACTGCCGTACGTGCTCGACGTTCTCCTGGACGAGACCGTTCGCGAGGGCCCGCGCGGCGACAGCCTGGAGCAACGGGGCCGGGGACAGATAGATGCTCTCGGCCAGGGCCGCGAGGGCGTGGGGCGTTCCGGGCGGGCCGATGACGTAGCCGACGCGCAGGCCGGGACTGAGCACCTTGCTCAGTGAGCCGATGGTCAGCACCCGTGCGCCGTCGATGGATTCAGCCAGTTCACCGAGAGGTGTGGGGGCGGTACCGCTGAAGCGGAGTTCCCGGTACGGGATGTCCTCCAGGATCGTGAAGCCGTACTCGGCGGACAGGCGCACCAGCTCGCGGCGCTTGTCCTCGCTCGTGGTGACACCGCTCGGGTTCTGGAAGTCCGGGATGACATAGACGAAGGCGGGGACTTTGGTCCGCACGAGCTCTCGGAGGACGTTCAGGTCGACACCGTCGTGCCGCAGGGGCACCCCGGACACCCGGGCCCCATGCCGCTCGAAGATCTGCACCGCGCGGTCGTACGTCGGCGCCTCGACCAGGACCTGCGGCTCGACGGCGTCGCGCAGCAGGTGGGCCGCGAGCAGGTCGAGGGCCTGCAGGGAACCGTTGGTGACGAACACCCGGTCGGGGTCGACCGCGTGGAACTTGCCGAGTTGCTCCCGCAGTTCCTGGTCACCTGTGTGGCGGCCGATGGGCGCGTACTGGAAGACCCGGTCGGGTTCCGCGGCGAGGACCGCGGAGGTGTGCTCGGCGATGGCGGCGGAGGGAATGGCTTCGAGCGGGGGTATGCCGCGAGAGAAGTGGACGGTCCGGACAGTCACAGGTCGTCTCCTAGAGCGAATGGGTGGGCAGAGCCCGAGGCGGCATCAGGCCCGGGTCGCGAAGTCGGGGCCGATATCGGCGACCGAGTCCGCGCCGAGTTGCAGGAGCGTGTCCTCGATCTCGTCCTTGAGAAGGTCCAGGACCGCTTCGACGCCCTCCTGCCCGGCGAGGCCGAGCCCCCACAGATAGGGCCGGCCGATGCACACGGCATCCGCGCCGAGGGCAAGGGCTTTGACCACATGGACCCCGGACCGTATGCCGCCGTCCATCAGCACCAGGCCGCGACCGGACACCGCCGCAGCGACCTGTTCGAGCGCAACCAGACTCGGCACCGCGCCGTCGAGCTGGCGGCCGCCGTGATTGGAGACGATGACTCCGTCAGCCCCGAGATCGAGACACCGCTCGGCGTCCTCAGGACGCAGGATGCCCTTGACCACCAGGCGCATCCCGGTCCGGTTCCGTATCCATTCGAGGTCGTCCCACGTCAGGGGGAGGCGTTCGATGCGCGCACCGTCCGGGATCGCGCCAGTGAGGATACCCAGCGAGCGCAGATTGCCGAAGTCGACATGGGCGGGGGTACGGAAGCCCGCTCGCCGGGTGGTGATCCGGCGGGCCGCGTGGCTGGCGTCGACGGTGACCACCAGAGCGGTTGCGCCGGCCTCCTCCGCCAGGGCGATCGTCGCAGCGACATCCTCCCGGGAGCGGTAGGCATAGAGCTGGAACCAACAGCCGCCCTTGACGGACCCGGCCACCTCGGGGAAGGCATGGTGACTGTCGGTGCTGACGATGGAGACCGTTCCCGCAGCCTCGGCGGCCCGGGCGGTGGCGATCTCCGCGTCGTCGTGCAGAAGCCGCTGCGGGCTGGTCGGAGCGAGCAGCACAGGCAGGGCGAGCCGCTCCCCGAACACACTCACCGATGTGTCCGGCTTTTCGCTCGCACTCCCGAGGGCCCGGGGCCGCAGCCAGACCCGGTCGAACGCCTCGGTGTTGGCACGCACCGTGACCTGCGTATCAGCGCCGCCGGCAACGTATGCCCAGGAAGCGGCGTCGAGCACGGAGTCGGCCGCACGCTCGAAGTCGGGCAGGGTCAACAGCGCGGACAGTTCCCTTGCCATAAGCTCTCCTGTCTACGATCTCACCAGTCGCCGTTTCAGGGAGATTTCCCCCAGCGACATGGAGAGTTCACTTACGCGAACTGATCGAATCCCATCTTGATCACCATTCCGGTGACCACGAGAACCAATACGATCCGTACGAATCCAGAGCCCTTTTTCATCGCGGTACGCGAGCCGATCATCGCGCCCGTTATATTCCCCACGGCCATGCCGAGGCCAATGGCCCACAGAACGTTCCCCTGCCAGGCGAAAACTGCCAGGGCGCCCAGATTCGACGAGGCGTTGATGACCTTCGCCATGGCGGCGCTCTCCAGGAATTGCGTGGCAAGGAGGGTGGTGAAGGAAATGATGAGGAAGGTGCCCACTCCGGGGCCGAAAACGCCGTCGTAGAAACCGATTCCGACGCCTGCCAGAACTATGGCCGTGACACGGCGGCGCCGGGTTACGACCGTGTCCGTCTGCTGCACGCCGAAACTCGGTCTGAAGGCCACGAAAAGTGCCACCGAGACCAGCAGGGCCATGATGACGGGCCGGAAGTAACTCGTCGGCACGCTCGCCGCCGACAGCGCGCCCAGTGCGCCGAAGGGGACCGCGAGCGCCGCGGCCGGTATGAGGACCGAGCGGTCCAGCCGGGTGCGCCGTTGGTACATGTACGCGGCGGTCGCGGTGCCCATGACGGCTGCGATCTTGTTGGTGCCGAGCGCCGTCGCGGGCGGGTACTGCGGGAAGGACAACAGCAGCACAGGGATGAGAAGCACCCCGCCCCCGCCCACGACGGCATCCACCCAGCCGGCTGCCGTCGCGGCGACGAGCAGGCCGAGTACCTCGTACAGATCCACTTTTCCTCATTCGTGTCACATGGGTCACCCTCGGCCCGCGTGGCACGACGTCAGGCGCGGTGGGCAGTGCTGTGGGTGCGGGTCAGGCGACGCCGCGGATGTCCGCCATCGCGGGCAGCACACGCGGGTGCCGCATCATCCGCTGGGCCCAAAGCGGGGTGGAACGCAAGGAGTAGAAGCGGCGCAGCCAGCGGTCGCGCCCGTCGTAGCGGGGCTGGAACGCGCTGCGACCGTGCACCACCACGTGGTTGTCCAGGACGACGAGGTCGCCCGGCGCGAGTACCAGGTCGCGGCAGACGCTCTCCAGCGCCTCGGTCAGCGCACGCAGCACGTGTTCACCGCCGGCGTCGGCAGCGCGTGTGTTGTGCGAGTTGAAGCGGATGAAGGGCCGGTCCACGGGCCCGAAGATCACCGGGTGCGGACCCGACGACGGCCGCGGTCCCTCGGTGTTCCGGGTGAAGGACGTCGGGTACAGGCTGTGGAACTGCGGTTTCCGCAGCTCAGCCACCTGGCCTTCGGTGAGGAGCGGCAGGGCGTCGCGGACGGACGACAGGCGGGTCGCGGCGATCGCCTCGTGGTCCTGGCGCAGACAGAGCAGCCCCAGGAAGTCCGGCCGCAGGGGATGGTGCACGTTCTCGGTGTGGAAGTCGAAGGCGACCGATCCGCTGTTCTCGATATGGTGCTCCTCGCCGCGAACCGGATGCACATCGTGGAACAACGCTCCCGACTTCTCGTCCTGGTATCCCATGAGGGAACCGAGGAGATCCGCGACGAGCATGAGAGTGCCGTTCGTGAAATGGTCGTCGAGAGCCGACATTCCGTGAACCGCGGGGGTCTCCGGAAGATCGTCCACCATCAGACCGCGGAGCATGAAATAGTCGCTCGCCCCGTTCTCCGCCCCGAAGTTGAGCAGAGAATTCCGCATCCCTTCGGGTAGGTCGAGCAGCAGTCCCGAAATGACGATGGGGAGCGAGTTGGACAGGCGACCCGCGAGTGCCGACAACTCGCGTGTCTTGGTCGCCTCGGCCTCGGTTAAGTGATAGCTCGTCACACCTTGAGCGGTGGTGGTCAATATCCCCCTCCTTGCTTCGCATGTGCACTCATCGAAGACGTTGATCAACCTAACCCGCGTAAATTCACTCCGTCAACAAAAGGTTTCGGACGGTGACCATCCCTGTTAAGTGAGAGGGCAATATGCGCAAAAATGCATCATCGTTGAGATAGGCGATCAATGGTCATATGTCGGCACAGATCGACTGCCTAGTAAGGTGTGTTCGCTTCGGTTGCGCATGACCGACGCGCGTCCTGAGCTGCTCTGATGATCGGCATGGAGGGTGAGCGATGGAACGACGGAGCGTGATTGTCGACCTTCGGCGGTCGTCGCTCCTGAGGTGTCGCGACCTTGGGAGGGCGTCCACGTGTGCACGCTTTTTCGCCACGATCCATCCGGGATGCCGAACGGCTCAGGGAATGTGTCCTACCTCACGCGCGAGGCTCCAGAGCACCCGCACCGCGAGCCAGGACGACCTGCCGCTGACGTGAGACACATGATCAGGCGACAGGCTCCAACCGGACACAGCACCGGCCGAAGGGAGAGTTGCCCAGCGTTATGGCGCCTTCCTGCCAGGAGGCCAGCGAGCCGTCCGTGTTGCGCCGGTCCGGGTTGCGCCAGCGGTGGCCGCGTTCCGCGGCGGCCCGGACCGCGTCCTCGTCGATGCCGATGCCGATGCCGATGCCGATGCCGATGCCGGGGCGGGGGCGGTGGGGTGGTCGATGTAGCCGTCACGGAAGGTGGAGGGCGTGGCGTCGTCGAGGTGGTCCAGCAGTCCGCCGTACACCTCGGCCATCGCGGCTGATTCGGCGGGACTCGGAGATGCCGCCGGCGTGGCTGATGTCGGGCTGGGCCACGGCGATGCCGTCGGAGAGCACCGAGCGGAAGTCACATGGGCGGCAGCAGGGCTCCAGGAGGGGCAGTACGCGGCGGGACATCGCTCCGCTGAACCGGCCGTGGAAGTGGAGTGCCAGGTCGCGCTACGGGCCGATGGCCTCCCGGACCGCGGTCACCCCGGCCACGATGGCGTTGATCGCGGCGGGCGCGGCGAGTGGCTCCAGCTGGCCGCAGGGGTTGAGCTTGACCGCTCAGTGGTGAACTCGGGTGCCCACAGCGGAACCTACGCGGCTCGGGTCGGGCCGGCGCCGACCCCCGTCGAGAACCACGTGATCAACGGCAACTCCGAGTACGGCCACACAGTGCCCTGGCGCAACGGTGACTTCTCGCTCACGAGCGCGTCGACCACGTCGAGCACCTACTTGAAACAGTCGACGACCTTCACGCCAGGGGCAGGTGTGACCACCGCTCGCATCTACTGTCACCTCGTCCCCGGGAGCGGCGACGGCCACTGCGACGAAGTCACCCTGACCGAGCCATGAACGACATCGACACACGACGCCTCGACAGCCGCTTGACGAGTACCACCAGTTGATTGCCTTCGGAGGCGACTACCCCGAGTGTCGCGAGGAGGTGCGCACGGAGGACCCTCGGCCCGGTGAAACCGGCCGGGGGTCCACCTGGTGAGCGTGGGCGTGACCGGCTGGGCACGGATCGAGCCGCCCGCCCCGGAGCGCTGTCCCGGCGTGGAATCCTCAAGGGAGCGGCGGTCACGGTGGGGGCCGCCACACTGGGCGTAGTCGGCACCGGCGAAGCCCACGCGGAGGACGCCGCCAGGACAGCCACCTCGCCGGACGGCATCCCCTACCGGGACGGTGACTGGCTCATCCAAGTATTCGCCGCCCAGTCCCAAGAGATCGAATACTTGGCTGCGGGTGACGCCGTGTCACGCTTAGGCTTCTGTTCGGGGGCTGACAAGGTGCCCTGTCGACAGTGGTCAGTCAGTGGATCGGAGATGCGCCGGAGAATGACCTGTCAACTGTTCGCACTCAGTTTCTACGCAAGTCAGCCATTACGTCTCGCGCGGTTCTGGTCCGGGGTTCTGGGGTGGGAGCTGGCCGACGATCCACAGGACGGCGTCGCGCTGCTGCCCAGTGATGACACCGGGTTCCGCATCCGTTTTCTTCCGACCGAGGAGCCGAAGACCGTCCAGAACCGGATGCACTTCGATCTGACGAGTACGTCCCCGGAGGATCAGCGGCAGACGGTGACCAGGGCGCTGGGACTTGGCGGACGGCACATAGACATCGGCCAGAGCCCGGACGATGATCATGTCGTGCTCGCCGACCCCGAAGGCAACGAGTTCTGTGTCATCGGGCCGGACAACAAGTTCCTCGCCGACTGCGGCTTCGTCGGAGCGCTCGCCTGCGACGGTTCCCAGGAAGTCGGGTACTTCTGGAGCGAAGCACTCGGGTGGCCGTTGGTCTGGGACCAGGACCAGGAGACCGCGATCCGCTCACCGCACGGCGGCCCGAAGATCACATGGGGTGGTCCACCGGTGGCGCCGAAGCCAGGCAGGAACCGGCTGTATTTCGACCTCGCGCCCCCTGCCCACGGTGATCGGCAGGCAGAGATCGACCGTCTGCTCTCCCTCGGGGCGACCCGCATCGACACCGGCCAGGGCGACACCGGTCAGGGCGACACCGGCCAGGTGGTGCTGGCCGATCCCGACGGCAACGAGTTCTGTGTGCTGACGCCCCGGTAGCGTGGCGAGGGCCCGGCGCGTGCGATGCGAACCCCGAGGCCAGGGGCGCTTCGACGCTTCGCCGTCGTGGCTGTTGGTAACGAGTCGCGCGCGGCGTGCGGAGTGCCCGGCGCACAATGAACCCTGAAAGTACTGTCGGCAGTCGATCCGTGAGCCCACTGACGGCGGCTCCGGTCGTGTGGAGAGAAGGAACGATGGGCCAGCACGGTGTCGCCTCGGCCGCGGTGGACGCGAAGGGGGTGGTCATCGCGTGGAGCGCCGACGCCCGCCGGGTGCTCGGATACGAGCCGGGGGATGTCCTCGGCCGCCGGGCGGCCGAGCTGCTGGCCGACGTCCTTCCGGCCTCGGCCCGGAGCTGCCTGGCCGAACGGAGCGAGTGGCGCGGCCCCGTTCGCGTACGGCATCAGGACGGTCACGGTGTGCACCTGGAACTGGAGGCCCATCCGCTGGTGGACTCGGCGGGGGAAGTGCAGTGGTTCCTGACGGCCACGGTGCCGGAGCCCGCGGTCCGGCTCCGGCGGTGGGCTCTGGACCAGCTTCCCGTTCCGATCGCGCTCTTCGATCATGACGGGCTCGCGGTGTCCGCGAACTCCGCGATGGAAAGGGTGATGGGCAGGCCGGAGGAGGACCTGCTGGGCCGGCGCGTGGGGGAGTCGGCCGACGGGCGGCGACGGCTCCGGGGCTTCGAGGGGCTCGACGACGCGGTGCAGCGCGTGCTGCGCACGGGTGAGTCGGTGCCGTACGAGGCATGGCTGCGCGCGCCCGGCGAGAGCCGTGAGCACGCGTGGCTGGTGTCCCTCAGCCCGTTGAAGGACGGCATGGGCGCGGTGCGGGGCATGTGTCTGGCGGCGATGGACAGCACGGAACAGTTCCTGGCCCGCCGACGCCTGAGCATGCTCAACGAGTCCGGCAACCGGATCGGCTCCACCCTGGACGTGGCGCGCACCGCCGAGGAACTGGCTGAGGTGTACACGGACTATCTCGCCGACTTCGCCGTCGTGGACCTGTTGGATTCCGTGCTGGCCGGTGAGGAAGCGGTTCCGTCGCCCAGCGGCGATCTTCTGGTCTTTCGTCGCACGGCTGAGCGGTCTGTGCTGGAGGGCTGTCCGGAGGCCGTGATCGCGGTGGGAAGCAGGCACACCTATGACGAGGACTCGCCGCCGGACCGTGCGCTGGCCACGGGCCGGGCCCTGATGTACGTGCTCGACGACACCACCCGGCCCCTGTGGGCTGCGGGCTCGCCCGAGCGTGCCCGCAGCATCGAGACCCATGGCATCCACTCACTGATGGCGGTGCCGCTGCGAGCCCGTGGCATCACCCTCGGCCTGGCGGTCCTCGCCCGCCACCGGACCCCGGAGCCCTTCACCAAGGATGATCTGCTGCTGGCCGAGGAGCTGGCCGCGCGTGCCGCGGTGTGCGTGGACAACGCCCGCCGCTACACCCGTGAACGTGCCATCGCTCTCGAGCTGCAGCGCAGTCTCCTTCCGCACCGTGCGCCACGGCAGGCGGCTGTCGAGGTCGCTTCCCGTTACCGGCCGGCCAGCTCCCGTGCCGGGATCGGCGGTGACTGGTTCGACGTCATTCCCTTGTCCGGGGCCAGAGTGGGACTGGTGGTGGGCGATGTCGTCGGCCACGGAGTGCAGGCGTCCGCCACGATGGGCCGGCTGCGCACCGCCGTACGGACTCTGGCCGATGTGGATCTGGCTCCGGAGGAGCTGCTCACCCGGCTCGACGACATCGTCCTGCGCCTGGATGCCGAGACGACGGCGGACGGTGCCGAGGACGCCGGCAGCCCGGGCGAGATCGGTGCCACCTGCCTGTACGCCGTCTACGACCCGGTCACGCGCCGCTGTTCCATGGCCAGAGCCGGCCACCCGCCACCGGCCCTGGTCTCCCCCGGCGGCGAAGCGGTGTTCCTCGACCTGCCGACCGGGCCGCCGCTGGGCGTGGGCGGTCTGCCCTTCGAGACCGCGGAGTTCGACCTCCCCGAGAACAGCGTGCTCGCCCTGTACACCGACGGCCTAGTCCAGGCACCCGACCACGACCTCGACGGCGGCCTCGCCCTGCTGCGCCAGACTCTGGGCGGTGTGGGCCGTCCCCTGGAAGAGATGTGTGACGGCGTTCTGGGGCGGCTGCTGACGGATCGCCCCGCCGACGACGTCGCCCTTCTCCTGGCCCGCACCCACGCGTTGGACGCCGAGCGGGTCGCCACCTGGGACGTTCCCGCCGACCCCGAATTCGTCGCCCGTGCCCGCAAGCTGGCCTGCGAGCAACTCGCCGCCTGGCAGCTGGAGGACGTCGCGTTCGTCACCGAACTCATCGTCAGCGAGCTGGTCACCAACGCCATCCGCTACGGCGGGTCCCCCATCCAGCTACGGCTGATCCGCGACTCCACCCTCATCTGCGAGGTCTCCGACTCCAGCGGCACCGCTCCGCACATGCGCCGGGCCCGTGCATTCGACGAAGGCGGCCGCGGCCTCCTGCTGGTCGCCCAGCTCAGCCAACGCTGGGGCAGTCGCCACACCCGCACGGGCAAGACCATCTGGGCCGAACAGGCCCTTCCCGACGAGGTGCGCACTCCGTAGGAATTGGTCCGCGTGGAGGGAGGCCGCCCGGTTTGCGGCTCACGGCGAGGCAAGGGCGCGGCGGACCACGTACGGGAGGATGCCCCCGTGCCGGAGGTAGGCCAGCTCCTGGCGGGAGAAGATCCGCAACCTCAGTTCCGCCGAGGCGTACCGTCCCTCCGCCCCTCGTAGGCGGAGGGTGACGTGGTTGGTGCCGACGTCCAGGCTGTCGAGCCCCTCGAAGGAGAGCTCCTGCCCGCTGCTGAACGAGTGGGACGACGCGTCGTCGCCCTCGGCGAACTCGAGCGGCAGTAGCCGCTGGTGCGGCAGGTTCGGCCCCGCCACGCTGGGCTCGACCGTGTCCAGATCGAGGTCGAGCAGCTGGTCATAGTGGGGAACCGGACGGTTGTCGGTGCGCTTGAGCCCCTGGGCGGTGAGGTAGGCGTCGACGAGACGGACGTGTTCCTCTTCCCGGCCGCTCAGGCGGAGATAGGCGGCGGTCTCGTCGTCGTAGGGAAGTAGACGCAGGTCGCGCCGTACTCGGGTGCCATGTTGGAGACGGCGGCGCGTTCTGCCCAGCCCAGTGTGGTGACGCCGTCGCCGCAGAACTCGACGAACTTGTTCACCACGTCCGTGACGCGCAGCAGTTCGGTCAGGGTCAGGGCGAGGTCGGTGGCGCCGACGCCTTGGCGCAGCCGTCCCGTCAGGCGGACACCGACGACGTCCGGGTAGGGGATGGTGACCGGCTCACCGAGCATGGCGGCCTGCCCTTCGAGGCCGCCGACGCCCCAGCCGACGACGCCCAGGGCGTTGATCATCGGGGTGTGGCTGTCGGTCGCGACCAGCACGTCCGGGTGCAGCACCGGCAGGCCGCCGTCACCCGGGTCGTCCTGCCAGACGACGCGAGCCAGCGCCTCCATGTTGACCTGGTGGATGATGCCGGTCCCCGGCGGCACGACACGGAAGTTGTCCACGCTGCGCTCGGCCCACTTCACCATCTCGTACCGCTCGCCGTTGCGGTGGAAGTCGATCAGCAGATTGCGCTCGACGGCGTCCGCGCGGCCGTACTCCTCGACGATCACGGAGTGGTCCACGGTCAGGTCCACGGGAATCGACGGCTGCAGCCGTTCGGGATCCCCGCCGAGTTCCGCGACGCTGTCCCGCATGGCTGCGAAGTCGGCCAGCGCCGGCAGACAGGTCGTGTCGTGCAGCATGATCCGGTTCGGGTGCACGGGAACCTCACCCGCGCCGCTCCCGGCGCGCATCCGCGACACCACGTCCGCAAGCGATTCCGGCGCCCGACGAGCCACGTTCTCCAGCAACACCCGGATCGCGTACGGGAGGGCGTCCAGCTCCGCGGGCGGCAGGATCCGGTCCAAGGGCTGATAGCGGTAGGAGCGGCGCCCGACGGTGAGCAGCGCGGTGCGGTCGGCGTTCATGATCCCCTGCTGTCGTAGGCGTGGCGACTGCGCTCATATTGTCTTAACACGCTCACTGATACAATCTGTCGGTCCGTGCCGTAGATGACGATGGCGTGGCCGCGCTCGTTCGCGGCGTAGAGCTTCCGGCCGTTCTCGCTCGTGGTGGTCGACGGCCACGCCCCCTGCGCACCGCCCTCCTCGGCAACCTCATGGCCGAGCGCGTCCGCGGCAACGGCTGGGCCGGCCGGGCCGTCTCTCACAGCTGTCCGCTTCGCTGTCATCGCGACAGGCGCGCGGCCGTCGGGCCGTGGCTGTCGTCGTCCGGGGTCGGCCACACGCTCGACTGGTCGAGCACCGCCCAAAAACTGATCTACCGCTCGCTGCTGCGGTCGGTCTACGCGGACAAGGCGATCGCGGACGAGCGCATCCGCTCCAGCGGGCTGGACTGGACCGTGTCCTCCCGACGAGGTTGACCAACGACTCGGCCAAGGGCACGTTCGGCGCGGCTGACCGGCTGCCGATGAAGGGCAATCCGACGATCAGCAGGGCGGATGTCGCCGCCTTCATGCACAAGGCGGCCCACGGCACCGAGTGGATCCACCGCAGCCCCGTGCTCACCGACTGACGACCACGGGGCTGCGCCCGGCGACTTGTGCATACAACGGGGCTGCGCCCGTCGACTTGTACATACAGGGGTACGGCTCGCAGCCCTGTCCTTGGTCGATCCCGGCGCGGCGGCACCGTCGCCGATGCGGTTGATCACGCCGCGCCCTGATACAGGGGCAGGCCCCCGCCCCCGGAGTGCCACGGGCTCCCTCCCGCGCTCCCTCGCCGCACCCCGCCGAGTAGCCGCATCACCGACCCCGGACCCCGACCCGGACCCGACACCGGCCCCTGGCCGCCACCGCACCGGCAGGTCCCCAACCCCACGCACGTCCAATCCTTGACCCTCGGTCGACCCTCCCCCATGCTGTGTTGCGGTACACGATGAGTGTGCCGTAATGAGCAACTTGGATTCAGGTCTCGCACCAGCTGAGGAGTGGCCATGACTCACCAGGTCCGTGCTGTCGTCGCGCGGGGGAAGGGCGCCCCCGTCAGCCTGGAAACGATCATCGTGCCCGACCCCGGTCCGGGTGAGGCGCTGGTGAAGATCGAGGCCTGCGGGGTCTGTCACACCGATCTGCACTACCGCGAGGGCGGCATCAACGACGACTTCCCCTTCCTCCTCGGCCACGAGGCCGCGGGTGTCGTGGAGTCGGTGGGGGAGGGCGTGACCGACGTCGCGCCCGGTGACTTCGTCATCCTCAACTGGCGAGCCGTCTGCGGCCAGTGCCGGGCCTGTCAGCGCGGCCGCCCCTGGTACTGCTTCAACACGCACAACGCCAAGCAGAAGATGACCCTCCTCGACGGCACCGAACTCTCCCCCGCGCTGGGCATCGGGGCCTTCGCGGAGAAGACGCTGGTCGCGGCCGGGCAGTGCACCAAGGTCGACCGGGCCGCCTCGGCGGCCGCCGTCGGTCTGCTGGGCTGCGGTGTGATGGCCGGCATCGGCGCCGCCATCAACACCGGAAACGTCGGACGCGGCGACACCGTGGCCGTCATCGGCTGCGGCGGCGTCGGGGACGCGGCCGTCGTCGGGTCGAACCTGGCGGGCGCGGCGAAGATCATCGCCGTGGACATCGACGACCGCAAACTGGAGACCGCCCGGAAGCTGGGCGCGACCCACACCGTCAACTCGCGCGACACCGACGCCGTCGAGGCGATCCGCGAGCTGACCGGCGGCTTCGGCGCCGACGTGGTCATCGAGGCGGTGGGCCGCCCGGAGACGTACAAGCAGGCCTTCTACGCCCGCGACCTCGCCGGCACGGTCGTCCTGGTCGGGGTGCCGACCCCGGAGATGAAGCTCGAGCTGCCGCTGCTCGACGTGTTCGGACGGGGCGGCGCGCTGAAGTCGTCCTGGTACGGCGACTGCCTGCCCTCCCGTGACTTCCCGATGCTCGTCGACCTCTATCTCCAGGGCCGCCTCGACCTGGACGCCTTCGTCACGGAGACGATCGCGCTGGACGAGGTCGAGAAGGCCTTCGAGCGGATGCACGGCGGCGATGTCCTGCGCTCGGTGGTGGTGCTGTGATGCCGGGCGCCCGCATCGAGCATCTCGTCACCTCGGGAACCTTCTCGCTCGACGGCGGCACCTGGGACGTCGACAACAACGTGTGGATCATCGGCGACGACACCGAGGCCGTCGTCATCGACGCCGCCCACGACGCCGAGGCGATCGCCGAAGCCCTCGGTGGACGCGCCCTGCGGGCCATCGTGTGCACTCACGCCCACAACGACCACATCGACGCCGCGCCCGCCCTCGCCGGGCGCACCGGCGCCCCGATCCTGTTGCACCCCGACGATCTGCCGCTGTGGAAACAGACCCACCCCGACCGGACCCCCGACGGCGAACTCGCCGACGGCCAGGTCCTCACGGTCGCGGGCGTCGAGCTGACCGTGCTGCACACCCCCGGCCATGCTCCCGGTGCGGTCTGTCTGTACGCGCCGGCCCTGACAGCCCTCTTCAGCGGTGACACGCTCTTCGCGGGCGGGCCGGGGGCCACGGGACGGTCGTACAGTGACTTCCCGACCATCGTCGACTCGATCCGGGACCGGCTGCTGACCCTGCCCGGCGACACCGTCGTGCACACCGGACACGGGGAGCGGACCACCGTAGCCGCGGAGGCCCCGCACCTCCAGGAGTGGATCGACCGAGGCTTCTGATCGCCTGCCGCCCACCAGCAGGAACCCGCCCGCCTCCCCGGCCTTGCGCGCCGGGGAGGCGGGCTGCCTTCATGTGCCCACGGCGGCGGGCTCCTGACGCCCCTCGCTGTTGTTTACTGCGCACTCTGTTGCGTCAAAAGAAACCCTTGGAGGTCCGGTTCCATGCTCTCTGGATGCCTTGACAAGGGTTCGGGGCGACCTCAGACTGATGTTGCGCTTACCGCAATCCGTTTCGCTATACGCACCGAGGTGTCATGATGATTCCCGCGTGCCGTCTCGCGGATCTCCCGCGAGGCGAGGCCATCCGGCTCGATGTCGAACCGCCGGTCTCGGTGTTCCACACCGACGACGGCGAGGTGTTCGCCATCGACGACACCTGCACCCACCAGGACGCCTCGCTCGCCGACGGCTGGCTGGAGGGCTGCGAGGTGGAATGCCCGCTGCATGCTTCGAAGTTCGACCTGAGGACCGGAGCGGTCGACGCCCCGCCGGCCAAGCTCCCCGTCCGCACCCACGAGGTCGTCGTCGAGGACGGCATGATCTACGTCAAGGTGTCCACGGAGGCCCCCAACCTGCCGCCCTGCGTGTCAGCCCGGCTCGCCGGGGGTCCCGCGTGAGGACGGTGGCCGTGGTCGGCGCCTCGCTGGCCGGACTGTCGGCGGCGCGCTCGCTGCGGAAGCAGGGCTACGACGGGCGGCTGGTCGTCATCGGTGACGAGCCCCACCGTCCCTACGACCGGCCCCCGCTGTCCAAGGAGTTCCTGGCCGGTGAGGTCGGCGAGGCCGACCTCGTGCTGGAGACGGACGGCGAGGATCTGCGGGCGGAGTGGCTGCTCGGCACCCGCGCCACCGGACTGGACGCCAGGGAGCGTGCCGTCCGGCTCGCCGACGGCAGGGAGATCCGGGCCGACGGCTTCGTCATCGCGACCGGCGCGGCCGCACGGCGGTTGCCCGGTTCCGACGGGCTGGCCGGAGTGCACGTCCTGCGCACCCTGGACGACGCGCTCGCCCTGCGGGACGAACTCGCCCGAGGCGGACGGCTCGTCGTGATCGGCGGCGGATTCATCGGAGCCGAGGTCGCCTCCACGGCGTACGCCCTCGGCCTCGACGTGACGGTGATCGAGGCGGCCCCGACCCCGCTCGCCGGCCCGCTCGGCGCCGACATGGGCACCATTGTCTCCGGCCTCCACACCGACCACGGTGTACGGCTGCTGTGCGGTGTGGGCGTCAAGGGGCTGAGCGGGGAGAGCCGGGTCGACGCCGTCCTGCTGGAGGACGGTCGCACGATCCCCGCCGACATCGTCGTCGTCGGTGTGGGCGCGCGCCCGTGCGTCGAGTGGCTGGAAGGGTCCGGCGTCACGCTCGACAACGGCGTGAAGTGCGGCGCCGACGGTCGCAGCAGCCTGGCCGGCGTGGTCGCGGTCGGTGACTGCGCCAACTGGTACGACCCCCGCGCGGGCGCCCACCGCAGAGTCGAACACTGGACCGGTGCGCTGGAGCGCCCCGCAGTGGCCGTCGCCACGCTGCTGGCCGGGGGCGCGGTGGAGTCGGGCGTGCCCCGGCCGCCGTACTTCTGGTCGGACCAGTACGGCGTGAAGATCCAGTTCGCCGGGCATTCGGTCGGCGCCGACAGCGTCACCATCGAGGAGGGCGCCGCGGACGACCGCAACGTCCTGGCCGTCTACCGGCGCGCCGGTGAGCCGGTCGCCGTGCTCGGGATGAACCAGCCGCGGCTGTTCACCCGCTGGCGCAAGCAGCTCGCCGCGGCCACCTCTTGACAGCGGTCGCACGACATCCCATGCTGCGGTTTCATATGGCGCGTAGCGTTGCTCTATACACAACACCGTCCGGAGTCGCTCTTCCCGGCGTGTGACAGTCCGATCCACGACGTTTCCCGAGGAGTGCACCGTGACCTCGACCAGCCTGCCGGACAGCCTGATCGCCACCCTCCCCGGCTCCTCCTACACGGATCCGGGCATTTTCGCCCAGGAGCAGGAGCGCATATTCGAGACCATGTGGTTCTGCGTCGCGCGCGCCTCCGAACTGGCGAAGCCCGGCGCCTTCCGCACCGTCGACGTGGGCCGCGAGAGCATCCTCGTGACCCGCGCCCGGGACAACTCGATCCGCGCCTACTTCAACGTCTGCCGGCACCGCGGCGCCAAGCTCTGCACGGAGGAGACCGGCGAGGTCAAGCGGGCCTTCCAGTGCCCGTACCACGCCTGGACCTACGACCTGAACGGCAAGCTCGTCGCGGCGCCCAACCTCACCAAGATGCCCGACGTCGGCCGCACCGAGTACGGCCTGGCGAGCGTGGCCGTGCGCGAATGGCTCGGTTATGTCTGGGTCTGTCTGGCGGAGAACCCGCCGTCCTTCGAGGAGGACGTGATCGGTGCGGTCGTCGAGCGCCTCGGCGACGTCGAGTCCATCGAGCGCTACGACATCGACAACCTCTCCGTCGGCAAGCGGATCGTCTACGACGTACAGGCCAACTGGAAGCTCATCATCGAGAACTTCATGGAGTGCTACCACTGCGCCACGATCCACCCCGAACTCACCGAGGTGCTCCCGGAGTTCGCCGACGGCTACGCCGCCCAGTACTACGTCGGCCACGGCGCCGAGTTCGGCGAGGAGATCCAGGGCTTCACCGTCGACGGCAGCGAGGGCCTGGACCGCATTCCAGGCGTCGCCGAGGAACAGGACCGCCGCTACTACGCGATCACCATCAAGCCGCAGGTCTTCATCAACCTCGTCCCCGACCATGTGATCTTCCACCGTATGTACCCGGTGGCCGCCGACCGCACGATCGTCGAGTGCGACTGGCTCTACCTCCCGCACGTCGTCGACAGCGGCAAGGACGTCAGCCGGTCCGTGGAGCTCTTCGACCGGGTCAACCGGCAGGACTTCGACGCCTGCGAGCGCACGCAGCCCGGGATGAGTTCCCGGATGTACGCCAAGGGCGGCGTCCTCGTGCCCAGCGAGCACCACATCGGCGCCTTCCACGACTGGGTGAACGAGCGCCTGGGCGCCCACCAGGGTTAGCCGTGGGCGCTCAGCCCAGGTAACCCATCCGCTGGCTGATCTCCTCCGCGCCCTTGACCAGCGCGGGGGCCAGCTCGTGCATCCGCTCCTCGGTGAACCGGTACGAGGGCCCGGAAGCGGTGACCGCCGCGATGACCTCTCCGTCCTTGTCGCGGATCGGCGCGGCCAGGGCGTGGAGCCCGATCTCCAACTCCTCCAGCGTCCAGGCGTACCCGCGCTCCCGCGCCTCGGCGAGGTTCTTCTCGAGTTTCGCCTTCGCGGTGATGGTGTGCGGGGTGACCTTCTTCAGGCCGGCCTCGGCCAGCAGCGCGGTGCGCTGCCTGGCGGGCAGGTGCGCCAGCAGGATCTTGCCGCTGGACGTCGCGTGCAGCGGGGTCAGTTCGCCGACCCAGTTGTGCGCGGCGACGGCCGCGGGGCCGCGCACCTGGTACAGGTTGATCGCGTACTGCTCCTGCATCACCGCGATGTTGACCGTCTCGCCGATCTCCTCGGCGAGACGCTCGCAGATCGGGCGGCCCTGCTGGGTGATGTCGAGCCGGCCCGTGACCGCGCCGGCCAGCCGGACGATGCCGAAGCCGAGGCGGTACTTGCCGCGCTCGCCGGCCTGTTCCACCAGGCCGCGTGACTCCAGGGCACCGAGTAGACGGAACGCGGTGGACTTGTGAACATCGATCTCGGCGGCCACTTCACTGACGCCCGCCTCGCCGCGCTGGGCCAGAATCTCCAGGACGCTGATGGCGCGGTCGACCGACTGCACTCCGCCGGCCTGTGAATTTGTCGCTTCGGTGTCTTGGCTGTGGTTGCTCACAGCGAAACTATACGCGGAGTAAACAACGCGATTGCAAGTAACAGGGTAGAAACCAAGGTCTTATAAGTTGCGTTGCTCGCAACCTGGTGCGTATAGCGCTACCAGTACTAGCATGCCTCGCGTATCTATGGCGCGAGCGAGACGAGGGCACCATGGCTCCCTTGCAGTACGACTTCGTCATCGTCGGCGGCGGATCGGCCGGCAGTGCACTGGCGAACAGGCTCTCCGCGGATCCGGCCAACCGGGTCCTGGTGCTGGAGGCCGGCCGGCCCGACTACCCCTGGGACGTGTTCATCCACATGCCCGCCGCGCTGACCTATCCCATCGGCAGCCGGTTCTACGACTGGAAGTACGAGTCCGAACCCGAGCCCCACATGGGCGGCCGGCGCATCTACCACGCGCGCGGCAAGGTGCTCGGCGGCTCCAGCAGCATCAACGGCATGATCTTCCAGCGCGGCAACCCCATGGACTACGAACGCTGGGCGGCCGACCCCGGCATGGAGAGCTGGGACTACGCGCACTGTCTGCCGTACTTCCGCCGGATGGAGAACTGTCTCGCGGCCGACCCGGACGACGAGTTCCGCGGCCACGACGGCCCCCTCGTCCTCGAACGCGGCCCGGCCACCAACCCGCTCTTCGGTGCCTTCCTCAAGGCCACCCAGGAGGCGGGCTACGCGCCCACCGAGGACGTCAACGGCTATCGCCAGGAAGGTTTCGCCAAGTTCGACCGCAATGTCTCCCGCGGTCGCCGCCTGTCGGCCTCCAAGGCGTACCTCAAGCCCGTCAGGAAGCGTCCCAACCTCACCGTCACCACCCGCGCCCTGGTCACCCGCGTCCTCTTCGAGGGCAAGAAGGCCGTCGGCGTCGAGTACCAGCGCGGCAAGGGCGCCCTGACGCAGGTCCGCGCCAAGGAGGTCATCCTCTGCGGCGGCGCGATCAACTCCCCGCAACTGCTCCAGCTCTCCGGCGTCGGCAACGCGGAGGAACTGAGCGCCCTCGGCATCGACGTCGTCCACGATCTCCCGGGCGTCGGCGAGAACATGCAGGACCACCTGGAGGTCTACGTCCAGTACGCCTGCAAGCAGCCCGTCTCCATGCAGCCGTACATGGCCAAGTGGCGTGCCCCCTTCATCGGGCTCCAGTGGCTCTTCCGCAAGGGCCCGGCCTCGACCAACCACTTCGAGGCCGGCGGCTTCGCCCGCAGCAACGACGACGTGGACTACCCCAACCTGATGTTCCACTTCCTGCCCATCGCCGTCCGCTACGACGGCTCCTCGCCCGCCGGCGGCCACGGCTACCAGGTGCACGTGGGCCCCATGTACTCCGACGCCATCGGCTCGGTGAAGATCAAGAGCAAGGACCCGCGCGAACACCCGGCGCTGCGCTTCAACTACCTGTCCACCGAGCAGGACCGCCGCGAGTGGGTCGAGGCGATCCGGGTCGCGCGAAAGCTCCTCAACCAGCCCGCCCTTGCCCCCTACAACGACGGTGAGGTCTCGCCCGGGGCGAAGGTGGAGACGGACGAGGAGATCCTCGAATGGGTCGCCAAGGAGGGCGAGACGGCTCTGCACCCGTCCTGCACCTGCAAGATGGGCCCCTCCGCCGACGAGATGGCTGTCGTCGACCCGGAGAGCATGCGGGTGCACGGCGTGGAGGGGCTGCGCGTCGTCGACGCCTCGGTGATGCCGTACGTCACCAACGGCAACATCTACGCGCCGGTGATGATGATCGCGGAGAAGGCCGCCGACCTGATCCTCGGCAAGAAGCCGCTGCCAGCCTCCGAGGCCGTGTACTACCGCCACCGCGACGACCAGCAGCAGGCCGGGTAGACGTTGGGTGCCGCAGGGCTGAGGACGCTGCTGGAGAGCGTCCGCTACGAGGTGCTGCCCGCGAAGGCCACCGAGGACAAGGTCCTCGCCCATGTCCCGCGCGACGTCGTCGTCACGGTGACGGCGTCGCCGGTCAAGGGCCTGGAGCCGACCCTCGATCTCACCGCCCGGCTCGCGGCGCACGGCTACCGCGTCGTCCCGCATGTGCCGGCGCGGCTGCTGCGGGACGACGCACAGCTGAAGGACGTCGTCGACAGGCTCCGCGCGTCGGGCGTGGACGACGTCTTCGTCCCGGCGGGCGACGCCGATCCGCCGGCCGGGACCTACGACGGGGCGCTGCCGGTGCTGCGCAGGCTCAGCGAGTTGGGCAGGCCCTTCGCGCATGTCGGCGTCACCGGTTACCCCGAGAGTCATCCGCTCATCCATGACGACATCACCATCCAGGCGATGTGGGACAAGCGCGAGCACGCCACGTACATCGTGAGCAACCTGTGCTTCGATCCGCGGGTGCTCGGGGAGTGGATCGCGCGGATACGGCGCCGGGACGTCGGTCTGCCGGTGCACCTGGGGGTGGCCGGGCCGGTGCAGCGGGCGAAGCTGCTGGCCATGGCGACGAAGATCGGTGTGGGGGAGTCGACGCGCTTCCTGACGAAGCACGCCTCGTGGTTCGTGCGGTTCGCGACGCCTGGGGGCTATTCGCCGGAGAGGCTGCTGACCCGCGCCGAGGACGCGCTCACCGCCCCTTCGGCGGGTGTGGCGGGCCTGCACCTGTTCACGTTCAACCAGATCGCCGAGACGGAGGCGTGGCGCCGCGCGGTGCTCGCGCGGCTCGAGGGCTGAGTTTTGATGCGTGCGTGAGGGGGGCGAAGCCCCTCACGCCCGTATACGGCGGCGGGGCGGAGCTGGACCCCCAGCTCCGCCCCGCCGTCCTGCCGTACCGCTCAGCGGAAGACCACCGTGCGGTTGCCGTACACCATGACGCGGTTCTCGCTGTGCCACTTCACGGCGTGCGCGAGTACCTGGGCCTCGACGTCCCGGCCGACCGTGACCAGGTCCCGGGGGTCGAGCGAGTGGTCGACCCTGACGACGTCCTGCTCGATGATCTGGCCCTCGTCGAGGTCCGGAGTCACATAGTGCGCCGTCGCGCCGACGAGCTTCACACCACGGTCGTAGGCCTGCTCGTACGGACGCGCGCCCTTGAAGCTGGGGAGGAAGGAGTGGTGGATGTTGATGGCGTGGCCCTCGAGCTGCTTGCACAGGTCGTCGGAGAGGATCTGCATGTAGCGGGCCAGCACCACCAGGTCCACGTCCAGCTCGCGCACCAGCTCCAGCAGGCGCGCCTCGGCCTCGGCCTTGGTGTCCTTGGTGACCGGGATGTGATGGAAGGGGACACCGTAGGTCTCCGCCAGCCCCTCGAAGTCGCGATGGTTGGAGACGATCGCGGGGATCTCGATGTTCAGGGCGCCGGTGCGCCGGCGGAAGAGCAGATCGTTGAGGCAGTGGCCGAACTTGGACACCATGATGAGCGTCCGGGTCGGGGTGGACGCCTCGCGCAGGGTCCACGAGATGCGGTACGCCTCGGCGACGGGACCGAATCGGTAACGCAGATTTTTCAGATTCGCGTCCGGATCGGAGACGTCGAAGTGGACCCTCATGAAGAATCGGCCCTGGAGTCGATCATCGAACTGCTGGCTCTCCAGGATGTTGCCCGAGTTCCTGACGAGGAAGCCGCTCACTGCATGGACCAGTCCGGCGCTGTCGGGACACGAGAGGGTGAGGACGAACTCACGGCCAGATTGCGGTCGTGGGGTGTTAGGGGACACGTCGGCCTCCGTCGGTGCGTATTGCACAACAAGGTGAGCGATACGCAACATGGTCGGCTCGACTTCGCTCGCGGTCAAGAGTTGGTCGCGGAAGTGTCCGCTGGCTGAATCGTCATCCTCCAACCTCTTGACGCAGGTCTATGACGTTGGCCATGGTGTTCCACCACAAGCAATTTGATGCACAATGCGCAACGCATTTCGGCTGAGGGGCTTGGCGCGTGGCAGACCTGTATGTGGCTGGGGAATGGCGGGATCCGGTGGCCGGAGGGCACCGGGAGATCCGCTGTCCCGCTGACGGCTCGCTCTCCGCGACCGTCTCGGAGGGGACACGTCCCGACACCGAGGCGGCGATCGCCGCGGCCCGCCGAGCCTTCGACGAGGGCCCCTGGCCGCACACTCCCGAGCGGGAGCGGGGCGCCCTGCTGCTGCGCACCGCCGACCTCATCGAGCGCGACGCCAAGGTGTTCGCCCGCGCCGAGTCGCTGGACACCGGCAAGAGGCTGGTGGAGAGCGAGTACGACATCGCCGACGTCGTGTCCTGTTTCCGATACTACGGGGGCCTCGGCGGCACCGACGCCGGCCGGGTGATCGACACCGGCCGCGACGACGCCGTGAGCCGCGTGATCTACGAGCCCATCGGCGTCTGCGGGCTCATCACCCCCTGGAACTATCCGCTGCTCCAGGCGTCCTGGAAGGTCGCGCCCGCCCTCCTCGCCGGCAACACGCTCGTCCTCAAGCCCAGCGAGCTCACCCCCTCCACCTCGATCCTGCTGATGAAGGCCCTGGCGGAGGCCGGGCTCCCGGCGGGCGCCGCCAACCTCGTCCTGGGCACCGGGCCCGAGGTGGGCGCCCCGCTCTCCGAGGACCCGGCCGTCGACATGATCTCCTTCACCGGGGGACTGGAGACCGGCAAGCGGATCATGGCCACCGCCGCGGCGACCGTGAAGAAGGTCGCGCTGGAGCTCGGCGGCAAGAACCCCAACGTGATCTTCGCCGACGCCGACTTCGAGACGGCCGTGGACTTCGCCCTCACGGCGGTGTTCCTGCACTCCGGTCAGGTCTGCTCGGCAGGCGCCCGGCTGATCGTCGAGGACTCCCTGCACGACCGCTTCGTCGACGAGGTCGTCCGCCGCGCCCGGCAGATCCGCCTCGGCGGCCCCTTCGACCCCGAGGCCGAGACCGGGGCACTGATCTCCGCCCAGCACCGTGAGAAGGTCGAGGCGTACGTCGCCGCGGGCCTCGCCGAGGGCGCCGTACTGCGCTGCGGCGGCGAGCGGCCCGACGACCCCGCTCTCGCCGACGGCCACTACTACCCGCCGACCGTGCTCGACGAGTGCACGCAGGACATGCGCGTGGTGCACGAGGAGTCCTTCGGGCCCGTGCTCACCGTGGAGCGCTTCACCGACGAGGACGACGCCGTACGCATCGCCAACGACACCGAGTACGGACTCGCCGGAGCCGTTTGGACGCAGGACGCGGGCAAGGCCCAGCGGGTCGCCCGGCGGCTGCGCCACGGCACGGTGTGGATCAACGACTACCACCCCTATGTGCCGCAAGCGGAATGGGGTGGTTTCGGACACTCGGGCGTGGGCCGGGAGCTGGGACCGACCGGCCTGAACGAGTACCGAGAGCCCAAGCACATCTGGCAGAACATCCAACCCCGGCCGCAACACTGGTTCCGCGGCTGAACGCCGAAAGAGGTCGATCGTGACTTCAACGCAGACCGAGGTCCCGCAGCGGTGGGACACGCCTCAGGATTCGGACGGTACTCCGGTCATATCCGTGCGCCGGCTGTGGAAGGTGTTCGGGCCCAAGGCCGACCGGGTGCCGGATTCCGAGGAGCTGTGCGGCCTCACCCGCCGCGAGCTCATGGACCGCACCGGCTGCACCGCGGCCGTGCGCGATGTGAACTTCGACGTCCGCAAGGGCGAGGTCTTCGTCGTCATGGGCCTGTCCGGCTCCGGCAAGTCCACCCTGGTGCGATGTCTGACCCGGCTGATCGAACCCACTGCCGGGGAACTCGTCTTCGAGGGCGAGGACATCCGTGAGGCGGACGCCAAACGCCTGCGTGACCTGCGCCGCCGCAAGTTCTCCATGGTCTTCCAGCACTTCGGGCTGCTGCCCCACCGCCGGGTCGTCGACAACGTGGCCTTCGGTCTGGAGATCCGCGGCATGAGCAAGGCGGAGCGCACCAAGCGGGCCCTGGAGGTCGTCGAACTGGTCGGCCTCGCCGGCTACGAGAACTCCTACCCCGACCAGCTCTCCGGCGGTATGCAGCAGCGCGTCGGCCTCGCCCGGGCACTGGCCGGCGACCCGGACGTGCTCTTCTTCGACGAACCGTTCTCCGCGCTCGACCCGCTGATCCGCCGTGACATGCAGAACGAGGTCATCCGACTGCACCACGAGGTCGGCAAGACGATGGTGTTCATCACCCACGACCTCTCCGAGGCACTCAAGCTCGGTGACCGGATCCTCATCATGCGCGACGGCAAGATGGTCCAGTGCGGTACCGGCGACGAACTGGTCGGCGCCCCCGCCGACGACTACGTACGCGAGTTCGTCAAGGACGTCCCGCGCGGCGACGTGCTCACCCTGCGGTGGATCATGCGCCCGGTCGAGGACGGCGACGCCCTTGACGGTCCCGAGCTGGGCCCGGACGTCGTGGTGCGGGAGGCCACCCGGGCGGTGCTGGCGGCCGACAAGCCGGTCAAGGTCGTCGAGAACGGCGAACTGCTCGGCATCGTCGGCGACGAGGAGATCCTCGCGGTGGTCGCCGGGCAGGAAGGCGGCATGTGATGACCGTCGCCGTGGAGAAGCCGGAACAACCCCAGAAGACGGACGCCGTACCCCCGGCCGCCGCACCCGCCGCCCGCGTACGCAAGATCGGGCGCGGCACGGTGGTGGCCGTGATCCTGGTCGCCTGGCTGGTGCTCTTCGCCGTACTGCGTGGCAAGCAGACGCTCGCCCTGGCCGCGGCGGACCTCACGGATCTGCACCGCTGGATCAACGACCTCAACGACTCCATCGGCGCGAATCGCAACTCCAACCCGCTGTTCCTCTACTTCTTCAACGAGATCCGGCTGGTCATCGACACCCTGGTGACCTTCCTCCGGGAACTGATCTCCCAGCCCTCCGTCGGCCGCCCCGTCCCCCAGATCGGCTGGCTCGGCGTCGTCGGCATCGTGGGTTACGTCTCCTGGGCCGTGGGCAACTGGCGGGTCGCCCTCCTGGCGGTGGCGGGCTTCACCTTCTTCGGGCTGCAGGGCCTGTGGCAGCAGAGCATGGACACCCTGGCCCTCGTCCTCTGCGCGGTCCTCGTGGCGCTGCTGTTCGCGATCCCGCTGGGGGTGTGGGCGGGGCTGTCCGACCGGTTCAACCGGATCGTGACGCCGTTCCTGGACTTCATGCAGACGATGCCGACCTTCGTCTATCTCGCCCCGCTGACCCTGTTCTTCCTCATCGGCGGTGCCTCCGCCGTCATCGCCACCGTGATCTACGCGGCGCCGCCGGCGATCCGTATCACCGCGCACGCCATCCGGTCGGTGCCGGGGACCACTGTGGAGGCGGCCGACTCACTGGGTGCGACACGGTGGCAGGCGCTGCTGAAGGTCCTGCTGCCGATGTCCAAGCGGACCGTGGTGATGGGCGTCAACCAGTCGATCATGGCCGCCCTGGCCATGGTGACCATCGCGGCCCTGATCGACGCGCCCGGTCTCGGCAAGACCGTCATGCAGGCACTGCAGTCGCTCGACGTGGGCACGGCCTTCAACGCGGGCCTCGCCATCGTCGTCATGGCGATCGTCCTCGACCGGGTCACCACCGCGGCCAGTGCGCGTGAGGAGGAGGCCCGGCGTTCGAAGAACCGCTTCCTCAAGTGGCGCAGGCCGCTTCTCTGGGCGGGCGCGGCGGTCACGGCGGTCCTCGTCTACATGTCGCACACCTATCTGTGGGCGGCCGAGTTCCCCGGCGAGGGCGGCATCGGCAGCTCCATCGCGAGCACGGCGGACACCGCGACCACCTGGGTGCAGGACAGCCTCTCGGGCGTCACCAACGCCTTCCGGGACGGCATCACCAACGGCCTGCTCAACCCCTTCCAGTCGCTGCTGACCGACTCCCCGTGGTGGCTCGTCGGCGCCGTGCTGATCGCGCTCGGCGCGGTGCTCGGCGGCCCGCGCGCCGGGGCCATAGCGGGCATGTGCGTGGGCCTGCTGGTCGCCACCGGCCTGTGGTCGGACGCCATGACGACGCTGGCGTCGACCCTCGTCGCCACGGTGCTGGTGATGCTGCTCGGGGTCGCCGTCGGGGTGTGGATGGGGCGCAGCACGCTGGTGGACCGGGTGCTGCGGCCGACGCTGGACGCGGCGCAGGTCATGCCGCCGTTCGTCTATCTGGTGCCGTTCCTCGCGCTGTTCGGCGCGACCCGCTTCACGGCCATCGTCGCGGCGATCGTGTACGCGGCGCCGGTCGCCATCAAGATCATCGCGGATGGGGTGCGGGCCGTGCCGGCCACCACCGTCGAGGCGGCCACGGCCGCCGGGTGCAACAACTGGCAGATCATCACCAAGGTTCAACTGCCGATGTCACGCAGTGCCCTGACGCTCGCGACCAACCAGGGCCTGATCTACGTGCTGTCGATGGTTGTTGTGGGCGGCCTGGTGGGAGCGGGCGCCCTCGGCTACGACGTCGTGGCCGGATTCTCACAGGGGCAGCTGTACGGGAAGGGGCTCGCGGCGGGGCTCGCCATCGTCCTTCTCGGAGTCATGTTCGACCGGATCACTCAGGCAGCCGCGCGACGCGTGAGCGCATAAGGAGCACGGACCATGGCAACACAAGTACGTCAGTGGAGAGTCGGCGCGGCCGGTCTGGCCGTTCTCGGTCTCACCCTCACCGCCTGTGGCGGCGCGAAGGTCGGTGACAGCTCCTCGGCCTCGGACAGCTCGGGCGACTCCGGCAAGTGCGGAGCCTTCAACCTCGCCGTCAACCCGTGGGTGGGCTACGAGGCGGACGCGGCGGTCGTCGCGTACGTCGCGGAGCACGACCTCGGCTGTACGGTCACCCAGAAGGACCTGAAGGAGGAGATCGCCTGGCAGGGCTTCGGGACGGGCGAGGTCGACGCCGTCATCGAGAACTGGGGCCACGACGATCTGAAGAAGAAGTACATCACCGACCAGAAGACCGCCGTGGAGGCCGGCTCGACCGGCAACAAAGGCATCATCGGCTGGTACGTGCCGCCGTGGCTGGCCAAGGCCCACCCGGACATCACCGACTACAAGAACCTCAACAAGTACGCCTCGAAGTTCAAGACGTCCGAGTCGGGCGGCAAGGGCCAGCTCCTGGACGGCGACCCGTCGTACGTCACCAACGACGAGGCGCTGGTGAAGAACCTGAAGCTGGACTTCAAGGTGGTGTACGCGGGCAGCGAGACCGCGCTCATCCAGGCCTTCCGCAAGGCCGAGAAGAACAAGGAATGGGTGATCGGCTACTTCTACGAGCCGCAGTGGTTCCTGTCCGAGGTGCCCCTGGTCAAGGTGAACCTGCCCAAGTACACGGACGGCTGTGACGCCGACGCGGAGAAGGTCGCCTGCGACTACCCCGTGTACGACCTCGACAAGATCGTCAGCGCGAAGTTCGCCAAGTCGGGCAGCCCCGCCTATGACCTGGTGAAGAACTTCAGCTGGACGAACGACGACCAGAACACCGTGGCCAAGTACATCGCGGTGGACAAGATGGCGCCCGAGGCGGCGGCGAAGAAGTGGGTCGAGGCCAACCGCGACAAGGTCGACGCCTGGATCAAGTGACCCCTGCTCCGGGGTGGTCGAACATGCCCGGCGGGCGGTGTGCACACGTGTGCGCCGCCCGCCGGGCATCGCCGTGTTCGGGGCCTTTTTCCTCCCCTCACGGACCCCTTGACACCCCCTCCTCGGGGCAGGCACATTGAGTTGCGCAACCTGAACCATGTTGCGCAGACAGCAACTGAACCGGCTGGACTCAGTTTTCAATCGGAGGTGCGGCGATGGCGGGACCCCGAGTGGTCATCATCGGAGCGGGCGTCGTTGGCGCGGCACTCGCGGACGAGATCTCCGCGCGCGGCTGGACCGAAGTGACCGTGGTCGACCAGGGGCCTCTCCCCGCCACCGGGGGCTCGTCGTCGCACGCCCCGGGCCTGGTCTTCCAGACCAACTCCTCCAAGACCATGACCGAGATGGCGCGCTACACCGTCGAGAAGTTCTGCTCCCTCGACGTCGACGGCAAGCCCTGTTTCCTCCAGGTCGGCGGCCTCGAAGTGGCCACCACCCCCGAGCGCCTGACCGAACTGAGGCGCCGCCACGGCTGGATCACCGCCTGGGGCATCGACGCCCGGCTGCTGAGCGCCGACGAGTGCGTCGAGCAGCACCCGCTGGTCAACCGCGACAAGGTCCTCGGCGGTCTCCTGGTCCCCACCGACGGCCTCGCCAAGGCCGTCCTCGCCGTCGAGGCGCAGATCCGCCGGGCCACCGAGCGCGGCGTGACCTTCCTGGCCCGCCACGAAGTCCTCGACGTACAGCAGGCCGACGGCCGCGTCACCGGCGTCCTCACCGACCAGGGCGAGATCGCGGCCGACATCGTCGTGTGCTGCGCCGGCATCTGGGGCCCGAAGATCGCCCGCATGGTCGGCATGAACCTCCCGCTGACCCCGCTCGCCCACCAGCTCGCCTGGACCGGCCCGGTCCCCGCCCTCGCCGGCCAGACCGAGGAGGCGGTCCGCCCGATCCTGCGCCACCAGGACGCCGACCTCTACTACCGCGACCGCTTCGACGGCATCGGCATCGGCTACTACGGCCACCGCCCGATGCCCATCACGGCCGACGAGATCCTCTCCGTCGACGAGGCCGACGACATGCCCTCGGTCCTCAAGTTCACCGAGGACGACTTCGCCGACGCCTGGACCGAGACCCAGTCCCTCCTCCCCGCGACCAAGGACGCCAAGGTCGAGGAGGGCATCAACGGCCTGTTCTCCTTCACCACCGACAACTTCCCGCTGCTCGGCGAGTCCCCGGACGTCAAGGGCTTCTGGGTCGCCGAGGCGGTGTGGGTCACCCACTCCGCGGGCGTCGGCCGGGCCATGGCCGAATGGCTGGTCGACGGCTACTGCTCGTCCTTCGACCTGCACGAGTGCGACGTCAACCGCTTCGAGCCGCACCAGCTCTCCCCGGAGTACGTCCTGGCCCGCGACTGCCAGAACTTCGTCGAGGTCTACGACATCCTCCACCCGCTCCAGCCCTCCGGGAAGCCCCGCCCGATCCGCACCAGCCCCTTCCACGCCCGCCAGCAGGAGCACGGCGCCGTCTTCCTGGAGGCGAACGGCTGGGAGCGCCCGCAGTGGTACGAGGCCAACGCGTCCCTGGTCGAGGGCCGCAACATCCCCACACCGGGCGACTGGGCCGCTCAGTACTGGTCGCCCATCGTCGGCGCCGAGGCCCAGGCCACCCGCGAGACCGTCGCCATGTACGACATGACGGCCCTCAAGCGCCTGGAGGTGACCGGCCCCGGTGCCGCCGCCTTCCTGGAGCGCCTGACCAGCAGCAAGGTCGCCAAGTCCGTCGGCTCGGTGACGTACACGCTGCTGCTGGACCACGACGGCGGCATCCGCAGCGACGTCACCGTCGCCCGGCTGGCCCGTGACCTCTTCCAGGTCGGCGCCAACGGCAACCTCGACCTCGACTGGCTCACCCGCCACCTCCCCGCCGACGGCACGGTCCAGGTCCGCGACATCACCCCCGGCACCTGCTGCATCGGCCTGTGGGGCCCGCTGGCCCGCAAGGTCCTCCAGCCCCTGACGGACGAGGACTTCTCGAACGACGGCCTGAAGTACTTCCGCGCCAAGCGCGCCCACATCGGCTCCGTCCCGGTGACGGCGATGCGCCTGTCGTACGTCGGTGAACTCGGCTGGGAGCTGTACACCACCGCCGACCTCGGCCAGAAGCTGTGGGACACCCTGTGGCAGGCGGCCCAGCCGCTCGGCGGTGTCATCGCCGGCCGTGGCGCCTTCAACAGCCTCCGCCTGGAGAAGGGCTACCGCTCCTTCGGCACCGACATGACCTACGAGCACGACCCCTACGAGGCCGGCGTCGGCTTCGCGGTCAAGCTCGACCGCGACGACTTCATCGGCAAGGCCGCATTGGAGCGTCGCAAGGACGACGTACGACGGAAGCTGACGTGTCTGACCATCGACGACCCGCAGTCGGTCGTCATGGGCAAGGAGCCGGTGTACGACGGTGATCGTGCCGTCGGCTATGTCACCAGCGCGGCCTATGGCTACACCATCGGCAAGGGGATCGCCTACGCGTGGCTGCCGACGGAACTGACGGCCCCTGGGACCACCTTGCACATCGGCTATTTCGACCAGCGCGTCGAGGCTGTCGTGGCCGAGGAGCCGTTGTTCGACCCGACGATGTCCCGTCTTCGTGGCTGAGTGGTCCGAGGGGGCGCCGCGATGTGTTGTCCGTCGGCTGCGGGTGCGTCGTGGCTGGTCGCGCTCCGCGGCGGAGCCGCAGATCGATACAGCCCCGCGCCCCTTTGGGGCGCTCAGCCTCAGGCCCGTAGGAAGGAGTACCGTCGGTGACCGCACAGCTGCTTGACGGCAAGGCGACCGCTGCCGACATCCGCCGCGAACTCGCCGAGCGCGTCGCCAAGTTGACGGCCACCGGTGGCCGCCCGCCCGGGCTCGGCACGGTCCTGGTCGGCGACGACCCCGGCAGTCGTGCCTACGTCGCCGGCAAGCACCGCGACTGCGCGCAGGTGGGCATCGCCTCGATTCGCCGGGACCTGCCTGCCGACGCCTCGCAGCGGCAGGTCGAGGACGTCATCGACGAACTCAACGCCGACCCGGCCTGCACCGGCTACATCGTCCAGCTTCCGCTCCCGCGCCACCTCGACGCCAACGCCGTACTGGAACGCATGGACCCGGCCAAGGACGCCGACGGCCTGCATCCCGTCAACCTCGGCCGGCTCGTCCTCGGCGTCGAGGCCCCGTTGCCGTGCACCCCGCGCGGCATCGTCGAACTGCTCCGCCGGTACGAGGTGCCGCTCGCCGGGGCGCGGGTGTGCGTGATCGGACGCGGCATCACGGTCGGGCGGCCCATCGGGCTGCTGCTGACCCGCCGCTCGGAGAACGCCACCGTCACCCTCTGCCACACCGGAACCAAGGGCCTGGCCTGGCACACACGTGAGGCCGACATCGTCATCGCCGCCGCAGGATCGCCCGGACTGATCACCAAGGACATGCTGCGTTCCGGCGCGGCCGTCCTGGACGTCGGTATCACCCGCACCGAACAAGGGCTGGTCGGCGACGTACACCCGGAGGCCACCACGGTCGCCGGATGGCTGGCGCCGATGCCCGGGGGCGTGGGCCCCATGACCCGAGCCATGCTGCTCGCCAATGTCGTCGAGGCCGCCGAGAGGAACGTGAACGCCGTATGAGCGCGCTGAACACCCCCCTGGCGCAGCTGGACCCCGAGGTCCACGAAGCCCTGCGCGCCGAACTGCACCGCCAGCAGTCCACCCTCGAGATGATCGCCTCGGAGAACTTCGCGCCCACCGCCGTGATGGAGGCGCAGGGCTCGGTCGCGACCAACAAGTACGCCGAGGGCTACCCCGGACGCCGGTACTACGGCGGCTGCGAACACGTCGACGTCACCGAGCGGCTCGCCATCGAGCGGGTCAAAGCCCTCTTCGGCGCGGGCTACGCCAACGTCCAGCCGCACTCGGGCGCCCAGGCCAACACCGCCGTCTTCTTCGCCCTGCTCCAGCCGGGCGACACGATCCTCGGGCTCGACCTCGCGCACGGCGGGCACCTCACCCACGGCATGCGCATCAACTACAGCGGCAAGATGCTCAACGTCGTGCCGTACCACGTGGCCGCGGAGGACAACCTCGTCGACATGGACGAGGTCGAGCGGCTCGCCAAGGAACACCGCCCCAAGATGATCATCGCGGGCTGGTCGGCGTACCCGAGGCAGCTGGACTTCGCGGCCTTCCGGCGGATCGCCGACGAGGTGGGCGCCCTGCTGATGGTCGACATGGCCCACTTCGCCGGCCTGGTCGCCGCCGGGCTGCACCCCAACCCCGTCCCGCACGCCCATGTGACGACCACGACGACCCACAAGACGCTCGGCGGTCCGCGCGGCGGCGTCATCCTCACCAACGAGGCCGACCTCGCCAAGAAGATCAACTCGGCGGTGTTCCCGGGGATGCAGGGCGGACCGCTGGAGCACGTCATCGCCGCGAAGGCGGTGTCGTTCAAGGTCGCCGCGTCCGAGGAGTTCGCCGAACGCCAGGCCCGTACGCTGGCCGGCTCCCGCATCCTCGCCGAACGCCTCACCCGCCCCGACGCGGCGGCCGCCGGGGTGAAGGTGCTGACCGGCGGCACGGACGTCCACCTCGTCCTCGTCGACCTGCGGGAATCGGAGCTCGACGGCCGACAGGCCGAGGACCTGCTCCACGAGATCGGCATCACCGTCAACCGCAACGCCGTCCCCTTCGACCCGCGCCCGCCCATGGTCACCTCGGGCCTGCGCATCGGCACCCCCGCGCTGGCCACCCGGGGCTTCACCGAGGACGACTTCACCGAGGTCGCCGACGTGATCGCGCTGGCCCTCCAGCCCGGTCCGGACATCGGCGCCCTGCGCGCCCGTACGGAGGCGCTGGCCGCCAAACACCCGCTCTACCCGCACCTCTCGGAACACGGAGACGCCCGATGAGCCCCCGCACCCCAGGCGCCGCGCTCCCCGAACACCCCGACTGGCTGTGGCGCACGCCCGAGCCTAAGCGCTCGTACGACGTGATCGTCGTGGGTGGCGGCGGCCACGGGCTGGCCACCGCCCACTACCTGGCGAGGAACCACGGCATCACCAACGTCGCCGTGCTGGAGAAGGGCTGGCTGGCGGGCGGCAACATGGCCCGCAACACCACGATCATCCGCTCCAACTACCTGTGGGACGAGAGCGCGGGCATCTACGAGCACGCCCTCAAGCTGTGGGAGGGGCTCGCGGAGGAGCTCGACTACCCGATCCTCTTCTCCCAGCGCGGCGTGCTGAACCTCGCGCACAGCCTGCAGGACGTCCGCGACAGCGTGCGCCGGGTGGAGGCGAACCGCCTCAACGGCGTGGACGCGGAGTGGCTCGACGCCGAGCAGGTCAAGGAAGTCTGCCCGATCGTCAACATCTCCCCGGATGTGCGCTACCCGGTCCTCGGCGGCACCTACCAGCCACGCGCCGGCATCGCGAAGCACGACCACGTGGCCTGGGGCCTGGCCCGCTCGGCCGACGCGGCCGGTATCGACATCATCCAGAACTGCGAGGTCACCGGCCTGGACGTGGTCGGCGGCCGGGTGGTCGGAGTCCAGACCAGCCTCGGCCCCATCGCCGCGGGCAAGGTGGCGCTCTGCTCCGCGGGCCACACCTCGGTCCTCGCCGCCATGGCGGGCATCGAACTCCCGCTGCAGAGCCACCCGTTGCAGGCCCTGGTCTCCGAACTGCTGGAGCCGGTCCACCCCACGGTCGTCATGTCCAACGCGGTCCACGTGTACGTCAGTCAGGCGCACAAGGGCGAGCTGGTCATGGGCGCGGGCATCGACGCGTACAACTCCTACACCCAGCGCGGCGCCTTCCACATCATCGAGGAACAGATGTCGGCGGCCCTGGAGCTCTTCCCGGTTTTCGCCCGGGCCCACGTCCTGCGCACCTGGGGCGGCATCGTGGACGTCAGCCCCGACGCCTCGCCGATCATCGGCCTCACCCCGGTGGACAACCTCTACCTCAACTGTGGCTGGGGCACGGGCGGCTTCAAGGCCACCCCGGGCGTCGGCTGGGTCTACGCCCACACCATCGCCCACGACACCCCGCACGCCCTCAACGCCCCCTTCTCGCTCGACCGTTTCACCACCGGCGCGCTCGTCGACGAGCACGGCGCGGCCGCGGTGGCCCACTAGGGAGCCGAACCATGCTGCTCATCCCCTGCCCGTGGTGCGGGCCCCGCGACGAGGCCGAGTTCCACTACGGCGGCCAGGCACACGTGCCGTACCCGGAGAACCCGGCGGCCCTCACCGACGAGGAGTGGGCCCGCTACCTGTTCTTCCGTGACAACACCAAAGGCCCCTTCGCCGAGCGCTGGAGCCACGCGGCGGGCTGCCGCCGCTGGTTCAACGCGGTGCGGGACACGGCGACGAACGAGATCCTCTCCGTCTATCGGTCGGGGGAGCCGCGTCCGGCCGACACGGAACTGAGGCCTGCGACGACTTCCGAGCCGCGTACGGCAACAGCTGGGCCGAGTACGGTCACTTCTCAGCCCGGGCCGGCACAACCAGCCGGTCCGGCGCTTGCGGACGAGGCCGTTCAGGCCGAAAGCGGGGGTCTGGGGGCGGCAGCCCCCAGGGATGGGACGGGTAGGGGCGGCGGGGGCGCCGCACCCGTCAGCGGCTCCGCCGCGAGCCACCCGTTCCGCCACCCCACCCACGGCCGAGTGGACCGAGACACCCCCCTCACCTTCACCTTCGACGGCACCGCGTACCAGGGCTACCGAGGCGACACCCTCGCCTCCGCCCTCCTCGCCAACGGCGTCATCCAGGCCGGCACCAGCATCAAGCTCGGCCGCCCACGCGGCATCTTCTCGGCCGGCGTCGAGGAACCCAACGCCGTCATCCAGATCGAGGCCCCGTTCCCCGAGCCGATGCTCCCCGCCACGACCGTCGAGCTGTACGACGGCCTGGTCGCGACCAGCCTCCCCGGCCAGGGCCGCCTCGCCACCGAACCCGACCCGGCCCGCTACGACGCCGTACACGCGCACTGCGACCTGCTCGTGGTCGGCGCGGGCCCGGCCGGCCTCGCGGCCGCGGCGGCGGCGGCGAAGAGCGGCGCCCGCGTCATCCTCGCCGACGACCAGCCCGAGCCGGGCGGCAGCCTCCTGGGCACGGGAGAGCACCTCGACTGGGTGGCGGAGACCGCCGCGCGACTGGACAGCGCACCCGATGTGCGCGTCCTGCGCCGCACCACCGTCTTCGGTTACTACGACGACAACCACCTCCTCGCCGTCGAACGCCGCACCAACCACCTGGGCGCCGACGCCCCCGAGAACGTCTCCCGCGAACGTGTCTGGCGCATCCGCGCCCGCCGCGTCGTCCTCGCCACCGGCGCCCACGAGCGCTCACTGGCCTTCGCGGACAACGACCGCCCCGGCGTGATGCTGGCCGCCTCGGCCCGCACCTACGTCAACCGTCACGGAGTCCTGCCCGGCCGCCGCGCGGTCGTCTTCACCACCAACGACAGTGCCTACGCGGCGGCGCTGGACCTCGCCGCGGCGGGAGTGGACGTCGTCGCGGTCGTCGACACCCGCTCCGAGCCGGGGGAGTGGGCGCAGCGCGCCCGGGCCGCCGGTGTCGAGGTGCTTCCCGGGCACGCCGTCACCGGCACGGAGGGCGCCCCGCGTCTCACCGCCGTGACCGTCGCCCCGTACGGGGAGTCCGCCGGGCAGCGGGAGTTCGCCGCCGATCTGCTGCTGGTCTCCGGCGGCTGGAATCCGGTGGGGCACCTGTTCAGTCAGGCGGGCGGCAAGCTCCGCCACGACGAGGCGCTCGGTTCCTTCGTCCCCGCCGAGTGCCGCCAGGCGGTCGAGGTCGCGGGCAGCGCGAACGGCGTACTGGACCTGGCCTCGGTGCTCGCCCAGGGTGCCGCAGCCGGTGCCCGCGCGACGGAGGCGGAGGGCTACGCCGCCGAGGCGCCCCGGCTGCCGGACGTTGCCGCGCGGCCGCACACGCCGCCCATGCATGTGTACGCCGTCCCCGGCCGGGAAGGCGCCCCCCGCTTCGTGGACCTCCAGCGCGACGTCACCATCGACGACCTGGCCCGGGCGACCGGCGCCGGTATGCGCTCGGTCGAGCACACCAAGCGCTACACCACGGCCGGCACCGCCAACGACCAGGGCAAGACCTCAGGTGTTCTGGCCAGCGGGGTCGTCGCCGAACTGCTCGGCGTGGACATCTCGGCGCTCGGCACGACCACGTTCCGCCCGCCCTACACCCCCGTCTCCTTCGCCGCCCTCGCCGGCCGGGACCGCGGCGCGCTGAGCGACCCGGTCCGCACGACCGCGATCCACGAGTGGCATGTCGAGCACGGCGCCCTGTTCGAGAACGTCGGCCAGTGGAAGCGCCCCTGGTACTACCCCCAGGACGGCGAGGACATGGAAGCGGCCGTGCTGCGCGAGTGCGCCGCAGCCCGCGACAGTGTGGCGTTCATGGACGCCTCCACCCTCGGCAAGATCGACGTCCAGGGCCCGGACGCCGCCGTCTTCCTCGACCTGCTCTACACCAACATGATGAGCACCCTGAAAGTCGGCATGATCCGCTACGGCGTCATGTGCCGCATGGACGGCATGGTCTTCGACGACGGCACGGTCATCCGCCTCGCCCAGGACCGCTTCCTCGTCACCACGACCACGGGCAACGCCGCCGCCGTACTGGACTGGATGGAGGAGTGGCTCCAGACCGAGTGGCCGGAGCTGCGCGTCCACTGCACGTCCGTGACCGAGCAGTGGGCCACGGTCGCCCTGGTGGGCCCGCGTTCTCGTGACGTCCTCGGCGCCCTCGCACCTCAACTGGCCGTGTCCAACGACGACTTCCCGTTCATGGCCTGGCGGGACACGACCGTCGCGGGCCTCGACGCCAGGGTCTGCCGGATCAGTTTCTCCGGCGAACTCGCCTACGAGATCAACGTGTCACCGTGGGAGGCCCGCACCCTCTGGGAGGCGCTGTACGAGGCCGGCGCCCCGTACGGCATCACCCCGTACGGCACCGAGACCATGCACGTCCTGCGCGCCGAGAAGGGCTACCCGATCATCGGTCAGGACACCGACGGCACGGTCACCCCGCAGGACCTCGGCATGGGCTGGGCGGTGTCGAAGAAGAAGCCCGACTTCATCGGCAAACGCTCCTACGCCCGCGCCGACAACGCCCGCCCCGACCGCAAGCACCTGGTCGGCCTGCTCCCGGACGACCCCGGCACCTTCCTCCCCGAAGGCACACACCTGGTCGCCGACAGCGTGCTGCCCGCCCCGCCCGTCCCGATGCTGGGCCATGTCACCTCCAGCTACCGCAGTGCCGCCCTCGGCCGGACCTTCGCGCTCGCCCTGATCAAGGGCGGCCGGGACCGTATCGGCGAGCGGCTGTACGCCCCCGTCGGCGACCGGCTGGTGCCGGTGACCGTCGCCAACCCCGTCCTCTTCGACCCCGAGGGAGCCCGTCGCGATGGCTGA